>JAYWEU010000041.1:0-17321 GCA_043779385.1 Pseudobdellovibrionaceae bacterium
CACAAGGAAAAGTTTTTGATCAAGGCTACGCTCGAATGGTTTTTCAGTGATCCGATTCTTCGACCCTTAAAAATATTAAAATCGCCACAAAATTTTCAAAGATAAAGCCCCAAAATTTAGAGGCCTTTCAGTCTTTGGCCGCCAAGCGCGCCATTGCCAGCGGAAAGTTTAAAGCTGATTTTTTTAATGTCGGCAACAATGGCGCCTGTCAGATGGGTTTAGGTTATCAAGGCGACATCGCTAGGTCGGCAAAACCGGTCTCTTCCTGGGGCCTCTTTATGATGGGCTGCGGAAACTACGGAGTGGTTGGCAATTTGAAGTGTCAAATGAGATAGTCTGACAGGGGGAAGCCATGTCAGAAACAATCATTCCTATAAAAGCCGATTTTGCAAAAAAATCCTTCATCACCAAAAAAAAATATCAGGATCTTTACGAAAGCTCCATTCAGGATCCCGAAAAATTTTGGGGCGAGCAGGCTGAACAACTCAGTTGGTCAAAAAAATGGGCCCAAGTGAAAAACACGAGCTTCCATTCACCGGTTTCGATCCGATGGTTTGAAGGGGGAGAGTTGAATGCTTGCTACAATTGCGTCGATCGCCATCTTCCCCAAAGAAAAGATCAAGTCGCCCTGATATGGGAAGCCGACAGCCCCGAAACAGCGAGCCGAAAAATCACTTACCAAGAATTGCATGATGAAGTTTGCAAGTTTGCGAACGTCCTTAAAAAAAATGGTGTTAAGCGGGGTGATGCCGTGACCATTTATTTACCGATGATTCCCGAAGCGGTCTTTGCGATGCTGGCGTGTGCCCGCATCGGAGCCATGCACTCCGTCGTTTTTGGAGGATTTGCGCCGGACTCTATTTCTGATCGCATGAATGGGGCTCAATCAAAATTCATCATCACAGCCGATGAAGGCGTGCGTGGCGGAAAAGCGGTTCCCTTAAAAAAGAACGTCGATCTTTCTTTAGAGAAATCACCGCAGGTTCAAAAAGTATTAGTGGTCAAACATCGGAGTGCAGATATTTTTATGAAGCCTGGTCGCGATCTTTGGTATCATGAGGAAGTTAAAAGTGTTGGATCCGAGTGTCCCGCCGAGAAAATGAATTCCGAAGATCCTTTATTTATGCTTTACACCTCGGGCTCAACGAATAAGCCCAAAGGGGTTCTACACACAACCGCAGGATATTTATTATATGCGGCCATGACACATAAATACATTTTTGATTATCAAGAAAAGGAAATTTATTGGTGCACGGCGGATGTTGGATGGGTGACAGGACACAGCTATATTGTTTACGGTCCCCTTTGCAATGGTGCGACCACTTTATTATTTGAAGGTATTCCGAATTTTCCAACCTGTGAGCGTTTTTGGCAGATCGTCGACAAACACAGCGTCAATATTTTCTATACGGCTCCGACAGCCCTCCGAGCTTTAATGCGTGAAGGGGATGCGCTCGTTAAGTCGTCTTCGCGAAAGTCGTTAAGAGTTTTAGGCAGTGTCGGCGAGCCCATCAATCCCGAAGCTTGGTTATGGTATTACAAAGTGGTTGGCGATGAGCGTTGTCCAATCGTTGATACTTGGTGGCAAACCGAAACCGGGGGGATTTTAATTTCGCCACTTCCCGGGGCCACAGATTTAAAGCCAGGATCAGCGACCTTGCCTTTTTTTGGTGTGAAGCCAAAACTTTTAACACCCGAAGGGCAAGAGATCAAAGGCGCCGGTGAAGGAGTGCTCGTTATTGAAGACTCTTGGCCAGGTCAAATGCGAACTGTGTTTAATGATCACCAGCGTTTTGAAGAGACTTATTTTGCGGCTTACAAAGGTTATTATTTCACCGGTGATGGTTGTCGCCGCGATGCTGATGGTTATTATTGGATCACGGGCAGGGTTGATGACGTTTTGAATGTTTCAGGGCATCGTTTAGGAACTGCTGAAATAGAAAGTGCGTTGGTGGGCCATGCCAGTGTCGCCGAAGCCGCCGTGGTCGGTTGTCCTCATGAGATCAAGGGCCAAGGCATTTACGTTTATGTGACCTTAAAAAATGACAGGCTCCCATCCGATGAGTTACGGAAAGAATTAATTCAGTGGGTGGGAAAAGAGATCGGTGCCATTGCAAAACCAGATTATTTACAGTGGGCGCCCGCTTTGCCAAAAACTAGGTCAGGAAAAATCATGCGAAGGATTTTAAGAAAGATCGCTGAAAATCAACCGGACCAGCTGGGGGACATTTCCACCTTGGCGGATCCGAGTGTTGTGCAAGATTTAGTGAAGAACCGTTTGATCCGCTAGGGGAGCAAACGGTCATGCTTGTTTATTCCAGGCAATAATATTTAACGTTTGTTCTTCCAATACTTAAAGGTGTCGAAAGTTTTATTTGTAAGCCCTGGAGATTGTAACCTGAAACGATATTCATATTTGGATCGCGAATTTCGATATCGACTTTCCCGTCACCGTTCGCATCAACAGGCTGACAAGCTAACGTGATTGAGTTGACTAAACCAGCTGCTGTTTGACCAATCAAAGTCAATTGACTGGCATAATCTGCGGCACAGACAGTTCCGATCACACCACCCGTTGAACCTGAAGCGGCCTCATAGACGGTGCCATAAGATTCATTCCCATTCACACTTAAACAGGCTTTATCGCCAGATTTAACAATGATGGAATTAATGCTAATGGCTTTCTGAGGTGCGATGCCTTTGATCAACGAGATCAGTTTTGCTGGATCATTGCGAAGAGTCGCAACACCACCCTTTGGACTTTCGTTGGCATCTGTCACAATAACAATCGCTAAGGCGGCGTCAGCACGAAAAAGGGCACTGTTGTCACTTCCAGCCACTTGGCTGCGTTCGATGGCGCGGTAACTAGCGGCGATCCCTTGCTCATCACCACTAGCATTTGGATCTGAGCGCTGGATTGTTTGTGCGAACGAGTCTTTGGCTGTGGCAAGATCCATTTGTGAAGTGATCACTCGTCCTGTAAAGCCACCCCGGAAAGGAATAAGTCTTCCGTCCCTAAGCTCAGTATCTTGAGACACGTCAGTGGTGACGATTCCTACTTGCCAATCCAGGCCGTTCAATTCATCAATAAAAGTATTAAAACGCTGAGCCATGTTGGCTTGCTCTGTGGCCATAGATCCCGAGTTATCAATGACAACAAGGACATCCAGTTTTTTATTCGTCGAGCTGTTAACATCGATAGCTAATGATTTCGGGACTAATTTTTTAGCCGTCGGAAGAGCAGGATCCAGGCCTTGAATGGCGGACGATGGTTGGTCCGCGGCCTTCAAGTCGATCGCTCCGGGCTGCCCACAGTTCGTGAAGCTGACAATTGTGACTAACGATAAACCTAATAAGTAGGTTTGATTCCTTAATTTTCTTCGTTTATTTTTTGCTGCCATCATAACGACCCCCATCTTAACTTAATACAATTACCGTACCTACTCGGCTGGATGGAGACGCCTCTAAAGGTTATAAGACTGTCTTTATTCTAGGCGACCTGCCTTGATAGAGATGATTAACTTGTTGAAATAACTGTTTAAACCTATTCATCTTCTAAATCATAGACGTGTCCTTAATGTTGACGTTCGAAATTGAGAATTCGATGCCCATTTTGTTGTATTTTGAGACACAAATGCTATAAATCCCTCATGACAAACCGTACATTCACCGTTTTTATATTAATTATTGTCGCCGTTTTTTCTAGATTAATTCCTCATCCCTGGAATTTAACCGCCGTCGGATCTGTCGCATTATTTGCGGGCGCCTACTTGAAACCTCGACGTCTAGCTTTTGCGGTTCCATTGTTTGCTTTTTTGATCACAGATTTGATACTGGGTGTTCACAATGCAATGCTATTTACTTACACAGCTGTGGCGATTTGTTCTTTTTTGGGGATTCGATACCTACAAAAGCTTCAACCAGCCTCAGTGATTGGCATGTCTTTGGCCTCAAGCTTGATCTTTTTTGTCATTTCTAATTTCGGAGTTTGGATTGTGGGAGGGCTGTACCCTTTAACAACTCAAGGATTGCTGAATTGCTTTTTGATGGCATTGCCATTTTTTCAAGGACAAATTCTTGGTGATCTTTTGCATTCGACGGTCTTGTTCGGGGTCTATTCGGTGATTGCAAAAAAATTTCAATTTCCATCTGATTCTTTGTCAACGACCTCATCTGACTGTTAAGACAGATCCTCTTCGTGAGGGGTCTTTCTTGAAACCGTCAGTGCTAAAAATTATTTTATTAAGCCCATTTTTTTTGGGCTGCCAAGGTCCTACTGAATCCAAGATTTCAAAAAGTTCCATCACCCAAGATTTATCCGCTTACGAAAAAAACTCATGCACCTTCACTTTTGATCAGGGTCCACCGCTGTTCAATCAAGGGGGACGACCTCAATACACGACTGTCAGCTTTCATAAGACCTTTGATCAAGCACAGCTCTTAGCGATGGTGGGCGCCTCAGCCCATGAGATGGTCAATTTTATCGAACAAAGTCGTGTGAATATTTTTGCTGTTCCTAAGCCGTCCAAAGGTTGTCATAATTTTTCAACTTTGCCGGAGCCCCCTGACCAATTGCAAAGATTCTTTCAAGAAATTGATCGATCGATCGCGGGAGGTGCCTTGCTAGGTTTGTTCCTGTCGAACTCTCGAGCCCTTGAATATGGCGAAAATCGCTCTGTGATCCTGATCCGAGACGATGCGGACCGTTGGACCTTAGCTCACGAGTTTATACATGCTCTGTTTGCTGATTATCGAACTCATTTTGAAAATTTTGACGATAAAATTTTTGTTGATCACTGGTCGCAAGTTTATTCAGAAGCTCAAAGACAATTTAGATCCTTAAAGAAAGAAAATTTTTTGCGCGATCCAGCGGCAGCCGAGGCCATTTCATCTTATTGGCTAATCTATGCGCCAATGGCTTTGGCTTATTTAAAATTATTTCCTTTAGAAGAGATGACCGTTGAAGCAACGCTTCAAAATCTTTATCGAAAGGGTCGAATGGACACTGTAACGAATTTTAATTTATTAAATTCAAAATCCTATATTGAAATTAATTTCAGATATGCGCGCGATATGATTTATCAAACAGCAGAAATTGGGCAGCAGCTGATGCAAGCTCTTCCAAAAGGACGAAATCATAAAATGTACCCGCAGATGGAAAAAGAAATCAAAGACCTGGCGTCTTTGTTGTCTGAGGCCCAAAGCCTAAGAGATCAAAATGTATCCCCCGATATTAGCAATTTATCACTTGTTCATTCAGATTTAGGAGCGAGCTGTGGTTATTCCGGGCAGGCTGCCTTGTTTAAAAGATCTCTTGATTCATCTTTTTAACTAGTTTTTCATTTTGTTTTTTGTAAGTTAAAAGTTTCTTGCGAATTTTATCCGAAGATAATCCCAGGATTCGAGCCGCCAAAACGCCCGCATTAAAAGCATTATCGATCGCCACGGTCGCCACCGGAATCCCTTTTGGCATCTGTTGGATTGATAACATTGAATCCAAGCCTTTTAGTTTTCCTAAAAGAATGGGTACGCCAATCACTGGCAGTGGTGTTAAAGCCGCCACCATTCCTGGTAAGTGGGCTGCAAATCCTGCCCCTGCAATGATCACCTGATAACCTTTTTCATCAGCCGATTTTCCAAACTCCATCATGCGATCGGGTGTTCGGTGAGCTGACACGATTTCGGTTTTAAAGCTGATGCCAAAAAGAGTCAGGGCTTCTTCGGCGCCTTTCATTATTTTATAGTCCGTTTTAGAGCCCATAATCACAGCCACCTGAATTTTCATAATTTAATCCTTTTTCTTTCTATTAAAGCTTGGCGCGCAGAAGAATCTAAATAGGTGACATGGCCCATTTTTCGACCCAAAGAATTTTTTAATTTTCCATACCAATGAAGAGTTCCCGTTAGGGGCCTGGAAATATCAATTTCTGTGGATCCTTGGCCCAATAAATTAGTCATCGAAAAATTTTTGCAGCGAAGGATTAAGGGGGGGAAATCCTGATTTAGACCCGCTAGTAAATGCAAAGAAAATTGATCTATATTTAAGGCTTCAACCGTGTAATGGCCGGAATTATGAACTCGGGGGGCAATTTCATTGACTATTAAATCGCTGCCTTGATCAAAAAGTTCAAAGGCCATCACGCCGACGTAATTCTTTTTTTTCAAAAAAGAAGCTATCTTTTTTTGTAAGCCAGGCAGCTTTGGGTGGCGAACAGGTCCTTGCAACCAGTCCAATCGATTGTCAGCTTGATGAATTTCGACAAGGGGAAGAAATAGAATCTTTCCTTTTTTATTTCTTGCCACTTGCAAAGCCAGTTCGCGACGAAATGAAATCAATTTCTCTGCGATAAAACTATGACTGTTCAGATCTTGTTTTTTTAAAAAAGCAGACACGTCATTTTTAGATTTTAAGATAAAGGTGCCCTTGCCGTCGTAACCTCCTAGCCTTGTTTTTGCGACCACACCAGTTTTAAAAAGTTGGTAGGCTTCTAGCAAATCGGCCGGTTGATTTAAAGCCACGAAGGGACTGCTTGGGATATTACTTTCTAGAAGGAGGTTTTTTTGCGAAAGCCGATCTTGCAAAACTCGTAACAAGGAAGCGTTAGGAAATATTTTGTTAGAAAAAGTTTGATCCAAAGTTTTTAAAGCCTCGGCGGGAATAAATTCGCTTTCAAAAGTCACCAGGTCCATGTTTTTACAAAATGCAGATAAGTCTTTGATCAGGTTTGTTCGACCTTGATGCCAATGGGACGTGACTTGGGCGGCTGGATCATCGGATTTTTCACTCAGAACATGGGGTTCTAGACCCATTCTGTGGGCTTGCAAGACCAGCAGGCGTGCCAATTGCCCACCGCCTAAGATACCAATTTTCAGACCTTGTTGAGCCTTCAACTTTAACCTCGATTTTCCTGTCTGAAATCAACCTGCCAGGGCCTAGCAAGCCCGTCCATGCAAAAGAAGTTTGGAAGCCCCGCACAAGTCATGATAGCTTCGCCCTTCAATGTCGAAAATCTTTGAGCAAATTAATTTTCCAGTTTGTTTAGCGCCGATGGTGGGAATTTCCCATGTCGCCTTGCGAAGGCTGTTGCGCGACTACCTTCCGCCTGGAGCGATCACTTTGTGGCCGACGGAAATGCTGAATTCTAGGAAGCTTCCAAAGGAAGATGTCGGGCAGACTTTCGAAACAAAAAGGTTGGAAAATGAACAATTACTAGTGCCGCAAATTCTTGGCAACGAAGAAACACCGATCGCCGAAAGCGTTCGAAAGCTAGAAGATTGGGGTGCCGACGGAATCGATATCAATATGGGCTGCCCTGTGCAGAAAGCTTTAAAACATAATTATGGTGTCGCCTTAATGGGTGATTCCGATTATGCCGCGCGAGTCGTTGAAATGACGGTTCGGCACACAAAACTTCCGGTTTCGGTTAAATTAAGAGCGGCCGGGCCCGAGCAAGGTGAAGAGTATTTTAAAAAATTCACTCGTGGTCTAGAGTCAGCGGGGGCCGCTTGGTTGACCTTGCATCCACGCACTGGGGCTCAAAAGCGTCGCGGCAACGCCGACTGGAGCCAGATTAAAAATTTAAAAAACCAAACTCATCTTCCCGTCGTGGGGAATGGCGATATTCAAACATGGCAGGATGTTTTTTCGATGAAGGAAATGACGGGCTGTGATCTTGTAATGTCAGGCCGCGGCTTAGCCGCAAGACCGTGGATGTTGTGGCAAGTGGGAGAAAAATTAGGTTGGGCCAATCCGGTGAATCAATCGGGTCCAGCACCGCAATCGCCCGAAGAAGAAGGCCGCGAGTATGGTCGGGCCTTTTTAAATTTAATTAATTATTGTGAAGAAGTTTTCCCACCGGCGCTAGCCCTTAGGAAATTAAAATTTTATTTAAAAACCACCCATGTTTGGTTGGATTTTGGCCACGCGTTGTGTTCCGTGGCTTCGGGATGTCATGATCTTGCGACCCTCAAATTAAAAGTCGGCGAATTTTTTCAACAAAAAATAGAGATGGTGCCGTTCACGGAACTTCGCCAATAGATCTTTATTTTAGCATTTCGCTCAGTTTGCCGTCATCAACCAAAGCTTTTAAATCTGTATAACCGCCAATCAGCTGCCCTTTGATCATAATCATCGGCACAGTTCTCCAGCCAGTTTCATTTTTTAGCTTTTCGATTTCGTCTTCTTTACCGGTCAGATCAATTTCTTCATAATCGATTTTTAAGTCTTCCAATAATCGAATGGCTCGGACACAAAAGGGACAAGGATCTTTCACATAAATTTTAACGTTCGCCACGGGGACACCTCGGATCAATATTCTAAAGCTGAAGGGGGCTTTTGTCACTTTTTTGATTCTGTGCCAGGTCGTTAAGTCAAATCCCCGGAATGCGTTTCTAAACCTTGGTAGAATTCGCTGGGCTTTTTAAAAGCTTTGATCGCATCGAAAACAGCTTTGGCGCGAGGTTCTTTTAAAGACAACTGTTTCAGCCACTGTTTTGTGCGGGCGGTGGCAAAGTGCTCATTGATATGGGCGGTGCTGGCCGCAAAGAAATTTATTAACAGTGGGCCCAAGGGCGCAGGATCATTTAATGTGGAATCTTCTTTCCCAGTCATGATTTGTTTTTTGATTTTAAGAAATAGATGGGGATCCATCAAGGCGGCGCGCCCGACCATAAATTGGCTGGCACCTGAAACTTCACGGCATTTTAAAAAACTTTCAACGGTTGCGATGTCGCCATTGGCAATCACGGGGATTTTAATTCTTTCTTGAATGCGCGGAATCCATTCCCAGTGCGCGGGTGGTTTATAACCGGCCATCTTTGTCCGGCAATGCACGGTCAGCCATGTCGCGCCAGCGTCGGCGGCGGCCTGCGAGGTTTCAAGGCAGGCGCTGGGATCGTCCCACCCAAGTCTGATTTTCACGGTGACCGGTATCTCCTGGGGAAGACTTTGGCGCACGGTTTTGACGATTTTAAAAATTCGCTCAGGAAATTTTAATAAACTAGCGCCTCCATCGTGGCGGTTGACGGTTTTTGCGGGACAACCAAAATTCAAATCAATGCCTAAGGCGCCCAAACCAACAGCCCGAGCCGCGTTCATGGCCAAAGGCTCGGCCTGTCCGCCCAACAGTTGAATAAATACAGGCGTACCTGCTCTGGTTTTGGATCCCGTATGAAGTTCAGGGCACCATTTGTAAAAAACTTTTTTCGAGTGCAGCTGGGTTGTGACGCGCAAAAATTCGGTCACGCATTGGTCAATGCCACCGATGTCGGTCAAAAGGTCTCGCATCACCCAATCGGTAACGCCTTCCATGGGAGCTAGGAACAAGCGATTCACTGACCCAACTTTTTAATCAGTTCAAATTCGACCGCCGAGACCGGTTGGATCGAGAGGCGGCTGCCTTTTTGAAGTAAAACCATTTTGCTTAAACAGGCATTGGATTTAATTTCAGCCAGTGAAATAAAGTTTTTAAATTTCTTTAAAAAACTCAGCTCGACACAAAACCAGCGCGGCTTTTCCAGAGTTGCTTTGGGATCAAAAAACTCTGATTTTTTATTGAATTGGGTCTGATCCGGCGCTGCTTTTTTGGAAACCTTGGCAAGGCCTGCAATTCCCGGAGGTTCAGCGTTAGAGTGATAGAAAAGCACTTCGTCCCCAGGTGACATCTCTTTCATCATAAAGTTACGCGCTTGGTAATTCCTGACGCCTTCCCACCAAGTGGTTTTATCTTTGGCCAGTTGGTCAATGGGAAAGGTCTCGGGTTCAGATTTCATCAGCCAATATTTTGCCATGGCTGGTTTTAAGGCATCACCCCTGGTTTGACAAGGGGCATGGCTTTGTTATTTAATTCTGCCTCGAGGTTCTATGGCGGCATGGGCGATTATTACAGGGGCATCTTCGGGAATTGGTTGGGCGACGGCAAAGGCCATGGCCGCTGATGGATATCACCTTTATTTGCTGGCTCGGCGTAAAGACCGTTTGGAAAACCTTCAAAAGGAAATTCAAAAAGACCATCCGCAGATCAACATAAAAATCGCCTTAGTGGATGTGACAAAAGCTTCAGAGGTGGATGCTTTTTTTAAACGCGAGGCCACCGATTTGAACGCCGTCGAAGTTTTAGTGAATAATGCCGGGCTTGCCAAGGGCGCAGAAAAAGTTCAGACGGCCAGTTACGCCGATTGGGATTTAATGATTGATACGAATATTCGCGGGCTTCTTTATTTCACGCGCGGAATTTTACCATTTTTTATCAAAAAGAACTCAGGCCATATTATGAACATTGGTTCTGTGGCGGGTCGTTGGGTTTATCCCGGCGGTGCCGTTTATGCAGCCACTAAACATGCCGTGCGGGTGATTTCTGAAGGATTGCGAATGGATCTTTTAGGTCACAACATCCGTGTCACTAATATCGAGCCCGGTATGGTGAATACAGAATTTTCCAAAGTCCGTTTCGATGATCAAGCTAAGGCCGATAAAGTTTATGAGAACATGAAACCACTGAAAGCTCAAGATGTTGCTGAAAGTTTGGTTTGGTGTTTAAGGCGACCGCCGCATGTCAATATTCAGGAATTGGTGATTTTTCCCACCGATCAAGCTGCGATCACGATGGTTCACCGCAAAGAACAAGGGGTTTAAATGGATTTCCGCATTGAAAAAGACACCATGGGCGAAGTCAAAGTTCCCACGGATAAATTCTGGGGCGCTCAGACGCAAAGATCCATTGAAAATTTCAAAATCGGCGGCGACCGATTTCCCCGCGAAATGATTAAAGCTTTGGGTGTTTTAAAAAAATGTGCCGCTATCACCAATCAGCAATTGGGTTTATTGGACACAAAAAAATCAGAACTGATCGTGAAGGCCTCTGACGAAGTCATTCAAGGAAAACTGGATGAACATTTTCCGTTGGTGGTTTGGCAAACGGGTTCGGGCACTCAAACCAATATGAATGCCAACGAAGTGATCGCCAACCGCGCGATGAATATGATGGGCGTCAAGCTTCCTGCTAAGGATGTGCATCCCAATGATGATGTGAACAAAGGTCAATCGTCGAATGATACTTTTCCGACCGCCATGCATATTGCGGTGGCCGATCAAGTTCATCATCGACTGCTGCCGATGGTTGAAAAATTACAAAAGGCGCTCGAAAAAAAATCTGAAGAATTTAAAGACATCGTAAAAATTGGGCGCACTCACTTGATGGATGCGACACCATTAACTTTGGGCCAAGAGTTTTCAGGCTATTCGACGCAGCTGAAACATGGACTGCAGCGGGTGAAGAACACGCTTCCTCATCTGCATGAATTAGCCTTAGGCGGGACAGCAGTGGGCACGGGCTTAAATACCCATCCTCAGTTTGCGGTAGCAGCTGCAAAAGTGATTTCAAAAGAGACCGGAATTGTTTTCACTTCGGCTGAAAATAAATTTGAAGCTTTGGCGTCCCATGATGCCTTGGTCGAAGTCAGCGGGGCTTTAAAAAGTTTAGCTGTTTCGTTGATGAAAATTGCAAACGATATTCGGCTGCTGGGATCAGGTCCGCGATGTGGAATTGGCGAATTGTTATTGCCAGAAAATGAGCCTGGGTCTTCCATTATGCCCGGCAAAGTAAATCCAACACAAAGTGAAGCCATGACCATGGTGTGTGCTCAAGTGGTTGGGAACGATGTGGCTGTTTCCGTTGGTGGAATGAATGGCCATTTTGAATTGAATGTTTTTAAACCGCTGATTGTTTTTAATGTGCTGAACTCAATTCGTTTGCTGTCTGACGCTTGCGAATCTTTTACGGATCACTGTGTGAAAGATATTGACGCCAACCGCGCGCAGATCAAAAAGCATTTAGACAATTCATTGATGTTAGTGACAGCGCTGAATCCGCATATTGGTTATGACAATGCGGCAAAGATTGCAAAGGCTGCGCATAAGAATGGCACAACTTTAAAAGAAGAAGCAATCAAGTCAGGACTTCTGACGGCTGAAAAATTTGATCAAGTTGTTCGGCCCGAACAAATGATTGGTCCTCTTTCTTAATAAGGAACTTAAACTTTGGCTTTGAATCCGATTTTACAAAAAGCGGCTTGGATGGAACACGATTTTATTCGGCCGTACATTTTTGTGCGACCTGAAAATCGCATCACTTATCCAGGGCAAAAACATTCTTTGGACTGGTTTATATCAGAACCGGTGATCAAAAATCCTTTGCATTTGGATCAAGCCGAATTTGCCGAGCAAATTTACTTTTTAGAAGGCAACGCGTTTGGACCTTCGAATATGGCGATTCCGCGCTGGGTTTTCTATGATTGTGCCGTTGTGCCTGGAATTGTGGCTGGATATGCCTGCCGAACCGACAAATTGCCGCCGGCCATTAAAAAAATAATGCGAACCGATGAGAATTGCGAATGGACGCCCTTGTCCCTTTTTATCATCATTCCGACCATCCATAAGGGCGAATGGGTGGCTCATAATCTTTGTTCGGTGAATTCATTATTGCCTAAAAATGATCAATTATATGGCATCGGATTTTTATCAAAGGCCTTTGGATTGTGGTATGCCAATGTCGAACAGTGCACAGGAATGACTCAATGGGGAAGTCCAGCCATCAAATTACACGCTAATTACGGGCACATGGAGGTCATTGGGGCGTATGCTCCCGTTCATACCCATGCCCAGACTTTGACCTATCGTGTGACGATCGACACGCTTTGTTGGGAACGGTTTTTTCAAAGAGAAACCGATTTTGGCTTCCTGGAAAACTACGAAGTGACCACCCTGACCATTGACCCAAAAAATGAGAAAAGTATGGTCGAATTGCAAAAAAGAATCGAAAATGAGGAAGGACCCTTTTTTCTTAGTGCCGCTGAGGTGGCAGCCAAGAAAATTGATGATACACTCAATGTTTACCGAGGAAAAAAGCGATATTTTTGAAAGGAATTAGCCTATGTCTGAGACTCCAGAAGCTGTCACGGCTTTAGCCCCCGTTGGCAAAACGATGTATGTGGAATGCAAAAAATGTGGCACCGAACGGTACCATTTGGTTTTGACTCATAAAACGGCCACCAGTGCAAAAGTGAAATGTGAAGTTTGTGGAGCACAAAAGACTTTTTCATTACCGAAGACGTCAAAAGCTCCGCGTAAAAATACAGGGGCTGCGACCCGCGCTGCAAAATCGGCTTCGAATGCTCGCGATGCTCATGCCAAAGAGTATGAAAAACTCATTCAAGACGCCGGCGCCGAATCAGCGGCTTATAATATGAAAAATAAATTTGAGGGCGGCTCGAAGGTAAATCATCCAAAATTTGGAATGGGTGTCGTACGCACGGCTCAGCCTGAAAAAATTGAAGTTGTTTTTCAAGACGAAGTTCGAAGTCTCGTCCACAACCGACAGTAATATTTGAAATGTGGCTGACAGGTCTTAATCCCGAGCAGCAGGATGCTGTATCCCATGACCATGGCCCGCTTTTGATTCTAGCAGGAGCGGGTTCCGGAAAAACAACTGTGCTTGTGTCCCGAACGGGGCGCTTGATTCAGCAGCGTATCGCAAAACCTGAAGAAATTCTTGTGCTGACATTTACCAACAAAGCGGCCCGAGAATTAAAACATCGAGTGACAAAAAAACTGGGTCCTGTCGGACAAAAGATTTGGGCTGGGACTTTTCATTCCTTCGGACTTAATTTTTTAAAAAAATACGTCGGCCTTAAAAATCTGGCCATCTTTGACACCAGTGATTCGCATTCGGTGATAAAAGAATTAATGAGAGATATCAAAGTCGTCGGAAAAGACAAATTTGATATCGATCGACTGGGCAATCTAATCAATAGCTTTCGCTGTGGTGAAAAGTTTAATCATATCACTTGGGATGAGTACCATCATTTAGCGCATCGACTGTTTCCCGATTATGAACGAAAACTGAAAGCATACGGAGCTGTGGATTTCGAAGGCCTTTTGTTAGAGCCCTTAAAGCATTTAAAAGAAAAGCCTGACTTAAAAGAAAAAGTTCGCAAGGACTTTCAGCAAATTATGGTGGATGAATTTCAAGATACCAATAAAACCCAGATGCAGTTGATCGAAGCCTTACTAGGTCCCCATCAAAATATTTCGGTCGTCGGCGATGATGACCAATCAATTTATGGGTGGCGCGGCGCTGAGGTGCAAAATATTTTAAGTTTTCCAAAGAACTATAAGAGTTGCAAAGTTGTTAAGCTTGAAAGAAATTATCGGTCGCTAGCGCCGATTTTAAATTTAGCCAATCATATTATTTCTGAAAATGAAAATCGTCATGGGAAGATTTTAATTCCCCATGCAGCGATTTCTGAAGTCGGTCAGCCCGAAATGTTTTGTCTGGAATCAGAAGACGAAGAGGCTGATTTTGTGATTAACGAAATTCGCCATTTTCAACACCAAGGGCTTAAGTGGGGCGATATTGCTATTCTCTATCGTTCAAATTCCCAGGGCGCCCTGATCGAATCGGCCCTGAAACGAAATCGCTTTGATTACTCGATCTCTGGGGGCACATCGATCTTTGAAAAAAAAGAAATCAAAGACCTGATGGCCTATTTAAAGCTCAGTTTGCGCTGGGATGACATGAGCCTCAAACGAGTTTTTAATACGCCGACTCGTGGCTTGGGGGATACCAGTCTTGAAAAACTAGTGCAGTTTTCTGAAAATGAAAAAATCACTTTTTATCAAGCTTGTCGCAGATGGTCCGAGGCTGGCCTTCAAGCCCGGGCGGGCGAAAGCTTAGAAAGCTTTTTAGAATTTATCAAAGGACTGTGCGAAGCGACCTTAAATCCGCACACAACGGGGACTCCTGGAGAAAAATTTTTAAAAAAAATCCAAGAGATCGGCTACCGCCAATTTATTTACCAATCCGTCAGTGAACCGGCTCAAGGTGAAAAGCGTTGGCAGCTTGTGGAAATTTTTGGAAGAATTTTAGACAGCTACGTTGCAAAGCGAACCCTTGAAAAATCAACTTTAGCAGACTTTATTGACGCCATGACTTTAAGAGACGATGAAAAAGAGGATGATTCTGAAAAAGTCCAACTGATGACCCTGCACGCCAGCAAAGGTTTAGAATTTCCTGCTGTCATCCTTGTGGGCTTGGAAGAAGATATTTTACCCCATCGGACTCTGGGTGGTGATATTGACGAAGAAAGAAGACTTTTTTACGTAGGCATCACACGGGCTCAAAAAAATCTTGTCCTCAGTTACTGCCGAACTCGACGTCGCCATGGGCAAGTTCGCCCCGTTTTTCGAAGTCGTTTTTTAGCCAAGCTTCCTGCCGAATTAATCAAAGAACACCCTTGGGGACATCGTGGTGTTAGTGGGCAAGCCCGCGACGAAATGGTGGGTGATTTTTTGAGCAAATTAAAAAATCGTTTGGAACCTGAGAAACCAAGCCGACCTAAATAGATTTGACATTAAAGTCATCTGACATTGAATTCAAAAATCCGTATGGTCAGCCCGGAGTTAAAAAATAAAAAAAACTAAAAAAATATGAAAAATATTTTCACAGAATTATCTTTCAGGGTTCGCATCCTTTTGCTCCTAGCCGTGCTCTTGTTAATTGTTAATTTGCCGATCTTCTATATTAATAGTCTTACATTACAAGCCGATCACAAAGAGATGGACCGTGGGCAGGACTTTCGATTTTATACGACTCATCTATTATCGTCATTTAACGAACTCGAGATCCTGCACAGGAATTATTTACTGAGCCCCTCCGCTGAAAAAATGACTGTATTTAAGGGAGCTTTAAGATCTGTGCTGACGGAGATGAAAAAATTAAATGACTGGACCTCTGACAACCCATCGCGTGGCCTGGGGTTGGTCGGCATTGAAAATAGAATGACCGCCAGACTGGCGTCTTTGCAGGACTCTTTGCAAAGACGTGAGGCTTATCACAGTCTGTTGCCTTCGAGATTTTTAAAAGCCAGTGATCTTAATGATGATTGGGCGAAGGTTCGCCAAAAAGTTGATGAGATCAATCACGATGAAAACTTGCTGATTGCTGATAGCCAAAGAAAAATGGAAGAAAAAAGTTTAAATTTTAGAACCCTTCTGCTGGGTCTTGCAATGCTGGACATGGGTGTATTGCTATTTGCAATTCTAGCTTTGCGAATTGAATACAAGTCAAAAATGGGCTTTGGTAGAACGTTAAATGACTTGCAGATTCGATATCGAACCATTGTCGATAACGCGCCTGTGATTTTTTGGGCTGTCCAAAAAAATGAAAAATTCAGCGTCTTTGAAGGCAAAGGTTTGGATTTGGCTGGTTTTTATCAAGGCGAAGTCATCGGTCAATCCTATGGCGAAGTTTTTCAAGATTCCGGCGGCGTGCTGGCCTTGAAAAAAGCTTTGCAATGCGAATGTGTAAAACAAGATATTCAGGTTCGAGGTCGTTGGTATGAAACAGTCTATGTCCCAGATATTCAAAACGGTGAAGTGTGTGGTGTGGTCGGAATATCCTTGGATATTACCGGACGAAAACGCGGCGAAGAAGATGCAAAAAAAGGCAACGAAGCAAAAAGTCGATTTCTAGCGAACATGAGTCATGAAATTCGAACTCCCATCGGCATTATTTCTGGCTTTGCTGACTTGGCCATGGCGCCCCAGGTATCAGACGATGAAAAAACAAATTTTATCATGAAAATAAGAAAAAACTCGGAACTGCTGATTGATCTAGTGACGGATATTTTAGATCTTTCAAAAATTGAAGCTGGCAAATTTGAAACAGAAAATCGCGAGCAAGATCTGCATGATTTTTTGCGTGAATTGCACGAAATTTTTAGCTTCAAGTGCCAAGAAAAAGGGATTAGCTTTTTGCTAGAGATTGGCTCGCCGATTCCAAAAAAAATCAGTACAGATCCACTTCGACTTCGACAGATTTTGATGAATCTTCTTAGTAATTCTTTAAAGTTTACCAGTGAAGGGTTTATCCGAGTTTCTGTGGATGGGACCTTTATGAACGATAATTCCGTGGATCTAAGATTTTTTATTGAAGACTCTGGCATTGGTATGACTTCTGACCAAATAGAAAAGATCTTTAAACCCTTTTCGCAAGTCGATTCCTCAATGACCCGAAAATATGGTGGAACGGGTTTGGGACTAGCCCTTTCAAAAAAGTTAGCCGGAAGTTTGAACGGCGATCTTAGTTTGATTTCATCCAATCCAGGGCGAGGCTCTATTTTTGGCTTTAATACCATGTGTATGGTTTTATCCCGAGAGCGATTTGATAAAATCGATTTTCCAAGTCGAACCTTAAAGTTGGCCGAGTTGCACAAGCCGCGCTTGCAAGGCATGAAAGTTCTTTTGGTCGAGGATTCATTGGATA
>JAYWEU010000042.1:0-2435 GCA_043779385.1 Pseudobdellovibrionaceae bacterium
CTGATTGAAAAAAATTCGAGGATGAAGTCGACTCTGTGGGTTTAAGAGCCAATGCCGGAATAAATCTTGGTTTTCAGCAGATTTCGACTTCCAACTAGCTTCCAAAGGATATATCTTAAATTGGCATGAAACATCCGTTAATTATACAAGGTGGCATGGGAATCGCGGTTTCGAATTGGGTTCTAGCCAGAGCCGTTTCGAAAGCTGGCGAACTTGGCGTCATGTCGGGAACATCATTGAATTCAGTGATCGTTCGACGGCTGCAAGATGGTGACCCTGGTGGTCATATGCGCAGAGCCTTGGCTCATTTTCCAGATCAAAGTGCTTCAGAAGAAATCTTGAAAAATTATTTTTTACCTGAGGGGCGCAAACCTGGTACGCCCTATAAACGAAGTCCTTTATTTGCGATTAAATCTTCAGCCGCCTTATTGCGATTAACAGTCGCTTCTAATTTTATAGAAGTGTGGTTGGCCAAAGAAGGCCATGATGGCCTTGTGGGTGTGAATCTTTTAGAAAAAATCCAACTGCCGAATTTAAGCAGCCTTTATGGTGCGATGTTAGCAGGTGTGGATTATGTGCTGATGGGAGCAGGGATTCCCCGAGAAATTCCCGGAGCCTTAGACAAACTAGCGCTTCACGAAGAAGCGTCGTTAAAACTTTATGTCGAAGGATCATTGCCCGAAGATGAGTTTAAAACTTTTTTTAATCCTCAAGAATTTTTCAAGTTAGATTTTTCAAAACCCTTAAAACGGCCCGATTTTTTGGCCATCGTTTCATCGGCGACTTTAGCTTTAAGTCTGGCTAAAAAATCGACCGGTAAAGTAAATGGATTTATAATTGAACATTGGACCGCCGGCGGTCACAACGCGCCTCCGCGAGGGCCGATGAAACTTTCTGAGCTGGGTGAGCCCATTTATTCTGAGCGTGATGAAGTTGATTTTGCTAAATTTGCCGAGATGGGATTGCCCTTTTGGTTGGCAGGATCCTCAGCCACACCAGATAAATTAAATGAAGCCTTAAGTTTAGGGGCAACGGGGATTCAAGCGGGAACGGCCTTTGCTTTTTCCGATGAATCTGGAATTGCTGCTAACTTAAAACAAGATGTATTAAATGAAATTGTGGCTGGAAAAATTCCCACTGTTTTTACGGATCCGCTGGCTTCGCCCTCAGGTTTTCCTTTTAAAGTTGTGCAAAAAGAAAATACACTGTCACAAGAAGCCAACTATTTAGCGAGGCCGAGAAAATGTGATCTTGGATATTTGCGCACAGCTTATCGGCAAGAAGATGGCAAGATGGGATTAAGATGTGCAGCAGAGCCCATTGAAGCTTTTCTGAAAAAAGGTGGAAAGCTGGAAGAAACTGTCGGACGTAAATGTCTTTGCAATGGGCTTTTTTCGGCGATCGGGATGGCCCAAGATCAAGAGAGCGGTTACCAAGAAATGGAAATCATGACAGCCGGTGACGAAATTTCAAACCTCGCCAGATATATTCCGGCGGGACAAAAAAACTATTCTGCTTTGCATGTGATTTCTTTTTTAAAATCAAAGTTAGAAACTAAAATGACCGATTCAAAAAAAATGTCACCTTCGGGTTCATCGACTTTTAATCCCCAGGCTCCTCTGTAATAACCTATTAGATTTATTCATATTTTTAATGAATTGTTTCGAATTGGGATATCCAACATGAAAGATGTCTCAAATTACTTCAAATGGACCTTTGTCTTAAAGTTTGACGAATTAAGTGCCGATTAAAAAGCATGAATTTTGGCGTTCTTTTTTACCTTTTACTGTCGTCGTGCTTTGCTTCCGCGGCGGGGGTGGGGTTGACCTTGCAGGGTCGGATTCTAAAGCCTGACAGCACTCCGGTGACGGCCAACAATGTACAATTTAGAATTCAAATTAGATCTCCGGGCGCTGAGGACTGTTTACTGTTTGAAGAGCTTCAAACAGTTGATATGACAAGCTCGTCAGGTGTTTTTGCAATCACTGTCGGAAGTGGGACCAGATCAGCGGCCACTGTTGATGGTGGTTATTCGATGGATCGCATTTTTGCTAATCGCGGGGTCTTAGATTTATCAGCAACGGCGCCTAGCGCCTGCGGAATTGGGACGACTTATTCACCGGCCATTGCAGATAATCGAAGACTTGTTTATCAATTCAATGATGGCATCAGTGGATGGCAAATCATTCCTTCGGCTCCGATCAGCTGGGTTCCTTTAGCTTTGGAATCTTTGCAAGTCGGTGGCTTTAAACGAGATAATTTTTTAAGAGCGGCTGATGGAGCAGGGAATCCGTTAACAGCACCTGCCTTAAGCGCCGCCGATGTGACAGAATTAGCCGCGTTATTAAACGGCACCAGCACAAGATACGTTCAGCCAAGCTCAACGGCAACTTTTTCTAGCACGATCACATTTAGCAATGCTCCACAATTTTCGG
>JAYWEU010000043.1:0-2429 GCA_043779385.1 Pseudobdellovibrionaceae bacterium
GGAATTCTAGTAATTGGAACTTTGAATTTATCGGTCAGCTTTGCCTTAGCATTTACTTTGGCCCTCAGTGCGCAGAAAATTCGCCGCCCCCAACGCCGAGCCTTGCTTCTTTCTTTTTTAAAAAGACTTGCAAAAAGCCCCTTGCAGCTTTTTTTGCCGCAAGGACCCGCTGAAAAATAGTCCAGCACAGCTCACCAGAATATTTTACTGACAAACTGGCAAAACCAAAGAGTACTCTTGATCGTGAATCGACGGCATCGCGCAAGGACCTAAATTGATGACGCTGTCTTTGATGGATAAATTCCCATCGCACAGCTCTGTCCCCCGGCGCTGAAGACCTGAGGTAAGAATACGAATGACCTCAAAGTCATTTCCCTCGTAGCAAAGATTTTCTTTTAAACGAAGATCATAAACATAACCCAGGATCGGCTTCTTCGCTTGGTTGATATCAGCCTGAGAGACCCTTTGAATGGACCCATTTTCAGTCCAAACAACCGCACTGGAATTCGCCATCACAGTCGACGTAAAAAACAACGACATTGCCAACATCTTAAGAACCATAAAGACCCCCTATTTTTGTGGCCGAAATTAGCGTCGTTTGAAGATTTAGGCAAGAGCGTATTGGATTCAATTCGGATTTTCAGTGCCATTTCCTGTCCCTCACTGCCCTTGATCTAGACAGTCAAGGGGCCTTTGCGGACCGCTTAATCGACCTAGGCTCTGGCATCGGGTATGCACCCCATTCGATCATACAACCTATTTTTAAAAGGATTCAGTCATGAGCGGTCATATTAAAACAACGGGTCTGCAAAGCACTAGAAGCGGCTTAAACCAGTTTTTTATGATCGCACTTTTAATTGCGACACAGACAGCAGAGGCCGCGACAAGAATAGTAACCCGTTCTGATTATGGTGAAAAAGGTCTTGCGATCGCCACGGATCGAATCAATGGCTTATCGCGTACTTTGACAGGACAGCCCCTGAGCGGCGGTTATGATTTAGTCTATCAAGAAAATATTGAATCAAAGATGGCAGAGATCTACCAATGCCCCACCGCCAGCCGTTGTCATGGCGACACAAAATGCATGATGAGTCCTCAGTACTGGAACTGCCAGGCGCTTTATAAAGCTGATCATCATGAGTTATGCCGATATTACAAGGCTGGGACTAAAGCCCTCAATTTCACCTCATGGGCCTTCGGAGAAATTCTAGGTGGAGTCATTATCAACCAGATTGCCTTCTTAAATTATGGGATCGGTTTAGCGGCTGTCGATATCAGTGAAGTCGTCGACGATTATCATTTTGTGAAAGATTTAATAGGTGCAAGTTGTGCTTCTGAAGGTCTTGACGTCGCTTTACAAAATGTAAACTCAAATGGACTTTTATTTGCCGAAGAGAGAAAAAAAGAGCAAGTCCTCAACGCTCTGACAATATTTAGAGCTTCAAATACAATTCAAGAAGAGGGATCTTTTCCAGTTTCCCTCCAAAAAGCCGGTCAATTGGGCCCTCTTCGTTCCGTCGTGATGGATCCGACCTCCATCAAGAACGGCGTTATGGAAGTTTTTGAGCGACCCTAATTTATTTAAATAACACCCCTTAGCCGAACGTTTTATTCATTTCTTGGGAGATTTTAATGAAGCCATTTTTTACCACAGCCCTTGCTCTCGGAATGCTCTTCGGAACTCAAGGGCATGCCAGTCCTTTAATTTGTGGAAATATTTTTGGCTCCTCCTCAAGCCATCAGATCATCGAAAAACCTCCGTTTGAGCAGTGGTTGATCTGGGAGCAGGAAGCAAACTTTGCTGAATTTCGAAAAGACCGCGCGCCCATTAAAATCGATTTTAGTTTAGTGCCTAAGGCGGGAATTCAGACGACCTTCCTTCCTGAGGCTTCTGATCAGTTGAAGAATCTTATACTCAGTGGAAGCAAAATTCGTTGGTTCAAGCATCCTTACAATAGAGTTCGTTCTTTGCCTGATGCTCAGGAAGTCTCGGATGGAAGCATTAACGCCTTCTTGACCGCTTCAAGATCTTTAGCCATTCAAGTTAGCGATGAGTATTATACAATAAAAATGCCGACAGATTATCCGCATGGACCCAAAGGACAATATCAGCCAAGCAAAGCGTCGACGAGCGAAGATATTTTGGATGGGATCAACCGCATGAACTATTTCACCCGGGTTGATTCAGAAATCGGTTTGGATCCAGATTTAATTTTAGCTAAAGAGGTTGCCATGGTGGCGGATAAAGAGACTGGCGAAGGTTTCCTTTTCCGCGATCTTTCTTTTATGAAGAGTGGCAATTATTACCTACCAGCCTTAAGCATTCCCTATGTCGGTCGTGAGATTGCAGAAAAAAATGGCATTCCCGTCGAAGAGTTTTGGCAGAAAGCTTATGCCGAGCTTTTAGGACGATCAAAAGCAAAACTGCT
>JAYWEU010000044.1:0-17200 GCA_043779385.1 Pseudobdellovibrionaceae bacterium
AGATCCAAACTTGCGCATAATGTCCTCGTTTGCTCAATTATTTTTCTACTCATACGATAATGAAATGAAGTTACAACATCTTTTTGCAGTTTTCCCCGGTCTTCCTGAGGAAAAAATGAGCACCCTGGAAGTCAGCGGACTTTTTCAGGACGCGCGCGCCGTTATGCCGGGCAGTGTTTTCGTTGCTGTTCGGGGGCAAAAGTTTGATGGCCATCAGTTCATTCAAGAGGCCGTAAAAAATGGTGCAAGTGCTTTGGTGTTGGAAGACAAATCGCAAGTGCCAGCGGATTTTAATGGATTTATTTTACAGGTTCCTGACTCAAGGCAAGCCCTGGATCTTTTAGCCAGTCGTTTTTATTGGGATCCCGGCCAGGAATTATTTTGCGTCGGCGTGACGGGCACAAACGGCAAAACATCGATCACCTATTTAGTGGAATCGGTGCTTAATCAAGCTGGTCACCGCACGGCGGTCATGGGAACTGTGAACCACCATTTAGGTGAAAAAGTTTTTTCGACAGAGATGACAACGCCTGATCCGATTTCTTTACAAAAACGTTTGAAAGAATTTAAAGAGTTGGGCGCCACCGCCGTGGCTTTGGAAATCTCGAGCCATGCGCTTGATCAAAAGCGGGCGGACAGCGTCCCCTTCAATGCGGTGGTTTATTCTAATTTGACCCGTGATCACTTGGATTACCACGGCACGATGGAAAATTATTTTAGAGCCAAGCAAAGGTTATTCATGGATCTGATGGAAAGCTCGGCGAAATTTCCAACGTTTGCGATTGTTAATATTGCGGATGCTTGGGGCCGAAAACTTTGGGTGCATGAAAAAACTGAGCTTCTGACTTATGGAACTAAAGATTCGGATTTGCGCTATGAAATTTTAGAAGTCAATTTCTCATACACCCGTTTTAAGCTGATCGCACCCTGGGGAAAAACTGAAATTAAATTACCATTGTGTGGAGTCCACAATGTTTTGAACGCGCTGGCAGCAGTGGGTGTCGGGGTCGCCGCTGGAATCAAGTGGGATTTAATCTTAAAAGGCCTTGAAAACTTTCCTGGTATTCCCGGGCGTTTACAAATGGTGCCGAACATCCATGACCGTCATGTCCTTGTCGATTACGCTCATTCGCCAGATGCTTTAGAAAATGTTTTGAAAGCTTTGGCGGAAGTTCGAAAAACACGAAAAAGCAAAAGTAAGATTCATCTTGTCTTTGGTTGTGGTGGTGATCGCGATAAGGGAAAACGTCCCTTGATGGCAGCCATGGCTTTAAAGTATGCCGATCAAATCACGGTGACTTCAGATAATCCACGCACGGAAGATCCTGAACAAATTATTCAAGATATTGTGCAGGGACTTTCAGCGATAGATCAAAAGCGTCTTCACAAGAATGTCGATCGCTCTTTCGCTATTCGTGAAGCGATTAAAAATTCTCAAGCAGATGATGTCGTATTGATCGCTGGAAAAGGTCACGAAGATTATCAAATTATTGGTAGTGAAAAAAAACCTTTCAGTGATTTTCATTCCGCGCAGCAAGCTCTTAAGGAGTTATCATGAAAAACTTTGAGCTCAATTTTATTTTGCAGGCCACTGGTGGAACAGCTTTCAGTCAGCCGAACTTGATTTTTAAAAGTGTGGCCACCGACACCCGAAAAGATATGACAGGCCAGCTTTTCTTAGCTTTAAAAGGCGAGCAGTTTGATGCCCATCAATTTGTCCACCAAGCGATCCAGCAAGGCGCCACGGGAGTCTTAGTCCATGAGATCAGTGCCGAACTAGCGGCTCTGAAGTCACAAGTGACGATCATTAAAGTCGAAGACACTTTAGCGGCGCTGCAAGATTTAGCCAAAGCCATTCGTAGAAAATTAAATACAAAAGTGATCGCGCTGACGGGTTCGAATGGAAAAACCACCACGAAAGAATTCACGGCAGCGATTTTAGAGACGCAACTTAAAGTTCATTACAGTAAAGGGTCTTTTAATAATCACTGGGGGCTGCCGTTTTCCTTGCTGGATTTGGAAGCCGAGCATGAGGTGGTTGTGCTTGAAATGGGTATGAATCACGCCAATGAAATCACGCGTCTCGTGGAGATTGCAGAACCTGACATTGTGGTTTGCACTACGGTGGGAACAGCCCATATAGAACATTTTGGAAGCCAAATGGGGATTGCCAAAGCGAAGGAAGAAATTTATGAATTTTCGCCCCCTTTGGCGACGCGAGTTTACAATATTGATGACCCCTTGACGCGTAAAATGTGGGACCGTGGACAATCTCGCTTTCATGAAGCAACGATTTTAACTTTTTCAAATCAAGATCCAAAGGCGGATTTATTTTTGCAATTTGTTTCGATGTCGCTGACAGAGCTGACTGTAAAAGGTCATATCCTGGGAGTTGAGGGGCAGGCAAAAATTCCTGTGTTTGGTCGACAGAATTTAGTCAACTTGGCTGCAGCCGCGACTCTCGCGTTAGCTGCTGGCTTAGAAGCTAAAGAAATTTGGCCAGCTTTAGAAAAATGTCGCACCAACTGGGGTCGAAATCAATTGCTGCAGCTCAAGTCCGGCGCTCAAATGATTTTTGATGGTTACAATGCGAATCCCGACAGTATGAAAGCCTTGATTGAAAACGTTAAAAACGTCCAAATTAAAGGACGAAAAATTGGTGTCTTTGGGCAGATGTTAGAGCTTGGGGATTTTTCCGCAGGCTTTCATCAAGAGATTGCAGAAGTGATCGGTCAGGCTGGTTTTGACTCGATCTATTTTATTGGAGCCGATGCCGAAGCTTTTCGTCGCGGACTCAGTAATGTCGGAAATAATAGTAAGCATTCAATTTGGCCCGAATTTAGAGCAGAAATGTCCGACGAGCTGACTCACGAGGCAAAGCACGGTGACTTGGTGGTGGTCAAAGGCTCGCGGGGAATGAAACTTGAACGATTCGTCCTGCCTTGCCAACCCGAAGGCTTTACTTTAAAAAAAGAATAATAAATTCATACACTTATCAATATGTTCTTGATTTCCATAAAGGCTTTATGATACTTCATCAAGCCTGATGTTATACCAATGGCTTTACTCGCTCTCTTCTGAATATTCTGCCTTCAATGTTTTTCGTTACATCACGGTCAGAACTTTTATTTCCTTCTTCACAGCCCTTTCCCTGTGCTTGATTTGGGGTCCCTACTTTATTCAGCGATTGCGAGAAAAACATTTTGGTCAAGCCATCCGTGAAGACGGTCCGGCGACTCATAAAAAAAAATCGGGAACGCCCACCATGGGTGGTGGACTCATTTTGATGAGCACCCTGATCCCTTGCTTGATGTGGATTGATATCGGAAACCCCTTGGTGTGGGCCGTGCTTTTTATCACCTGGGGTTTTGGCGGAATTGGTTACATCGATGATTATTTAAAGGTCAGCAAAAAAAACACCAAGGGACTTTCAGGAAAATTGCGCTTGGCCGGAGAATTTTTAATTTCTGGTTTGGCTGTTTTATTTCTGATTCACTATCACGACCTGTCAACCGTCGTTAGTCTACCCTTCGTAAAATCGGTTTCGTTTGATCTTGGATTAGGCTACGTCGTCTTCGCAAGTCTTGTTGTTGTGGGAACAGCTAATGCGGTTAATTTGACCGATGGACTGGATGGCCTGGCGATTGTTCCCGTCATGATTTCAGCGGCCACGTTAGGACTTTTTGCTTACATCACAGGCCACTTAGGAATCGCGACTTATCTGCAAATTCCGCATGTCAGTGGAGCTGGAGAATTAGCTCCCGTCGCGGCGGCCATCGTTGCCGCCAGTCTTGGCTTCTTGTGGTTCAATTCTTATCCCGCGCAAGTTTTTATGGGTGATGTGGGATCGTTAAGTTTGGGCGGATTTCTAGGGGCCATGGCGGTGCTCACGCATAATGAACTTTTAATGATTCTATTGGGCGGAGTTTTTGTTGTCGAGGCTTTGAGTGTGATCTCGCAAGTGATTTCATTTAAGCTGACCGGCAAACGAATTTTTAAGATGGCTCCGATTCATCATCATTTTGAACTTAAAGGTATGACAGAAACAAAAATCATTGTGCGATTTTGGATCATTTCGATTCTTCTTGCTGTTTTAAGTTTAGCGACTTTGAAATTGAGGTAATATTATGTGGAAAGAATTAAGTGATTTAAAAGATAAAAGAGTTTTGATTGTCGGCTTGGGAAAAACTGGAGTGTCTTTAGCTCATTTTCTGACGGAAAACGGCGCGCTGGTAACAGTCTCTGATCATAAATCAAAGCCAGAGTTGTCAGTTCCTTTGGAACAGTTAGATGGCTTAAATATTAAATATGAATTGGGTTCTCACAGTCCAAAAACTTTTTTGGTGCAAGATCTTGTTATTTTAAGCCCCGGAGTTCCGTCGAATTTGAAAATTTTTGATTACGCAAGATCCCAGGGTGTAAAAATCACCGGCGAATTCGAGTTCGCGGCGGGCTTTATTAAAGAACCGATCATTGGTTTAACTGGGACCAATGGAAAAACCACCGTCGCTCGGTTGATCGAAGCGATGTTAAACCAGTCAGATATTAAAGCTTGGGTGGGTGGAGCTAACGAAAGACCTTTGACGGATTATTTACGTTTCAAGGAATCCGCCAAAGTTGTGATCGCGGAAGTTTCCAGTTTTATGTTAGAACATTGTGATAGTTTCAGCCCGCTGAATATTGTGTTTACAAATTTAGCTGAAAACCATTTGGATCGCTACAGATCTATGGAAGAGTACGTGAATGCCAAGCGTAGAATTTTTAAAAACACCGTGCAGGGAACAACGTCAGTCTTAAATGCCGATGATAATGCGGTGGTGGAATTAGCTCGTGATCCATCGGTTCAACGCGGAAGAATTTTTTACTTCTCCAGGAAAGCCGCATTAGAGCCGCAAATTATGAATATTGGTGGCGCCGTTAATATCGGCCAAGAAATCCGGGTTCGAACGGGTCCTGATATTGAAACATTCAATGTTGCTAAAGTAAGAATGCGCGGACGTCATAACATTGAAAATATCATGGCAGCGATCTTGGCAGCCCGTGAACACGGTGCCAAACATGATGCGATTCAGTCCGTGATCGATAATTTTAAAAATATCCCTCATCGCATTGAGTATGTTCTTAAAGCCGGTGGAGTGCAGTTTTTCAATGACTCGAAAGCCACGAATGTGCATGCCATGATGCGGGCGCTAGATACCTTTGATGAAAACATTATTTTAATTGCCGGCGGAAAAGACACCAATCTGAATTTCGAACCTTTGCGAAATATGGTGAAGAAAAAAGTGAAAACTTTGATCTTAGTCGGCGAAGCGAAAGAGCGAATCAATCGCGACCTTGGCGACTTCAGCGAGACCTTTTTGATCGGGACCTTTGAAGAGGCCGTCCTGATTGCTTACCAAAAGTCTAGGATCGGAGACATCGTTTTGCTCTCTCCGGGCTGTTCAAGCTTCGATATGTTTGACAGTTTTGAAGAGAGAGGCGACTATTTTAAGGAAATCGTTAGGAAATTCTGAGATCATAAATAAGAATCCTATTTCGCTGTTTATTTAAGATGTTTTCTAAGTGTCTGTTCCAAGGAGGGAGCCGTGACTGCAAGATTATCCTCGTTATCGACTATCTGTGGGCTATTGCTTCCTGTTTTTATCATTGGCTGCGGAAGTGCTCAGAAAAAAAGATTAGAACTGCGTGAAAAACTAGCGGCCTCGTCTGGCATGTACTGCGAATTTATCAGTGGTGATGTTCATAGTGACGTTGATGTTGAGTTAAATATGCAGATGGCCCGTCGCTGTGAGCCCACGAAGCCCTTGTCGATCACGAACTATAAAAATTCTTCTGAAAACTACGGCGTGATTTATTGCTGCAGCGTTAAAAAAGAAGAGGCCAAAAAAGAAGAGCCAAAAAAAGAAGACAGTAAGATGGCACCGCACTCGGTCGCACCAACAGTCCCGGCGACGGCAGCAAAAAATAATGCGAATGAATTAGATCTGAGTGATGATCCAGCAGATCTTCCTGTCGATAAAAAATCTGAGAAGCCTGCTTTGCCGCCCAAAACAAATCCTACAACTTTAAATAACCCTGCAGCGCCTGCAGCAAAGCCAGCGCCGGCCGCTTCAAAGCCGGCAGCAGCGGCAGCCCAGCCGCAATCCAAGCCGGCGAGCTCGCAGCCAGCAAAGCCTTCGAATCCGTCGCCTCAACAAAATCCGACGCCGCAAAATTCAACAAAAAGCCCCAGCAAAACCCCTGACACGCCTGAAACTGATATTCTTGGCGAGTAAGTAGAGTCATGCTTCGATACCTTTCTAGTGGATTATTACTGACTGTTATTGCACTTTTTGGGATTGGCTTAGTTCAGGTTTATAGCTCTAGCTATATTTTTGCGATCGAATCTTACGGCGATGCTTTGTATTTTTTCAAAAGACAAATTGTTTTCACGGTTGTCGCCTTAGTCGCTTTATTTGTCTGTATACACGTGCCTTGGCGTTGGGTCGAACGAGTCGGCTGGATGCTTTGGCCGCTGGGTGGCATTTTAGTTGCGATGACTTTTGTTCCAGGGCTTGGCGTTCGCGTGGGCGGCGCTTTACGGTGGCTACAAACCCCTTTAGGGATTCGTATAGAGCCGGCTGAGATTTTAAAATTTTCATTCACGCTTCTGGCAGGCAGCTTGATGGTGGGAAGACGAAGCACGATCCGTCGCACACCTTGGTGGTTGCTAGCCATTATTTGTATCATGCCGTTTATCCTTTTATTAAAGCAGCCCGATTTTGGTAGTTTTGCAATTATGATTTTAGTGGGTGTGGGTTTGCTTTTTGCCTTTGGCCTTTCTTGGAAATACATGGGAACAGCCACGGCCATTATTCTTCCCGCTTTTTACTTCTTAGTGATGGCGGTGCCTTATCGTCGGGCGCGGGTCATGACTTTTTTAGATCCTTGGGCCGACCCCGAGCAAAAGGGATTTCAAGTGATTCAAAGTCTTCTTAGTTTTCACTCTGGAAGTTTATTTGGTGTGGGCATGGGACAAGGACAAGGTAAATTATTTTTTCTGCCAGAGGCTCATACGGATTTCACATTGGCAGTTTTTGGTGAAGAAATGGGCTTTTTGGGTGTTTTCTTTTTACTCAGTCTGTATGGATTTTTAATTTACAGTGGTTTTCGAATTGCGATTAAAGCCCATGATCCTTTTAAAAGAGCTGTGGCTTTGGGACTTTCAATGACCTTTGCGCTTTCCGTCTTTATCAATACAGGTGTCGGCTTGGGACTTCTTCCCACCAAAGGTTTAACTTTGCCATTTTTAAGCTATGGTGGAAGTTCTTTAGTTTGTGTGGCTGCGATCTTTGGACTCTTGATTAATATTGAAAAATCTCTGCAAGACGATACATTAAGCACTAAGCTTAAACGCAATCGGTAATCCATGAAAAAAAAGACAGTGATGATAGCAGGTGGTGGTACGGGGGGGCATATTTATCCCGCGGTTGCTATCGCTCGGGCTTTATTGGAAATGGATTCGACTTTGGATATTCAATTTGTTGGAAGCCCCGGTGGTTTAGAAACAAAAATTATTCCCAAAGAGGGTTTTCCATTGCATTTGATTCGCGTCGGAAAGTTGAATCAAAGTGGCGGTCTGTTTGGAAAATTAAAAACTTTAGCAAGAATTCCCATCGCTTTAGTGCAATCGATGTCCCTTCTTTTTGAGGTCAAACCACAAATTGTGTTGGGCGTTGGTGGTTATGCTTCAGGGCCGTTTGTTTTGATGGCGTCCCTGTTGGGATTTAAGACGGCCATTTGGGAGCCCAATGCACATCCAGGTTTGACGAATCGTTGGCTGTCTTTTTTTGTCCGCCGAAGTTTAGTGGTTTTTGAAGAAGCCGGAAAAATGCTGAAAAGTAAGGACATTTTGCAAATCGGTCTTCCTGTTCGTAAAGAAGTGGAAGAGATGATTGCAAGTCCTCACAGCGATGAAAAGTTTCATTTACTGATTTTTGGCGGTAGTCAGGGGGCCCGAGCCATTAATAAAGTCGTGCAGGAAACTTTGCTGAAATACGCCCAAGAATTAAAAGATGTTGAAGTGGTTCACCAAACGGGCTCCTTTGATGTCGCGGCTGTAAAAAAATCTTATGAAAATCTAAAATCTTTCCAAGCCTACGAATATTTATATGGGATGGAAAAATATTATCAATGGGCCGATCTTGTGATCTGTCGATCGGGGGCCAGCACCGTGGCAGAGCTTGCGGCTTGCGGAAAACCAGCCGTTTTAATTCCTTTGCCAACGGCGGCGGATAATCATCAGTTGAAAAATGCCCAAAGTTTGGTGGATCATAAAGCTGGAATTTTGCTAGAACAAAAAGATTTAACTCCAGAAAATTTGGTGCAACACATTTTAAGACTTCGAAATAATAAGAAAGACCTTGAACTGATGACTTTGAATTTGAAAAAGTTTTATAAGCCTAAAGCCGCGCACCGAATTGCTGAATATCTTCTGAATGTCGGACAGGCCGTATGAAATTAGCTAAAGCTAAATTTCATTTTATCGGCATTGGTGGAATTGGCATGTGTGGTTTGGCCGAAGTCCTGCATAATATGGGTGCCAGGGTGACAGGCAGTGACCTTTCTGAGAACGCCAATACAGCTCATTTAAAAGATATTGGCATAAAAATTTATAAGGGTCATAGTGCAGATCACGTTGGTGACGCGGACGTCGTCGTCTATTCAAGTGCTGTTCAATTTGGAAATCCTGAAATTGCCGAAGCCCGAAGCCGAGAAATTCCATTGATTCCCAGAGCTGAAGCTTTGGCAGAAATTATGCGTCTTCAGCGCGGGATTGCGGTCGCTGGAACACATGGAAAAACCACAACGACCAGCATGGTTGCATCGATCTTACTGGCCGCAAACTCTAGTCCTACCATCGTTGTCGGTGGGCGGTTTGCAGCGATCAAATCCTCAGCCCAACTGGGCCAAGGGGAATGGCTTGTCGCCGAAGCCGATGAAAGCGATGGAAGCTTTAATCGGCTGAGTCCTGAAATCGCGATCATTACAAATATTGATTCTGATCATATGGATTATTACAAAAGCTTTGATAATTTAATAAAAGCGTTTAGTGATTTTGCTTTGCGGCTGCCCTTTTACGGAGCTTGCGTGGCTTGCGGTGATGATCCCGATGTTAGAAAAGCTTTAGAGAATTATCCAAAACGAGTTTATTATTATGGCTTTCAGACAAAAAATGATTTCGTTTTAAAAGGCAGTAACAGTCATTACGAAATTCAAAAAATGGACCGGCAGAAGCAGAGCTTACAAAAGTGGTCTGAAATTGATTTAAAAATTCCAGGAAAACATAATGCTTTGAATGCCACGGCGGCTTTTATCACAGGTTGGGTGGCTGGCTATTCGCTGGATGTCTGCCAAAAAGGCATCGCCTCATTTGAAGGAGTCGATCGACGGTTTCAGTTCAAGGGTGAAAAAAATGGCATCCGTGTTTACGATGATTATGGTCATCATCCAACAGAGGTCTCGGCCGTATTGGATGCTTTTAAAGAAAAATATCCGCAAAATCGCCTGGTGGTTTACTTTCAACCGCATCGTTTCTCTAGAACGCAAAGCTGTTGGCTGGAATTCACAAAATGTTTTCAGCAAGCTGATCACTTATTGATCACCGATATTTATCCGGCGGGAGAATCTTCGATCCCAGGAATCACATCAAAAAAACTGGTGGCAGAAATAAAGCACGGGCAAAAATTTTATTTGCCAAAAAGTGATCAACAAGCCGATCAGATTTTAGGGCAGTTAAAAAAAGGCGATGTGCTTGTTACTTTGGGTGCTGGCGATGGCTGGAAGCTTGGCCTTGAAATTTTAAAGAAGCTTTGATGGATATTCAAACTCAAGTTCGATTAGCAAGTTATACATCATGGCAAATCGGCGGCCTTGCCCAATATTTTTGTACGCCTAAAAATTTAGAAGAAATTAAAGAGGCCGTCAGCGAAGCCAAAAGAAATTCTTGGCCCCTCACGATTCTTGGCGGTGGCAGTAATGTTTTAATATCAGACGATGGCATTGATGGACTAGTTGTGTGTTTGAAAAACTTCACTGGCGTAACGACAGCGATGGAGAATCAAAATTTAGTCATTGAAGCCTTGAGTGGCACGTCGAAATCCGAGCTTTTAAAAGTCTTTTTAAAAAATAAATTAGCGCCGGCTTTATTTTTAGCAGGTTTGCCAGGCGATGTGGGTGGCGGTGTTGTGATGAATGCCGGTGTAAGTGAGGCCATGCAGCCCCGTGAATTTGGTGAATTGGTGGAATGGCTTGAAGTTCTACGGTTAGATACATTAAAAGTGGATCGAATTTTACAAAAAGATATTCAGTGGAGTTACCGGCATTCAACGGGATGGCAGCCGGGGCTTGTCGTTAAGGTTCGAATGAAATGGCCCGTCCAGGTGCAGGATGATATTTTGGCTCAAGTTAAAGCGGCTAATTTGAGTCGACTGAGTAAGCAACCCCTCGATCTTCCCAGTTGTGGATCGGTTTTCGTTAATCCTCCAGGTCACAAGGCGGCCGCATTGATTCAAGAGTGCGGCTTAAAGGGATATCGCGTTGGTGATGCTCAAGTCTCTTTAAAACACGCTAATTTTATTGTTAACGTAGGTTCTGCGACAGCCGTTGACACCCTGCAGGTGATTTCTGATGTCAAAGCCAAGGTCTTGGCTGAAAAAAATATTCAGTTAAAAACAGAAGTCGTTTTTCTGGGAAAAAAGTTTCAGAAATAAATTAAATTTTAACTGATCGACCCGACCGGAAAAATCCGCTAGATTCAATCAATGAAAAGACATGTTTTATTTTCAGAAGCGCGGCCATTAGTGGACGCGGGCCGAGATCATTTCGTCAATGAAAATGATATTATGGAAATGCCAGAATCTCAGGTTCCGGCCAATGTTGATTTCCATGAGGCGCAACTTGATTTTTCGTCAGGGAGTCGGCTGATCTGGAGCAACCTTTGGGCTTTAGGTGCCAAGTTTCGCTGGGCGATGGCTTATTATTTGAGTTCTGTTTTGCTGGGATTATCCGTCCCGGTGATGGTTCACCAATTTATTTATTTGCTAAGCCATATTCAAGAAGACCATTCCTTAGGAAATTTAATTCTTCTTTGCATAATACTTTCAGCCACCGTTGTTCTTCAAGGCGTGCTCCTGCATCACAATTTTTATCACACCTTGGGCTGTGAGCAAATTGGCACCCGGGCCCTCAATCGAAAGATTTACCGGCACAGTTTGCGCCTGAGTGTGGAATCAAGAAATAAGACACCGGTGGGAGACATTGTTAATCATATGTCCACGGACTCAGATGGGGTTTCAGAATTTGTCTTTATTTTTTCTGAAATGATTGAAGCCATGTTGGTGACTTTAGGATGTTGTGGATTGTTATTTTATTATTTGGGTTGGACCGCGGTGGCGCCTCTTATTTTATTTTTTATCTTAGCGCCCTTATCTAAGAAATTAGCAGGACGCTTCACCCACCTTGATGAAGTCATGATGAAATGGCGCGACCAGCGAGTAACGCTTATGACGCAGATTTTATCTGCGATTCGCGTTGTGAAATATTTTGTCTGGGAAAAAAGTGTCTACGATGAAGTGCAAGCCGTGCGGGAAAATGAACTGCGGGCACGCAAAAAAATGGCTCAGACCGAAGTGATGTGTGGTGCGGCTTTTACTTCCGTCAGCTCTATTGTTTTATTTGTGGCTTTGGGTCTTCATGCCTTGCGCGGGCAGGCCCTGGACGCAGCTTTGATTTTTACTTGTGTCTCTTTGTTTGGACTTTTGGAAGGGCCTTTAGGGCGAATGTCGAATCTACTTTCAAGAATGACCAATTCCTTTGTCGGCAGTCGCAGGCTTGTCGAATATTTGCGACAAGTGGAGCGGACCGAGGGCGTTCAGCATTCTGATTTAGTTTCTGATCCCGCGGGAATCGAAGTTCGAGAGTTAACTGTCGCTTATAAAAACCAAGCGGCTATTTTAAAAAATATTAATATTAATTTAAGGGCCGGAGAATCTTTAGCCATCGTTGGTTCCGTTGGCTGTGGAAAGACGTCGCTTCTGCTAGCACTGCTTGGCGAGCTGGATCCTGTCACGGGTTCAGTTTTTTTGCTTCATCAAGACGGCTTAAAGGCGGGGACCAAGCAAGCGTTTTGTACGCAAGAGGCCTACATCATCAATGGCTCCTTGCGAGAAAACTTATCCTTTGGTGAAAATGTTTCGGATGCCGAAATTGAAAAGGCCTTGACGTTAACAGCCCTAGATCAAGATATGAAATTATTTCCGGCGGGTTTAAATACTGAAATCGGCGAAAAAGGAGTCAATCTTTCGGGCGGTCAAAAGCAAAGAGTGGCTTTGGCTCGGGCTTGTTTGGCGCGTCCAGGGCTGGTGTTTTTAGATGACCCCTTGTCGGCCGTTGATGTGATCACTGAAAAACATTTGATCGACCAGTTGCTGTTTGGTGAATGGAAAAACACCACTCGGATTCTGACCACCCATCGAATGGAATCCTTGGATAAATTTCATCAGATTATTTTTTTAAAGGACGGGCACATCATTGCCGCAGGATCACTTCCGGAAATTTTAAAAAGTAAAGAGTTTGCTGAATTTTATGCTGGCCATGAGTCCGTTGTAAAAGAGGAGGGAGCCAAGGCAGCAAAGCCCCTCCTTCAATTAGCTCTAGAAACACAAAGTCGAATCACGGAAGACGAAGAGTGCGAGCGTGGCGCCGTGAAGTCCACGGTTTATTTTGATTATATTATATCGTTAGGTGGCGTCGGGCGGTTTCGAAATATAAATCTTTTCCTGCTTTGCTCTGGAACCTTGGCCGTTGTTCTTATGCCGCTCTTGCAGAAGGCTTGGCTTTCAAATTTATCAACATTCGAGTCTCCGTTAAAAGGTGTTATGATTTACGGGCTCCTTGGACTTGTGACCCTGAGTGTCGGTCTCATGAACGGATTATTTTGGCTAAAAAGAGGAGTTGAGTCCGGACGAAATATTCACAACGCGATGTTAAAGTCTGTTTTAGCAGCACCTATTCGATTTTTTGATTCCACTCCAATTGGGCGTGTTCTGCAAAGATTTTCGAGGGATATTGAATCGGTTGATGTCTATTTACAGTGGACATTTGAATCAGCTGTTCATTGTTTTTTACAAGTGATTGTTGCTTTGGTTTTGATCTGTTCCATTTTGCCTGCAGCTATTGTCGTTTTTATCCCGATGTTGGTTTTTTTCTATTTCCTGCAGCGGGATTATCGCAGACCCGCCCGCGAAATTAAACGCCTAGATTCTTTGGCGAGGTCGCCTCGCTATGCCCATTTTAAAGAAACGTTGATGGGACTGACGGTGATCCGCGGTTTTAAAAAAGAAGATTGGTTTTTTGAAAATTTTAGAAAACGTCTTTATTACAGCCAGCAGATTTTTTATAATCACTATATTTTAAATCGCTGGTTCTCAGTTCGTATCTCGGTTCTAGGTGGCACGGTGACAGGCGTTGCCACCATTTTATTAGCGTTAGCGGTGCAAAGAAATTTAGTGTCGCCAGGGATGGGTGGTTTGCTTTTAATATATGCGCTGTCTTTTTGGACGTATTTAAATTGGGGCATTCGAGTTTTTTCAGATATCGAGTCGCGGATGACATCCATGGAGCGACTGAAGTTTTATTCCAATCTTCCGGCAGAAACAGGCCACTCACTCGAAGTTCCAAAAATTGAAGAGTGGCCTCAAAAAGGTGAAATTATTTTTGAAAATGTTTCGGTTCGATATGCCGAGCATTTACCACTGGTTTTAAAGGGGGTTAGCTTTTCCATCCAGCACGGAGAAAGAATTGGCTTGATTGGCCGCACCGGCTCGGGAAAAAGCACGCTTCTGCAAACGTTATTTCGCTTTTTTGATTTGGAATCAGGAAATATTTATTTAGATGGGCGTGAAGTTCGCAGTCTCACCCTTTCTGAGCTTCGAAAAAACTTAGCGATCATTCCGCAGGATCCCGTTTTATTTATGGGAACCGTACGAAGCAATTTGGACCGCTATGATCAGTATTCAGAAGTTGAAATTGAAAGTGCTTTAAGATCTTCTTCAATGTGGGATTTTATTTGTTCTTTGCCGCAAGGTCTAAACTATTTAATCACTGAGAACGGCTCAAATTTTAGTCAAGGGCAGCGACAACTGCTGTGCATGGCGCGGGCGCTGCTGGTGAAGTCAAAAGTGATTGTGCTTGATGAGGCGACAGCCAGCGTTGACGTGCAAACAGATTTTATTATTCAAAAAGTCATTCGAGAAAGTTTAAAGGATGTGACTTTGCTGATTGTGGCCCATCGTTTAGGCACAGTGATGGACAGCGATCGCATTATCGAACTTTCTCAAGGAGAAGTTTTAGACATCTGGAGCCCGAAAGATCGCAAGCAAGACCTAGGTCCGTTTTAAAAAGATTGCGACGGCGACCTTCAGATTACACTGTAGGTTCCAAAGGACTGCCGCTAAGCTAGAGTTATGAAAGCCTTCCGAATTTTTTTTCGAATTATTTCAGTGGTCGTCATCATTCCCTTTTTGCTAGGGGGCGCTCTTTTCTTTTTAAATCAAAAAGGTTATTTTAATTTAGACCGCATCGAAGTCTTAGTCGATGGTGGGCCGCTGGAATCACATTATTTAAAGCCACAAGTCGAATTGGTTGAAAAAATGATCGAAGTTTTTCGTGGCCAATCCTTGTGGCGCATGGATTTGGCACAGCTTCAAAAACAGATTCAAGATTTAAATTGGGTTGAAAACGTTAGTTTAGTGCGACAGTGGCCGGCGACTTTAAAAGCAAAGATTAAGCCGCTGGATGTGAAATTACTTTTGCTGACTAAAAAAGGAGAATTTTTCCCCGTCGTCCGCAAAGGTGAAATTCTAAATCCTATTGAAATTAAAAATGTTCCGGACGCGACAATTTTACGTGGTGATATTTTTCAGAAAAATTTAGAGCTGCGAAAAAAAGCAGTCAGCGTTTTAGAGAACATTCCGATCGATGGAACTTTTTCACGCGCTCAAATTTCTGAAATGTCTTATAAAGAAAAAGAAGGTTTCTGGTTAACTCTGATTCGCAGTGGAGTTGAAGTGCGAATTGGTGAAGAATTAGTTCCGCTAAAAAGTGCGCGCGTTTCTCAAGTGCTCGATTATTTAAAGTCTCACCAGTTTGAGGCACGCGTCATAGACGCGGATCTATCTCAGAAAGTCCTTGTCAGGTTGCGTAAGGATCCCTAAGCTTAAGACTTAGGACCTATCTAGGTAGGTCTTATGGACCATGGATTTTGGTCCTAAAGCTCAATAATAATGAGTACTTGCCAAGGACTTAAGGATGAGTGGAAACCGACCCAGATTTCCTGTAATGGCCGGACTAGATATCGGCACAAGCTCAATTAAATTTGTGATTGCGACAGTCAATGCGGAAGGCCGTATCGAAGTCGCAGGTGTCGGTTCTTCTCCTAATAGCGGCGTCAAACAAGGCGTTGTTGTTAACATCGAGATGACCACGGAAGCCATCCGCCGGGCTAAAGAAGAAGCTGAACTTATGTCTGGGTATACCGCTCACGATGTATGGGTCGGAGTTTCTGGTCCACATATTAAATCTTTTGATTCCAAGGGCATGGTTGCCATTAAAAATAATGAAGTGAACTCATCAGATATTGAACGAGTTCTTGAGGCCGCTAAAGCCGTGGCCGTTCCTGCTGATCGCAGAGTCTTGCATGTGCTGCCTCGTGAATTCAAAGTCGACGGCCAAGATGGAATCACAGACCCCATCGGTATGTCAGGCGTTCGCTTAGAAGCCAATGTTCATATTGTGACGGCAGCACAAGCAGCCTTAACAAACTCAATTAAGTGTATTGAAAAAGCCGGCTTAAAAGTGGCGGGTCTTGTTTTAGATCCTTTAGCTTCATCGATGGCCGTTTTAAGTGATGACGAAAAAAATCTCGGTGCGTGCTTAGTTGATATGGGTGGCGGTGCTTGTAACTTATTATACCTTGTTAACGGAAGCGTTGCGCACACTTCAACAATTCCAGTTGGTGGCCAGCACTTCACTCATGATGTGGCGGTGGGACTACGTACGCCTCAGGTCGCTGCAGAAGAATTAAAGAAAAAACACGGAAGCGCCTTGGCTTCACTGGTTCAAGATAATGAATCGATTGAAGTTGAAGGTGTCGGCGGCCGAAAATCTCGGGAAATTCCAAAAAAAGATTTAGCCACAGTTTTAGAAGCGCGAGCTGAAGAAACTTTAAGTTTGATCGCCAACGATGTCAGACTGAGCGGCTTATTGCCGATGCTTGGTTCTGGAATCATCCTGACCGGAGGAGCCAGTCAGCTCGAAGGATTAGGAGAAATGGGCGAATTTATTTTTGACGTACCTGTTCGTCGAGGCCACCCGGGCAAAGTGGGTGGATTGACGGATGTGATCAAAGCATCTGAGTACGCAACTTGCGTCGGACTTTTGCTTTATGGGTTAGAGCACAGTCCAAAAGTAAGCGCAGTCGAGCTCCATCTGGGCGAGTCCCTGGATGGAATAACAAAAAAGATCAAAGAATTTTTCACTGATCTTTTCTAAGTTGGAGGGGACATGTTCGAATTAGAAGAAAACATTAGCATTGGGGCCAATATAAAAGTGGTGGGCGTTGGTGGCGGTGGAAGCAATGCCGTTTCAACAATGATCGCTGGTGGCATGACGGGCGTCGAGTTCGTTGTGGCCAATACAGATATTCAAGCTTTAAACGCCAGTAAATCGGCGGTGAAAATTCAACTGGGATCAGATTTAACAAAAGGTCTTGGCGCTGGCGCCAATCCTGATATCGGTCGCAGAGCAGCCATTGAATCTTATCAACAAATTGTAGAAAAATTAGAAGGCGCTGACATGGTTTTTGTCACTGCTGGAATGGGCGGAGGAACGGGAACGGGCGGAGCGCCTGTTGTTGCAAAAATCGCTCGTGAATTAGGCGCATTAACCATTGGTGTTGTGACAAAGCCTTTTATGTTCGAGGGAAAACGCAGGTCAAAGCACGCTGAAGATGGTCTTCGCGAGCTCAAAGAAAATGTTGATACTCTGATTGTTATTCCCAATCAAAAATTACTAGCGATTGCAGCTGAAAGAACTCCGCTGTTAGAAACTTTTAAAAAAGCCGATGAAGTTTTATTGCAAGCAGTGAAAGGAATTTCAGACC
>JAYWEU010000045.1:0-2418 GCA_043779385.1 Pseudobdellovibrionaceae bacterium
GCTTTTTATCGCCAAGCCATGGAAAAAGGAAAAGATTGGTTGAAGCCAAGAGTGGCTTTGGCGTTCTTGCAAATTAAAACCAAGCAATTTGCTGAGTCCATGGAAAACTTCCAAAGTGCGCTGAAGGTAAATCCAAATCATAAATCGGCCAAGCTGGGGATGGGGTTTGTGCTTTATAAAGGCTATAATAAAATCGATGAATCTTTTGAATGGCTTAAGACCGCACTGGATATGCGATCCAAAGCTCCCCGCGAAATTGAAGGAGAAGGATATTTTATTTTGGCGACCTTGGCACTCCAAAGAGACGACAAAGACTTAGCCAGACAATCAGCGGCAAAGGCCTACGAACGCGATCCACAGAATCCAGAGATTAAAGATTTTCTGATTCGCCTTGGTGGAATGGATGACCTGAAAATGGCGGGGGCTCAAAAAAATGAGCTGATTTTCTTGGGTGACCAGTATGCACGGCAAGGCGATTGTTTTTCAGCGCAAGCCCAATATAAAACCGCTTTTGAATTAGATCCTAAAAATGGTGTGGCTGCGATGAAAGCTGCAAAATGTTTATGGCAGTTGCATCAATCTTTTGAAGCTATCGAATGGTTAAAAAAAGCAACTCTTGCAGATCCTAGTTTAATTTCTGCGTATGTCTTGCGGGCCGATTATCTGTCCAGTCGCTTTGACTTTGTTTCGGCGTCTCAAATTTTAGCACAAGCGAAACGAGATGCTCCGGACAGCTATGAAGTTTATCGTGGACTTGCGCAAATGGAGTTTAGAAAAAATAATTTAGAGGGCGCCATCGTTTATGGACAGAAGGCCCTTTCTTTTTATCAAGGGGATATCGACACCCTTATCTTGCTTTCCGAAGCGAATATTTTCTTAGCCAAAAAAATTCTGCCAGGAACATTGCCCGAAGTTAAAAAACGAGATGACGCCTTAAAAGATGCAACTCGTTTTGCGTTAAAGGCTTTAGAAATTGATGGCAGTAGTCTTGATGCCAATAAAAATTATGCGCTGATCATGAGTGTCACAACCGGAGTCGATGCAGGTGCTAGAATTCTTCAAGAATTAATTAGAAAATATTCTTTTAACTACGAATATCGCGTGGCTTTGGCAGATCTTTTTCGAAGTGAGCAACGATATCCACAGGCCCAAGCTTTTTACGAGCAAGTGACCGACGCAGATCCCAAGAATAAAGACGCGTTTTTAGGATTGGGCGAATGCTACAAAGAACAAAAGGAATTTACCAAAGCTTTGAAGGCCTATTTGTCGGCCTCGGCCTTAGATCCAACAGATGCGCGTCCGATATTTGAGGTGGGTCGTCTTTATTTTGAATCCCAGCGGTATGATGATGCGGTCAAATACTTCGAAAGATCCAATAAGATCAACCCCAATTATCCCAAAACCTTTTATTATAAAGCGAAGGCGGCCTTTGCGGCGGGGGCCTTAGATGTTGCGATGGAGGCCATCAAAACTGAGAAAAAAAATAATCCCTATTTATCAGACAGCTACGTTTTAGCCGGGCAAATTCATTATGCACAGAAGCAATACGCCGAATGTGCGAGCGAATATGCCCAGGCGCTGAAGCTTCGTGCTCAAGGGGCCGAGGTCTATGTCCGAGCAGCTCAGTGTTACCGACTGAATGGCTCCACCGAGGTCGCCGAAGATATGCTAGCCATTGCGGCGACGCGGGAAAGTGGTTTTGCTGAAATTTATCGCGAGCAAGGTGCGATTTTTGATACAAAAGGGGACCGTAAGGCCTCGATCAAAGGCTATTGCTTGTATTTAGAGCTTTCGCCAAATGCCCCGGATAAAAAAGAAATTGTCGGTCGATTAAACCAACTTGGATTTCCAAGTGAAGATTGCAATACTAAATAAGTGACGGAGGATAAATGGGAATTTCTGAAAAAATGAATAATTTGGCAGACGGAATGAAATCTGGTGTAAAAACGGGATCCGCGCGAATGCTTCTTGTGGTGCTTCGTGGATTGACCGCTTTTTTCTTGGCGCTGACATTGTCTTTAGCGGGTCAAGAAGCTTCCCATTACGGCACCCTTTCGCTTTTGTTTGTTATTTTAGTGGTGATGGCCGTTTTCATGCGAATTTCACAGGCGTGGACTTTAGGACATGTCTTAATCTTTGATCTTGTGATGGTTCTTGTCGCGCAACTTCTTCGAATGTATATACTTTTAGCACCTTAAAACAAAAAAGGGTCTGCGATGATTGACGTAAAACTTCTTGAAAAAAAAACTGACAGCGGCCCTTCTTACTTTGATGAATATCGACAAGGTTTAGTGAATCGTGGCGCCTCGACGGAAATATTAGACCAAATTATCGATCTCAACCGGCAGCGTAAAGAGATGATCTTTCAAGCCGAGACCGCCAAATCAAAACAAAATAAAATCAGTGGCGAAGTTGTGC
>JAYWEU010000046.1:0-6457 GCA_043779385.1 Pseudobdellovibrionaceae bacterium
TCTCGGTAGGCAGATATTGCAATTCAAAGTCCATTTCAGACGAGCTACATTGCTTTTGGTGACAGGCCTGATGTCTAAGATCTGAACAGGGCAAACCGAGACCCTGTAAGTTTGACAATGTAAATCAGCAAAACTTTGGAAAGTGAATGACGGAATAAAGGCATCAGATTACTTGAATCTATGGAGGGCTCTTGGCAAAAACACAAAAAATACAAGCTCCAAAAAAGTTTCAATTTTCCCCGGAAAATATTCTTAAATCTGTGATCCCGACACCGCAAAAAGACAATGGTTTAAGTCCTGATGAAAAAGTTCAAAAGGTGGAAGAGAAATTTCGCGATATAATGAAGATTCTTGGGCTAGATCTAGACGATGATTCACTCGTTGATACACCAAGAAGATTAGCAAAGATGTATGTCTTAGAACTTTTTAGCGGTTTAGAAGTTAAGAATTTCCCAAAAATCACAGTCATTGAAAATAAAATGAAGTACGATCAAATGGTGGTGGTTCAGAATATCGAAGTTCTATCGGTGTGTGAACACCATTTCCAGACCATTGAAGGGCGCGCGACTGTCGCTTATATCCCAGGGCAAAAGGTGATTGGCCTTTCAAAGATCAATCGCATTGTGCAGTTCTTTGCTCGACGTCCACAGGTTCAGGAGCGATTAACAAAGCAGATTGCGGACGCCTTGGTTTATATTTTAGGGACCGAAGATGTGGCCGTTCATATGAATGCCAAACATTACTGCGTGATTGCTCGTGGAATTCAAGATTCAAGCAGTTCAACGGCGACTTCTGATTTACGGGGCCATTTTAAATCCCGAAAAGAAACTCGGGAAGAATTTCTGATGCATTGTCGCCACCGTCTGAACGAAAACTAAACTGTCATGACGGGCGCGATTAATTCCCGCGTATTTTTTGAAAGACGGGGATGATTCAGAGCCCGTTGCGCTTGGTCCTTCAGCTGTGCCTTCTGAAGCGCAGGCATTTTTGCTGTGTAATCAAAGAGCCCACAAATTCTTGCCGCCACCTGAGGATTGATTTCATCAACCTTTAAAATTTGGTCCGTCAAAAATTCATAAACAGCGCCGCCAGAACTGTGGCAAACAGAGGCATTTCCCGTAAAGGTCTTCAGGACTGCATAAACATTATTTGGATTCTTAATGCTGAACTCAGGCTGAGTCAGTAGATTCTGGACGCGCTGGAAGGTGTCTTTACGAGAAGACATAGCTTGAATTGAAAACCATTTATTCATCACTAAGCCGTTATTTTTCCAAGTGCGTTTAAAATCTTCAAGAGTTTCATCGAAATAAAGGGATTCCGTTCGCGATAAGGACTCTAAAGCCGCCATGCGATCGGTCATGTTTTTAGCGCTTTTATATTGATTCAGAGCCGCCTGAACGGCCGATGGTTTTCCTGAATCAACCCAAAACATTAAAGCCGTATTTTTTAACTGTCTTCGCCCTGCAGAAGCAAAGTCATTCACCTTATTTTCAAACGCTGAAATTTGATGATAAAGTTTTTCAAATTCGTCAGAAAAAGTTTGCCCGATATATTGCTGAGCCCACCGCTGAGTTTTTAAAAAGTGATCAGCATCAAAAGTGGCTTCTTTTTGAATCAAAATTCTTTCTGAGGGAAGCTCGAGCATCAAAGCCTTAAAGGCGGGGCTCATTGACTCATCTTTTAATATACTTTGGTAGGCTTCGCAAAAGGCTCCGTCCCCTTCAGGCTGGCGGCCTTGACGAATCTGCTTTAAGGCTTTTTTCAAAAATTGGATTCCTAAAATCATCGAGGCTTCACGGCGATTGAAGCCATCGGTGTCTTTTGTCATTAAAAAGAAAAGATCATGATCAGGCCTATCCCATTTTAGATTTACAGGCGCCGAAAACTGGCGCAGTAACGACAGCACTGGGCGAGACGAAATATCTGAAAAAGTCAGATCCATTTTGGAGCTCTTAAGCTCAATTAATTTTTGTCCTTCGCTATTTCTAGAGATCTTGTCGCTATGAATATCAAACAGATGTCCATCTGATTTAAAAAGTTCGAAAGACAATGGAATGTGCAGAGGTTGGCCCGTTTGCTCAAGGCGCAAATGATACTGTTTTTTGTCGTCATCATAGCTTTCAGTGACTTGAACAGTCGGAGTCCCTATTTGGGAGTACCAAAGACGGAACTGGCCCCAGTCCCTTTTGTTAGGCTCTGCAATGGCTTGAACGTAATCTTCAATGGTGACGGCGTGACCATCATGTTTGCTAAAATAGTTATCCATGCCATTTCTGAAACCTAAGCGGCCGACCATCGTGCTCATCATGCGGATGACTTCAGCGCCTTTTTCGTAAATCGTTGAAGTGTAGAAATTATCGACGGCATAACAAGATTCCGGACGAACGGGGTGGGCATTCGGACCCGCATCTTCAATAAATTGTCGTTCTCGCAAATCGCTGACATCATTAATTCTTTGAATCGCAACATCGGTTAAATCGGCCGAAAATTCTTGATCTCGAAAAACGGTCAGACCTTCTTTTAACGACAAATGAAACCAGTCCCGCAAAGTAACTCGGTTGCCAGTCCAATTATGAAAATATTCGTGGCCGACAACGGATTCAATCCTATGAAAATCAAGGTCGGTGGCTGTGTTCTCGTCGGCCAAAACTAAACGGGAGTTAAAAATATTAAGGCCCTTGTTTTCCATGGCACCCATATTAAAATCATCGATCGAGACAATCATAAAATCATCAAGGTCATATTCCAGGCCAAAACGTTCTTCATCCCACTTCATCGCGTGTTTCAGCGAGCGCATGGCATGGTGACACATATTCTGTTTTCCATGGGGAGCATAAATTTCTAGATTAATTTTTCGCTGGGTCATGGTTTGGAATTCATCGCGAGTCACGCCTAAATCACCCGCCACCAAGGCAAATAAATAGCTTGGTTTTTTAAAAGGATCTTCCCACTCGGCTTGATGTCTGCCATCGCCAAGATCTTTTGACGACAAACGATTGCCATTAGATAAAAGCACTGGAAAAGTTTTCTTATCGGCTCGGATGGTGACATGGTACTTGGTCATTACATCAGGTCGGTCCAAGAAATAGGTGATGCGTCGAAAGCCCTCGGCTTCACATTGTGTGCAAAGGAATCCGCCAGAATAATAAAGTCCTGTTAATTCCGTATTGGCTTTGGGATTAAAGTGGGTGGTGATTTTAAGTTCGAATTTATCTGGCACGTTCTTTAAAATTAAGAAAGAGTCCGTTTTTTCATAATCAGATGATTTTAAAAGATGCCCATCAAGTTCAATTGAAATCAGTTCTATTTTTTCGCCGTTAAGCTCAAGAATCGCCGACGGCGTCTTTTTTTTAAAAGACATGGTGCTTAGGACTGTTGCGGAATCTTCTTTCAGGTCAAATTCCAGGTGGATGTCTTCGATTTCAAAGTCCGGAGCGCGATAATCTTTAAGATAGATTTTTTCCATTTGAAGTCCTCTAAATAGAATGGATCTATTTGTATCTTAGCCTTGGGCGACTTTCAAGGAATCTAAGCCTTTGCAAATGGCGGCCAATCGGGCGACATCATGAACTTTTTCAGCAGAAACGCCCAAGGCCCTGATCGCTCTTTCGTGCGAGCTGACGCAAGTTGGACAGCCGTTAACGATGGAAACAGCCATCGACATCATTTCGAAGTTTTGTTTTCCAGTTTGCGGTTTCATTAAGCTTTGCATTCGTAGCCCAGCGCGCGAATACTCTTCGACTACTTCGGGACTTAAGAAACTTCTAAATTTATAATAAATATTATTCATTCCCATAATCCCAGCGACTTCCGCGGCTTCCTGGATTTGTTCCGGAGCTAGGCCCATTAAAGCTAATGCTGTGCGAGCTAAATACATCATTTCTTTATTGTGCAGCGTTGTCGCGATGGCTAACAAATTCATAAATCTTTCAGCGGGTTCCAAAGAACTGTCCTGCATCAATTTTTTAAAGTTCAACGACAGATCGCGAAAAATAGAAGAGTCATGAATTCGGTAATCTTTTTCTAAAAATGAATCAACAATATTTGAAAAGTCCATTGAGTCTCCAGAGGACGGCCTAACAAGGGCTAGAAAAAAATTCGTCGCAAGATTTATCCAAGAGTGGCTTGACCCTTTTCCCAGTTGCAGGGGCAAAGTTCATCACTTTGTAAGGCATCAAGTGTCCGCAAAACTTCTTTGACATTGCGACCCACAGATAAGTCATTCACTGAAACCCAGCGAATGATGCCTTCAGGGTCGACGATATAAGTTGCTCGTAAAGGGACTAATTCTTGAGGATGAAGAATTCCCAAGGCCGCTGTCAGTTCCTTTTTATTATCAGCTAACATCGGAAATCCCAAGTTAGCTAAATCAGGGTGTGTGTTTCTCCAGGCCAAATGCACGAATTGAGAATCGCAGCTCAGGCCGAAGAGTCTGGTTTCCCGAGCTTGGAAATTTTTTAATTCTTTATTGAATTCACCGATTTCGGTCGGACAAATAAAGGTGAAGTCCATGGGCCAAGCAAAATAAACGGCCCATTGTCCCTTGGCGTCCTTATTTGAGATCTCGGCAAATTCTTTGCCCTTTTCACGGGAAACACAGGCTTGCATTTTAAATTCTGGAAATTTTTGAGTGATACTTAACATCTTATTCTCCTTTTAGTTTTTTATGGATCCTCTGAAAGTCACTTCAAAGTCATTCACTTTAAATTTTTTTTGTAAAATAAAATTAAACTTCATATCTTCCGGTGAAATATCAAAAAGTTCGCCCGTTTTTTCATCAATAAAATGATGGTGATCAAAAATGTTTGCATCATAGATCATTTTTTCTGATTGGGACAAGCGAAAGGATCTGAGCAGCTTTGCTTCGACCAATGTATTCAAAGTATTATAAATCGTCGCTAAACTAATTTTTGCTAGATTTTTTTCAGCCCAAACATGCACATCTTCAGCCGTTGGATGATTAGCTTCGCATAATAAAAAATGAAAGAGCGAGATTCTTTGCAAGGTTGGTTGAACGCCAACGCTTGAAAGTTTTCCGGCTATTTCAGAGAGTGAATAAGATTTTTTTCTATGATTAGAATTCATCTGGAAATGGAGTAATTCTAAACTTAGAAGATGTCAATAGCTGTCCATTGCTCGTCAAAAGCATTTTAAATGAAAAGCTTAGAATTTAGAAACTGCCCCACTTGAGTGTGCTTAGTGCAGACTAATGCCTCATGATTTTTGTCTAATTCTAGGGATTTAAGTGTTTCGTTGTTACCATTCGAATTCCTCTGGAATTCAAATGGACGCAAGGAGAGGATAAGCCTCTAGGATCACTGATGTTATTCGACGCGCGAGTTAATCCAAGCACACTCAAGTGGAGCAGTTTCAGAATTTAAAATCAACTGAGTTTCCGACTTGATCCTGAAGGTCACGAAGTTCCACTTTGATTCGGCGCTTTTTCCAATCAATAAAAGCCAAGCCAAAATTTTCAGCTTGAATGGGCTTGCCAATATAAGTGGCATCTTTTTCGTCTAATTGGCTAGGACGGTTAATAGAACTTGCCGTCACATCAAAGAGTGGACCAAACCCAGAAAGATCGGCTTTGGCTATTGTGCCAATATGTCGATCGCCGCTGATTATCAGAGTATTCCTAGCCCCATGCTTTTTAATAAGATCAAAAAGTCTTTGGCGTTCGGTGGGAAAATTGGCCCACTTTTCAAAACCATGATCTTTGGCAATGACTTGAATCCCTGAAACAATAATTCGCAAGTCAGCAGGTCTTTGCAATTGATCATCCAGCCACAACCATTGCTCTTCACCAAGAACCATTTTAGTGGCATCTTTTTCATCCCATGGGTCGTATTTATGCAAAGGATTTTGGAGATCATCGGCTTTTTTTAGAGGGCTTCGGAAATAGCGAGTGTCCAGCATAATCACCTGCAAGAGGGGCTGCTTTTTTAAAATGCGCTGTTTTCTTCGGCGACCAGTATTTGTTGTCGTATTGCCGCCAATATATTTAACATGGTAAAGCCCGCCCTGGTTCCAACTGATGCTGTCTTTAATATAGGGGAAATGTTTTAAAAATTCTTTTTTATAAAGATCTTTTTCTGGGTTGTCGGCGCCCCCGTCATTTTTTCCTGAATCATTATCGTCCCACATGGCCATGACCGGTACGGCTTCTCGGAAGGCGCGATATTCTGGGATTTTGCTTAATTTTTTATATTGCTCGGCCACGGGTCTTTGCTCGGGGGATGTTGCGTAAACAATATCTCCGTCAAAGATGAATAAATCTGGATTGTGTTTTTGAATCACGGACCATAAGGGCTGCGGGGCATCCTGATTGGCACAGGATGAAAAGGCCACGACTTCTGGAGGCGTGGAATAGTCGATTCCCCGGGGCACTAAATTAAAAGCCGAAGGAATTGGACGTGTGACCGTCATATTATTTGTTGTCGTCGTTGTCAGCGTCGAC
>JAYWEU010000047.1:0-6441 GCA_043779385.1 Pseudobdellovibrionaceae bacterium
CTCATCGATCGTGGCCGCCCCTGAAACAAAAATAATCGGAGTTTCTTTAATCGCTTTATCTTCGCGAACTAACTTGCAAACATCGACGCCCAGAAGGCCTGGCATTTTATAATCTAGCAAAACCATGTCGGGTTTTAAATCAATAATCAGCTGAACCGCGCGGGTGCTGTCGTCAGAATAAAAGCACTTATAGTCCGGACCTAGAACGTCCGCCAACATTTTGCAGTTTTCTTCCTGATCATCAATAATTAAGACCTTTTTAAGATCCGCCATGACACCCTTCAGATTGAGATTTTTCCCAATCTTTCAACAGTATTTTTAAACCTGTAATAGATCAAGGAAAAGGATTTTACAATTAGGTCAAACTCCTTTGTACCTAATTTGTTTGACCTCTAGTAGGGCTTTAATTTGGACCCTTTTGTCGCCCTGGATTTCTATTTTTGCTGTTTTTTCGTCTAATTTATAAGTGCCGCCAGTTCCGCACTTAACCTTCAACTCTTTCGTCAGCTCTTTTAAAAAGGGCTCATTTTTTGGTAGTCCATCTAAAACAGTCACAATTTTTCCGCCGCGACCATTGGATTCCATTCTAAAAATAACCATCAGCTTTGAAGGATCAAAGGATTGATCCACCTTGCAGCGGCAAACATCCAAAGTTTTGTGACAGCGTCCGCACATCACTTTATCGCGAGGATCCGTGCTATAAACTGGCCTGTAATTTGAATTCATTTTATTTTTCTTCTTGAGCAGATGTTGGCGTTTTACCGTCCGATAATTTGTGCTGAGAATATTCTTTACCATCAAACCTGTAAAGAAATCCTTCGCCTTCCATGCCTGTCACTAAATTCACAGGTCGCGACCAAATTTTTTGAACATTCTTTAAAGTTGCTGCCATAAAATCAGGCTGCATGTCGACACCTTCATGCATATGCGTCAAAAGAAGTTCACCGCGATTTTCAAAATTGGCATCTTCAACTTTGATAATGGGCTGTCCAAAATTCGTCATATGAAATAAAAGTTTGGCTTTGATCGCTTTAAAGTCGCGGGTGTCGACTTCAAATTTATTCGTGCGCTTGTTAAATTTATAAACAAACATTTTGTTTCGAACGCAAAAATCTTCGGTCAAAAACTCGTCGATAAAAGTGACGTCATTATATATTTTTCGAACTTCAAATATTTTCTCGCGGCCTAATTTTAAATTCTGGTCCCAATTTTTTTTCTCGCGAATATCATCACACTGTTCCCATTCGCGACCAAACTGACCTTTATTCCAACGCATTTCGATGTCGCGAAAAAGCTCGATCCCCACTTTATAAGGATTGTAGCCCTGCGGATGCATCGCCATTGTTCCGCTATGGTGGTCCGCAAAATCAATAATTTCTGAATCGGTCAAAATATTTTCCGTCATCAATCTTGAATGCCAGTAAGAAGCCCAACCTTCATTCATGGTCTTGGTCATTCCTTGCGGCGAAAAATAATAAGCTTCATCGCGAATGATGGATAAAATATCCTGTTGCCAGTCTTGCAAGGGGGCAAAGTGCATTAAAAATTTCAAAATATCTTTTTCAGGCTGCGGAGGAAACTTTGAATCCTTTGCAGCCGCCGCTTCAGCCATTTTTTTTCTTTGTTCGGCAATAAACTCAGGCGGATTAATATAATCGCGCATATAAGGACGCTGAACTTTCAGCATGCCATGGGCATGATCAGGATCTTCCACGCGTGGCACCTGCTGTCTGGGCGCATCGACATAAGGGCTGTAGCGATCGATCAAGTTTTCAAGACTCAAGCAAACATCAATAAAGCTTTCCACCGTGTCGTATCCATATCGATCCATATATCGACGAATTCGAGTTGCATGGTTCGCCATCTGATCCATCATTTTACGATTTGTTTTTGAAAACCAAATATTGTTTTTGAAGAAGTCGCAGTGTCCATAAACATGGGCCATGACCAGTTTTTGATCCATCATCATGTTGCCTTCCATCAAGTAGGCATAACAAGGATCCGTGTTGATCACCATTTCATAGATTTTAGAAAGACCATATTCGTAACTCTTTGAAAGATGCTCGTACTCCATACCAAATTTCCAGTGTGGATATCTGACGGGAAAACCGCCGTAGGCCGCAAACTGATTAATTTGGTCATAGCTGATCAATTCAAAAATGGTCTCAAAGCAATCAAGGCCAACATTTTTTGCGATCTTGCAAATCTTAGCTCTTTCCACTTCCAGTTCAGGCGTCAAATTTGACATCTATTTGCCTTTTCCTAAGAAATCTTTAATGGAATCTAGTATCTTATCTTTACTATCAATTTGACTGACGACCACGCGTTCATCATCTGGGAAATCTTTCTGTAGATCTTTTAAAAACTGACCACTCCCGTATTTACTTTCCACTTGGCCGTAGCAAAAAACGTTCACGGCCGGCAAAAAGAACTCTTTCAAAAGTTTCACGCAAAGTCTGGTGTCTTCCCCACTCCAATTATCGCCATCACTAAAGTGAAATGGATAAATATTCCATTCATTGGGCGGATAATCAGTCTCTATTATTTGCTGACACAACTTATACGCTGAGCTGATCAGGGTCCCGCCGGATTCGCTGGTCCGAAAAAAGGTGTCCTCATCGACTTCTTTGGCGGCGGCATCATGAATTATAAATCGAGTTTCTAGACCCTTGTAATGTTTTTTCAGCCAAGTATTAATCCAAAAACTTTCTAAACGAACAATCTCTTTTTGCTCATCGCCCATCGATCCCGAAACATCCATCATATAAATGACGACCGCCTTGGTCTGAGGCTGCGTTACTTTTTTAAAGGTTCGGTACTGAAAATCTCTGCGAATCGGAATAATGACCGGGTCATCCGGCGTGTAGGTGCCTGACGTGATATACCTTTGCAAAGCCCGCTTGTATGATGATTTAAAATGTCTTAAGCCCTCAGGGCCAACAGGGGCTAAACCCGTGTATTTGGTTTTCACCGAATCAATATTTTTATTTCCTTTAGGCTGAATGCGCGGCAGCTCTAGTTTTTCACCCATGATTTCAGCCAGCTCATCGATGCTGAGATCGACTTCGACCAAATGCTCACCGGCTGAATTCCCCGCCTGCCCTTGCGAATTTTCGCCAGGCTCGCCGACATCTTCGCCTTGCTGGCCTTCGCCTTGACCGACTCCGCCTTGTTGCTTGGGACCATATCGGAAGTTGGGAATATCAATTTGTGGCAAGGGAATCTTCACGAAATCGTTTTCGCGCTTCCCGATCATTTCGCCTTGGGATACGTACTTTTTAAAGTCTTCTTTGACCTTACCTTTAACGATATCCCTAAATCTGTTCTGGTCTTCCTTGATCGGCATTATTTATTCTTCACATCACCACGAGCAAAAATGCTGGCCACGTATTGTAGAACATCGGTCGCAGAAATTTCGTCATAACCAAAATCTTTGATCAGCCGAGATTTTACGATATCGATTTTCTCTTGCGTGTCTTTATCGACAACAGCACTTACCATCGTTGTGATTTTGATACTGTCTTTTTGATCTTCAAAAAGTTTCAGCTCAAGAGCTTTGTGAAGCCTTTCGTTCATTTTAAAATTAAATTTTTTGTTTTCTAAAGCCAAGGCGCCGATATAATTCATAATTTCTCGGCGGAAATCATCTTTGCGCGAATCTGTGATTTCGATTTTTTCTTCAATCGATCGCATCAGACGCTCATCCGGTTCCTCATCAAGCCCTGTGAATTGATTACGGACTTTTTCCCGCTGGGTAAAAGCTTTCACGTTATCAATGTAATTCGCACAAAGTCTTTGCAAGGCACTTTCATCAGCACTGACGGCTCTTTGCACTTCGCCTTTGATGATTTCTTCGTACTCTTGACGAACGACACTTAAAAGTTCTCGGTATTCAGCTTTTAATTCTTCATTGGACAATAACGAATGATTTTTTAAGCCTGATTCAAGCTCATTTAAAACCATAAAAGCATTGACTGATCCTCGATTATTCTGAGTGGCCGCAACAATCGAGTTGGATAATTTATCTTGAATATAACGGGGCGAAATCCCCTCTAATCCTTCTCGAATGGTTTCCTTGCGAAGTTCACGGACGTTGTCTTCCGTGTAGCCTGCTAAAGTTTTTCCATTATAAAGTTTTAGCTTTTGCAATCTTGTCAGATTTGCTTTTTTGGGTTTTTCTAATCTGGTCAGAATGGCCCACATGGCAGCCATTTCAATCGTGTGTGGGGCAATGCTAATACCGCGCATTTTCTGCGAGTTAAAATCTTTTTTATAGATCTGAATTTCGTCTCTCCAGCGCGTGATGTAGGGAATATCAATTTTCACAGTCCGATCCCGCAAGGCTTCCATAAATTCATTGTCTTGAAGTCGGCGGTACTCGGGCTCGTTGGTATGCCCAATGATCACTTCGTCGATATGGGTCTGAGCAAATTTCTTCGGTTTGACTCTGTGCTCTTGGGAAGCTCCCAAAAGATCATATAAGAAGGCCACATCTAACTTTAAAACTTCCACGAACTCAATCATACCGCGATTGGCGACGTTGAATTCGCCGTCAAAATTAAAAGCTCTGGGATCGGAATCTGATCCGTACTCAGCAATTTTTCGATAGTTGATATCACCGGTCAGCTCTGTCGAGTCCTGATTTTTTTCATCTTTTGGTTGGAAAGTGCCAATACCAATTCGATCGGCCTCAGATAGAAACATGCGGCGAACACGAACATGGGAAAGTACTTTTTGCATGTCGCCATTATATTTATCCATTAAATTTCTAAAAATAAATCGTGACGGTGGACTTAATTCGCCCTCAATTTTAATTCTGAATTCTCCGTCTTGGCCGCGATTCACTTCTTCACAAACTTGGGCTCGTAAATCATCCGGAATCAACAGCAAAGGCTCTTCATGCATTGGGGATGGAAATGATTTAATGCTTTTCCCCAGCATGCCATCAAGCACGCCGCTTTCATCAACCCATTCAAAGGTATAAAGGGCGCCAGCTTCTGTCATGGAATAGGCTTCAAGTCCTTTTTTCAGCATTCGGCAAATGGTTGATTTTGCGCTGCCGACGGGACCATGAAGTAAAATCACTCGTTTTTCAGTCCCATAACCCAAGGCCGCCGCCTTCAACACATTCACTAACTTCATCAGCGCGATGTCTAAACCAAAAACGGCGTCTTTCCCATTGGCTACAGCATCATCAAAAAATTTATAGCGAATCACACGTTTTTTAAAGTCTTCGTATTCCTCAGTGCCGCCATCAACGATCATGTCGTACATGCGCTGAAAAGCATTTCGCGTGATTTTTGGATTTGCTTTCACCAAGGTCAGATAATCTTCAAAAGATCCTGACCAGTGAAGCTTGGCTCGCGAGCTTGTCGATTGCCATTGGTTAATCATTGATTTCAGGTCGATTTTTGCCGCCATGAAGGACTCCGTGGGGTGGTTAGACTAAGCCCCTGTATGTATAGGATTATGCCCGATTCAATCCCGGTTAGAAACTTTTTAATCATCGGTTAAAATATTCTTTTAACCTGGACCAAAGTCATACGTGTCTAACATTGAGAATTCTAACAATGAGAATTCTGATCACGGAGCTTTTTAACGGAGCCCTATAACGGAACGACAGTGTATCCAGACGGAGCTTCTAGCTTAAAGGCATCTGACTTCACAGGATTTAAGATTGTTGAGGCTTGAAATAACCATTGCATTTCAAACTGAGGACCATGAATGACGACTCGTTTGTTGGTCTCTTTTCGCTCCTGCCAGACAACGACAACTTCCCCACTTTTTGTCGTTCGCTTGCAAGAGGCCACTAGACCATCATCTCCGGCCACACAGGTCCACCCCTTGATTGCTGTATCATAAACAATACTTTGAAAAACATTAGGATCTAAAGGAAACCCCAGCATCGGTCGCAGGGCCTCTTCAGAATTGGGGCCAAAATAAAACTTTTTCTGAGGATAAACCGCCATTTTTAAATTTTGTGGAGTCGCTATAAAAGTCGCCACTGGATAACCCAAAGTCGCCGTGACTTCCATTCGCAAGTGCGAATTTTTTACCGAAATAATATCGATATTTAAATTGCTGTTTTTATTATTCTTAAAATCCCGCACCTGAGCTTTGGTTTCCCACTTGATCCCAACGGCCAAGGGTCCCACCTCTTTTTTAGACTTAGAAGCACAACCAACTCCAACAATTAAAAACCCAAACAAAAGTGGAAGAGCAATTATTTTTTTCATGCCCCCAGATTATCATAAAACCCCTCAAATTTTACAAGACCTTATCCGCCCCACAGCCACCCCGCTTCAATGCTCTCACGACCAAGCACTCCACAACCCAGCCTGCACCTTGCACTCCACTCCCTTGTTCCCTCTCCCCTTTCTCCACCCCGGGGGTACCGGTCACTTCTTTACGCGCGAGGTTTTTTTATGCAACAAAGCTTTT
>JAYWEU010000048.1:0-17043 GCA_043779385.1 Pseudobdellovibrionaceae bacterium
AGCAGTTTATTTAAGCGCAACCCACTGTATGACCGCAATTGGGGCAGCGATAACAGCCGCTTTGAAGCTCGGTGTCAGATTGGCATAGAGGACATTTCATCGTAAAAATTTTTTGGTTTAAGGGCTGACTGAATTTACTATTATCGCGATAAATCGCAACGGCCTTTAACTGCAATTTCCAAGCCTGGTGAAAAAGATCTGCAATCTGTTTCTCAGAAGCAGTTTCTGGCAGATTCACCGTCTTTGAAATGGCGCCACTGATAAAAGGTTGGACTGCGGCCATCATCAAAAGATGACTTTCCGGCGACAGCGCACCTGGTCCAGTGGCTCCTGAAAACACGGCTTGATGTTTTTCTAAAAGCCCAGGAGCTGTATGAATTTGATTATTTTTTAAAACAAACTCCAGCATTTTCTTTATTTCATTTTCACTGTAGCCTAATTTTTTTAAAGCTCGTGGAATTGCGGAATTAATGATTTCAACTTCACCGCCGCCAACCATTTTTTTTAGTTTCACTAAAGAAAAATCAGGCTCGATCCCGGTCGTATCACAATCCATAAATAGTCCGATCGTTCCCGTCGGCGCCATCACGGTGACTTGCGAATTCCGAAATCCTACATCGGATCCTTTTAAAATGACTTCTTTCCATAAATTTTCTGCTTGAGATTTAAATTCCGGAGGAAGCTCCGACCATTGAACTAAACTTAATGATTTTTGATGCAGCGACATGACTTGCAGCATGGCCGTATTATTTTTTGAAAAGCCTGAAAAGGCGCCTTTATTTTTTGCAAGCTCAGCACTGGTTTGATAAGCAACACCGCCCATCACGGCGCTGAGGACTCCGGCCCAGGCCCGGCCCTTTTCTGAATCGTAAGGCAAAGCCATTCGCATTAACAAAGATCCTAAATTGGCAAATCCTAGTCCCAAAGGTCGATAGTGATGACTATTTTCTGCAATTTTTTGCGTTGGATAACTGGCATAATCGACTAAAATATCCTGAGCAATTAATAGAATCCGAGCCACATGCTGATAAGATTCCATATCAAAAGAGCCATCCGCTTTTAGAAATTTTACTAAATTCACGGACGCTAAATTGCAGGCACTATCATCTAAAAACATATACTCGGAACAAGGGTTGCTAGCGCGAATGTCGCCCGCTTCAGGACAAGTGTGCCATTCATTGATCGTATCGTGAAACTGAACCCCTGGCTCAGCACAGCTCCAGGCAGAATGAACTAAACGCTGCCATAAATCCCGAGCCTTTATTTTTTTGACGACTTTGCGACTGGCTTCGTTGTCTGATCTTGAAAGTAATTGCCAGTCTTTATCTTGCTGGACCGCTTTCATGAATTTATTTGTTAACCGAACTGAGTTATTTGCATTTTGCCCAGCCACTGTGCGGTAGGCTTCGCCTTCATAATCCGAGGGATATCCCGCCGAAATCAAAGCTTTTGCTTTTTTTTCTTCATTCATTTTCCAGTCGATAAAATCGATAATTTCAGGATGATCAATATCGACGCAAACCATTTTTGCAGCCCTGCGAGTTGTTCCCCCCGACTTAATAGCCCCAGCGCCCCGATCTAGGACCTCAAGAAAAGCAATCAGCCCCGACGAAGTTCCGCCCGTTTGTAGTTCTTCGTACTTACTTCTTAAAGGCGAAAAATTAGTTCCTGAACCCGATCCATATTTAAAAAGCTTAGCTTCCGTTTTAGCCAAATCAAAAATACTTTCTAAACTGTCATTCACGGATTGAATAAAACATGCCGAAACTTGTGGCCGTTCAAAAGCATTTTCAAAACTGACCACAGCTTTCTTCTTAAAATCCCAGGCCCACATTTGATTCAATGATTCCAATTGGTAGGCTTCAAAAACGCCCGCATTAAACCAAACCGGAGAATTAAAGGCCGCCATCTGATGAATTAAAATAAATTTTAATTCTTCTGAAAAATGGGCTAGGTCTTTTTCACTGGCAAAATAGTCGCCTTGCTTTTTTGCACTGAAATGAATTGCCTGGACGACTCGGGTGACCAACTGACAGATCGAAGATTCATTTTCAATGCGCGGTAGTTTTCGACGGAAATATTTTGAGGCGGCGATATCGACGGCCAGTTGCGACCAAGACTCTGGGGCTTCGACGCCATTTTGTTCAAAGATGATCTGACCCTGGCGATTTTTTATCACGGAATTAAATTTTTTCCACACGACGGTCTCAAACGCATCGGTGGCCTCAGATAATTTTCGTGAAACTTTTAAACCCTTCGCCATCAGAGCTTGATCATAATCTTCTTGAATCTTAGAGCAAGCCCATTTAAACCCAAGGGATGCACTCTTTGCCGCCGATCTATCTAGACTACAATGCCACAACACCCCTGGATCCCCGCGTGCTAGAAACCATGCTGCCCTATTTCCAACAGCATTTTGGCAATGCCGCCAGCTCACAGCATCCTTGGGGATGGACCGCCAGTCGCGCGGTGGAAAAAGCCCGTCAGCAAGTGGCTGGACTTTTGGCGGCAAAGCCCACTGAAATTTTTTTTACCTCAGGCGCGACCGAGGGCAATAACTGGGTCTTCCAAAGTCTTTTTAATCAATGGCAAGATTCTGCTGTGGGTGGATCTTTTCATATTCTTAGTTCCAGCGTTGAACACAGTTCTGTTTTAAAAAATTTGGAGGCCTTGAAAAAAAAGGGGGCTTTGATTGAATTTGTGCCGGTCAATTCCTACGGCCAAGTTGACGTGGCCGAAGTTAAAAAAAGAATTCGACCAGACACCCGACTGATGAGCTTTATCTGGGCCAATAATGAAATTGGCAGTCTGAATCCCATGAGTGAATTGGGCGAGCTCGCTCATCAACATAAAATCTATTTCCATAGTGATGCCACGCAAGCCGTAGGAAAAATTAAAGTAAATCTTGAAACAACCAAGGTTGATTTTTTAACTCTGTCGGCCCATAAAATTTATGGACCTAAGGGCAGCGGCGCTTTGTATATTCGCTCCACTGACCCTCGTATCCAGCTTGAGCCTTTGATTTTAGGTGGCGGCCAAGAAAAAGGTCTGCGGTCAGGAACCGTCAATGTCCCCGCGGTTGTTGGACTTGGCTGGGCCTGCGAATTCTGCCGCCTAGAAATGGATCAAAGCTTAATTCGCTTTACAAAGATGCACGATGATTTCGTAAAAAATCTGATGGCAGAAATCCCTGGAACAAAATTAAATGGACATCCCTCAGACCGAGTTTATTCCAATATCAGTCTGACGATGGCCTCAAAAACAGTGGCTGAGGCCCTTCCGGCGCTGATGCGCTTAGGTTTCAGCACGGGCTCGGCTTGCCATTCTGGAACAATGACTGGCAGCTATGTATTGAAATCGATCGGCCTTTCCCAAGAGCAAATGGCTTCCACTCTTCGACTTTCTATAGGGCGATTTACGACAGCCGACGAGTTAAATGAAGCCCTCCGTCTGTTAAAAAAAGCCTTTGCCAATTTGCAGGATGAGCCAAATATTTAGTCCTTTCAATGGCTTCCAGATTTTACCTCAATTCATTGAAGAAGATGCATTCAAAATTGTTTTGTGGTAACTTAAAGCATGATTCAAATTTCTGAAAGTGCCGCCCAAAAATTATCAGCTCTTAAAAAAGATGAAGGCAAGCCTACGGAAGCGGCCCTTCGCGTGGAAGTCAAAAAAGGCGGCTGCTCGGGACTGTCTTACAAAATGGATTTTGATACGGGCGCTCGCGACGGCGATAAGACCTTTGAATCCAATGGCCAAAAAATCACGGTGGATCCTCAGAGTTTACTTTATCTTTTGGGCTTAACCCTTGATTACTCGGGCGGTCTGAACGGCAAAGGCTTTGTCTTTGATAATCCGAATGCCACCAAGAACTGTGGTTGCGGCTCTTCTTTTAACGTCTAAATTTAAACGTCTCAAGCTCATCTGTTGAAAAGTTGGTCAAAAAATCTAACATTGCAGTCTAGCAGTTCGACACTTCCAAAAGCATTCCAAACATAGAACATTTTTTTGGTACAGATTCGCGAGGTCCTTTCGTGGGGTGATATTCTTACATCACACAGGAGGTTTGCAATGAACCAATTACGGAAGATAGCTTTGGGATGTGCAGTGATAGGTGCAGTGATGGGATTGATCGGATGTAACGGAACCCCTAGCCAAGGAGACGGATCAGCGGGACTTGGCGCGGTCTCTTTACTGAGTAACTATCCGGCGGGCACTAACAATATGCGCCTCAGCCTGACGGATGCTCCCTCACGAGATCTAGAACAAGTCTTCGTGAATGTTGATCATGCTGAGCTGTTTGTTAAAAAAGGCGGCAAAGAAGCGCGATTGATCGTGGCCCAAGACTTGGGTTTAATTGATCTCCTTCAATTAAAAAATGGCGTTCTGTTGCCAATGCATGATCTGAGTTTACCAACAGGTTTAGAGATCACGGGGATCCGCTTAGTTCTAAAAGGCACGGACAACCACTCCATTAAAAAAGATGGCTCTAGGTGTGAAATGCAGACCCCAAGTGGCCAAGAGTCTGGGATTAAAATTCACCTGGCAAGCTCCTTCACCTTGGAAGAGAACTACACCTATTCGATGGTGTTAGACTTTGATGCGGGAAAATCAGTGGTCGTAAAAGGCAACGGGGATTGCCTCCTTAAGCCGGTGCTAAAATTGATGCAAGTCACTCGCAGGGCCGTTGAAGTTGCGCCCCCTGTCGCTGTAATTCCTGATCCTAGTTCCACATCAGTCGTACCAGTACCCGTTGTTGATCAGCCGGTCACGAGTGGCACCGATACGAATGTGATCCAGGTGGTCGATCCAACGACAACTTCAGGAACGACGGCACCAGCCCCAACGGGATTTGATACGACAACACCCGCCACGTCGCTTCCACCGGTCATCTCGATTGATGCCAGTTTCTTGCTTGGGTAATGATTTAAAAAAACGAATTTGTCGAAAACTTTGACACTCTTAAAAGTCTTACAACGGCAATTCAAAGTTTCGATCGGCCCAATTAAAGTGTGCTACATTGCCGACTTCCTGGGGTGGGAATCGGTTATGACTATTTTACGAAAACTAATATCAACGTTGATTTTAATATCATCGAGCTTTGCGACGGCGACGGCGACAACAACAATAAGATTTGCGGCGATCGATGGCCCTAACTGTTTAAATGCGGCTATGGTTTCAGTGGGCTTAAGCAAGAGTGAACGCTATGCCTCAAATGGCGAAATGCAAACGATGCTGAAATCACCTCTTTGTCGGCGTCTGACAAATGCCGAGGATCGAAAAGTTAATGATATCGGTTTGATCTTTGATAACGGACCTTATGCAACTCCGGGAATTATTTCCCATGCCTTTGTTCAGGTCAGCCCAGACAAGGTTTTTGAAAAGCATGGCTACAGCCAAAGTGATCCTTATCAAGTCGTGGATTTGCAGAGTGTTTTTAAGGACTATGATTTTGATCAAAATCCAGCCTGCCGACAAAACCAGTTTGATCGAAAAGCTTGCCGCATGGGCACCGACTTTTATCGTTGCGATAACTTAGAAAATTTTATCGCCGCCCACAAATCAAAAATTAAGATGTACACTCTTGGTTTCTTTCGTCAGCTTGAAAAAATAGAACAAAAATTGCAGGATGACATAGCGGCCGGTGACTTTAGTAAAAATAAAAAAATTGAAATTGCAAGAGACCTGCAAGTTCTTGCAAGTAAAATGGTTGACGTCGATGAAACAAATGTCGTGGAAGAAAATCTCATTTATAATATTATTGCAAATCGTTTTGTATCGATAGCCGGGCAACTCAATGCTGTTGGGTTTAGCGACTTACGCAACGTTGTTTGGCAGTGGGAAAATCAAGATAAGAACATCCGTCATATTTTTGAAGCTATTTTAAAGCTCCAAATTCAAGATGATCTTGATAACGTTTACGCCAAGGCTCGAGAAAAGTTTGCCGCAATTTACGGACCCATAGTCAAAGCCGAGCGAAAAGTTGAACTGAGACTTATCCTTAATAAAGAGGAAACAAGTACACCGCCTGGGGTTTCGTTATATTCAGATTACGTTCACGTTGAAATGGGTTCAGATTTTCACCGTGATTCGGCGATGACTCCAGATGCTTTTTTGGGGATGCTTTGTCATGAAATAGGCCATGTCCTGGGTGGCGAACCTTATTCGGAAAATACAATGAAACCATCAGCCCAATGGGTGTCGAATGTTCCGTCCTCCACGGAAGGTCAAAGCGACTATTTTTCTTCTTTAGCATGTATGAAAAAAGTTTTTGCAGACACAACGCAAAACACTCATGCTGATTTTGCCGTCACGCCGCGAGTGAAAAGCCTTTGTGTCAGACAATACTCGAACATACTTGATCAAAATATTTGCCAACGAAGTGCTCAGTCTGGGTTCGAAATAATGCATTTTATCATCTCAGTTTACGAGCGATTTGGTTCCAATTCAGATCAGCTAAAATTAAATATGGATACGCCAGAGGGTCCTGGCCTCAGTGTCGGTCGGCTATATCCATCGGTCCAATGTCGCTTTGATACCATCTTGGCCGGTGCGTTGAATCATCAACGACCCGCCTGTTGGTTTGTTGCTAAATAAAATTTTTTACTGATTTTAAAAACTAAGCAACGCGCGCGGGATTTTGGCAGGGCACGAAGTCCCTGATGAAACGGCAAATTTCTTCGGGCTTTGTTTTAATCGTCAAATGCCCCCCACCGCTGGTTGAAACCACCTTCTCACTTCCCAGGTTTTTTCCGAAGTCTTGGTAAGCTTTTTCTGAAAATAAATAATCCTGCACATCATAAATCAGCATCGAATGAGGCCTTCGTAAACACTGTGCGATCTTATCGTCCCACGACGTCCAATCTTCCTTGTGTAAAATCCAAGTAAAGTTGTGAACCAAGTGCGACACAAACTCCAACTTCTTACCCGTTAGCTTCTGAGTTCTAGCATGACTAGAACTGCGCTCATCTCTGAAGGCTGCAATTAATTTTTTGATCAAAGCTTGGCCAATGGGGGTCGACAAAGCCACTTTAATGCCTTTTTCTGTCCACGGCGTGACACAAAAATATCTAAGCTCTGGTGGGATAAAATATTTCCCAGGGTGCGGCAACATCGGGTTGATGAGGACCAATCGATCGACTAAATCGGGATACTGTACTGACAATCCCCAGGCCAAGGCTCCACCATAACTGGTCGCTGCCAAATTGACTTTTTGATGGCGATAATTTTCTTTTAAAAATTGCGCTAAAACTTCAATTTGAATCGAGAAAAAAATCTTATCTTTACTTAAAAACAAATGCGAAATACTTGGAACAACCACTCGGTAGTCTGTTTTTAAATTTTCAATGATGGCGTCCCAGTGCATGACGCTTCCGCCATAACCATGAAGTAAAACTAAAATAGGTCCTTCACCGATCTCTCGGTGAGTAATTTTATGAGACATTCCCTAACTTATCGGAAAAAAGGAAAGGCAACTTAATGCCTTCGACTTTAGGCTAGCTAACCGCCAGCTGGTTTACTTTATCGATTTGGGAATTGGTTTTGCGATTATTTTTTCTGCAGGCTTTTCAGCCGGCTTTTCTGTCAGTAGCATCGTATCCAGAACAGCAATGGATTCTGTTGGTTTTTCAGAGCGAAACCCACGAATTTTTTTAGTGGTGTTTTCTTGCCGCTGAAGTTGTTCAGTCATATCAATGGTCACTGGACCAAAGCATCGCACCTGGCAAGCAAGCCTTCGACTGTCGATATAATAATTCGTCCCAATCAAACTCAGTTCGGTTTTATTCGGCGGCATGACATTGGATTCACCTTCAACGATACGAATACGGCATTCAGCGCAAGACGGGACACCTTTGCATAAGGATTTAATTTCAATCCCGTTATCCATAGCAAGCTGCAACAGCGTTTTTTCAGGGCTGGTTTCAAGTTCTATATTTTGGGGAACGAATTTAACTTTCAAGTTCTTTCCTTCAATTTCTTTCCTTATGATTTGGACTCGACAATCACTTTAATAAATTTTTTCTTACCCGCCTTGATCAAATACTCACGACCGGCCTCTAAATCTAATTTTAATTTCGCATCAGCAATCTTTTCGCCATTCAGGCTGACGCCGCCACCTTGAATCAGTCTTGAACCTTCACCGTTGGAAGTCACAAGGCCTGCTTTCACCATCAATGCACTTAAACTTAAGTTCTTTTCAGCAGCCACTTTTAATTCAGGAACTTCATCCGGTAAACCCTTGTCGACAAAGATCCGATTGAATTCATCTTCCGCATTCTGAGCCGCGGCCGCTGAGTGGTACCTTGTCACAAAATACTTCGCTAAATTCACTTTCACATCGCGGGGATGCTTTTTTCCACTTTTCACATCTTCGTGCAATTGGATTAATTCTTTCGGCGTGATTTCGGTCAAAAGTTCATAATAGCGATACATTAAATCGTCAGACACCCGCATGCTTTTTCCGAACATTTCTTTGGGTGAATCCACGATAGAAATATAATTATCCAAAGACTTAGACATTTTATTAACGCCATCTAAACCCTCTAACAGCGGCATCGTTAAAACAACTTGTGATTCCTGACCATAAGCCGACTGCAAATCACGACCGACCAAAAGATTAAATTTTTGATCCGTCCCACCCAGTTCAACATCCGACTTTAATGCCACCGAATCATAACCCTGAGTTAGGGGATATAAAAATTCATGAATGGAAATCGGCACACCCGCTTTATAGCGTTTCGTGAAATCATCGCGTTCAATCATGCGCGCGACGGTGTACTGGGCTGTTAGCTTGATAAAATCAGCTGGCGTTAATTTATTAATCCAAGAAGAATTATAAACAATTTCGGTTTTTTCAGGATCTAGAATTTTAAAAACCTGAACAGCATAACTTTTTGCGTTCTCTTCAATCTCTTCCCGAGTCAGCATGGGCCGAGTGGCATTTTTCCCAGAAGGATCGCCAATCATGGCGGTAAAATCACCAATCAGGAACTGAATATGGTGACCCAAATCTTGAAAGACTTTTAGTTTATTAAAAACCACCGTGTGGCCAAAATGAATATCAGGACGCGTTGGATCGGCACCAAACTTAATTCTTAGGGGCTGCTTTTTTTCAGCTGATCTTTTTAATTTCTTAAGTAGATCGGCTTCGCTGATCAATTCAGCGCAGCCTTTCTTAATAAGATCGATCTGCTCCTGAGGGGCTAACATTATCTGGCGTGCTCCACGGATCTTGTTTCACGGACGACGGTGATTTTGACTTGTCCCAAATGAGGCATCTCACGCTCGATTTTTCTTGCAATATCACGGGACAACATTTGCGCTTGATCGTCGGTGACCTTACTGCTTTCAACCAAGACGCGAACTTCTTTACCGGCTTGCAAAGCAAAACTTTTTAAAACGCCATCAAAACTGTTCCCGATACTTTCTAAATCTTCTAATCGGTGGATGTAAGCATCCATCTGTGGACGACGAGCGCCCGGCCGAGTTTGCGAAAGGATATTGGCTGCATAAATAATCCAAGCCAAAATACTATTGGGTTTTTCATCTTCATGATGGGCCCGAATCGCGTGGCAAATTTCTTCTGATTCGCCGTATTTTTTGGCCCACTCTGCGGCGACGAAGCAATGATTGCCTTCGGCCGTGTGATCGATGGCAAGTCCAATATCGTGAAGTATTCCAGCCCGACGGGCTTGTTTCACATTGTAACCCAATTCACCGGCAATCAGCCCAGCAATATAGGCGACTTCTAAGCTGTGGTTTAAAGCATTCTGCGCATGCGTTGATCTGTATTTTAAGGAACCAATCAACTTGATCAGCTCTTGATGAATATTTGGCAGGCCCAATTCAACGACGACGCGCTCGCCTTCTTCTTTCATGGACTTCATCAGCTCGCCACGCATTTTTTCGACGACTTCTTCAATTCGGGCGGGATGCACCCGACCGTCTTCCATTAATTTTTCAATGGTCTTTCGAGCTAGCTCGCGGCGGACTGGATCAAATCCAGAGATCACGACGGCTTCTGGCGTATCATCAACAATCAAATCTACACCGCACAAAGCTTCTAAGGTTCGAATATTTCGCCCCTCGCGACCGATGATTTTTCCTTTCATCTCGTCGTTTGATAAGGCTAAAACACTGACCGTTCGTTCCGAAGTGTATTCAGCGGCAAATCGCGCCAGGGCAATGCTTAAAATTCTTTTGGCCCGCTTATCAGCTTCTTTGGTAGCTTCTTCTTCAATGACTGTGATGCGCTTCGCAGATTCTGCTTTTGCTTGCTCTTCCAAAGCTTCAAACAATTGTCGCTTGGCTTCATCGGCACTCATATTGGCAACGGTTTCTAATTGGCGACGCAGCTCCAAAATTTGATCTTCGGTTTTCTTTTCACTTTCTTTGACTCGATTTTCAGTGATGGCGATCTTTTCTTCGCGATCTTTTAAATGAGCCCTAGATCTTTCAACCTCTTCAATTTTTTGTCGTTGCTGGTCTTCCAACTCTTTTAAACGGCGCTCAAGCTGGGACTCTTTATTTTTAAGCTGTGACTTTTGCTTATTCAGCTCGGTCTCAACATTTTTTCGCGCCCGAACTTCAAAATCTTTGGCGCGTGTTTCAGAATCCTTTTTAATTTTAGCTGATTCTGATTTAGCCCGGTTCAAGATTTTTTCAGCTTCGGCTTTGCCTGATTTTCTTTGGTTCTCATCTTGAATTTTTTTAATTAAAAAAACGACAACGCCGCCGACTAATAATCCAAGAACGATCGCAATTGCTAATTCCATTTTCCCCTAAACCCTTTCAAAACGATTCAATGGTGCCGTCACAGTTTGCGGTACAGACCACAAACCTTGCTCACTCACGATCGCATTCATCTTCATGTCAAAAGACTCTGATGGCAGAGTCCCCTCATAGATTTGAAACGCAAAACACACACCGACACGCAGGCCTGTGGCTTTCACCAATATTTTGTCGTAGTGCCCTTGTCCACGACCCAAGCGCGCGCCTTTTCGATCAAAGGCCACTCCTGGAATAATAAAACCTTGAATTTGATCCAACGTTTCCCCTTGACCGTCCACAGGCTCTTCGAAGCCCAAACTTCCGGTGGCAAATTTTTCGGAGGCAAAAAACTGAATTTCATTATCCACCATTTTGGGATAAACCCAATTGATGTGCGGCGAACTTTTAACAATTTTATGCAAACGAGGTTCAAAACCGAAAGCCCGGTAAGCGGCCCAAGTTCCTCGTTGGGAATTTAAAAAATTAATCATTTGTTCGTTCAATCGCTCAACCTGGAAGGCCGAATGATGGGCTTGAAAAAGATCAGCACGCTGGCGGAAAGATATCCGCAAATCTCGTTTTTGCTGTTCAGAACGCAGATTTTCAAAGTGCACAAAAACTCCAAGCTCAATTTAAACTTCACATTTTACTGTGAAGACTTGCTGCTCAACTAAAAGTTGAATCTCTATAGTTCAGCAACTTTATTGATCTTGGCATTTCCTAAAGAGGTTTCGCGGGAGTTATCCATTTCGAGGGCTAGCTTTAGAGTTTTCTCTTCAAGTCTTTCAAGCTCACGGTGAGCTTTGCGCTTAAGGAGGATTAGTTCTTCTGCAATGTTCAGGGCGGTCAAAACCGCCGCATTCTGAAATGAAGCATTTTTAGTCGCTGCCATAGCTTGATCCATTTTGATGGTAACAAAATCAACCAGTTCTTGAACTAAAGCATCGTCATGGGAAGTTTTAATCTTGTAGGGAACGCCAGCGATCGAAAAGTTAAATGTTCTTTTCTTTAGATCCACGGCCCGAATCCCCATTCTCTGAAAGTGACATCAAAATCTCTTTAAAGTTTCTTTGATAGAAACCCTTAACTCATCCAAACCTCTGGAAAAAATCCAGATCAATAAGTTAAAGTATAGCGGCTGTTTCTGGGTTATCAAGGAACTATCGCCCCACAAGGCAAAAGAAGTGTCGCGTTGCTACTTTTCTGACTTAAAAACCGCTCAAATAGCGGCTTTTAAGCTCTGAGGCCTTGTGTCATGAATCGCCTAAACATTTTCTCCAACGATGGAATCAATAAATTCCTCGGACGAAAAGGCTCGTAAATCGCGGATTTTTTCACCGACGCCAATGTATTTGATGGGAAGTTTTAATTCGTTAGCTAATCCGACCGCGATCCCACCTTTCGCAGTGCCGTCCATTTTAGTCAAAATCGCACCGGTCAAACCTAAAACCTGATGAAACTCTTTAGCTTGTGCCAAAGCATTCTGGCCCGAATTTGCGTCCAATACGATAAACGTTTCATGCGGAGCATCCGCAATCACTTTCCCCATCACCCGCTTTACTTTTTTAAGTTCTTCCATCAGTGGCGCTTGCGTGTGCAAGCGGCCGGCCGTATCGACAAGGACGATATCAAACCCTTGAGCTTTGGCTTTTGAAATGGCATCAAAGGTTACCGCCGCAGGATCGGTCACGCCTTCGGGCGAAAAAATTTCGACTTGAGCTCGCTCGGTCCATGCTTTCAATTGCGCGCCCGCAGCCGCTCGAAATGTGTCGCCGGCGGCCACTATAACTTTGTGACCCATCTGTGCCCACTGGGCTGATAATTTTCCAATGGATGTGGTTTTGCCTGCGCCATTCACGCCAACAATCATAATGACTGTGGGGCCTTCTTTGGCCCAATGAACTTGCTCATCCAGTTTCGCCGTGACTTGAAAAATATCCGTCATCTCTTTTCGTAAAGTCTCGCGGATTAAGTTGATCTGCGTTTTTTCTTTGGAAGATAAATTTTCCCGCAGCGAAGCCATTAATTTTTCAACGGTCTTAGGCCCCAGATCGGAAGTGTAAAGGACCTCTTCAATATCTTCTAGCTCTGGCGTCGGCTGACCCGCAGAAAATAAGCCCCGTAAACGTCCAAAAATATAAGCTTCGGTTGATTTTAAAGCTGTCTTTAAATTCTGACTCTCGTCATCGGCCTCTTTTAAAGCTGCTGTGAAGTCATCCGACTTTTCTACGTCCGCTACGGAGGTAGAACCAATCACAAGAGATTTTTTCTTGAAGGCTTTTAGGATAAAGGGAGTAAAGATCGCCAAAACAATTAAACTGATCAGGCCGATCATTAAATACAAGGCTTGCTGATGAGAAGGTTCCATAGCGATCTCCAAGATTCGAAATCTTAGCTCTAACAGACCTCACCTCACAAGCAAGTATCCTCGCAACGCACAGTGCTCGTTGAGCAAACAGCGCTTTATGTCTTCATAAATAAAAAACGGAGTGCTGCTGCGCAAAACTCGACATAAAGAGGGTCGCTATGAAGGGCAAAAGGTTCACATATTTTTGGTTAAATTTATTTTTGAATAGGAATTCAGCCAGAACTTTTTATAGTAACTTGTCCATTTATTTTGTCCATCCTAAGGCACCAGTCTGGCAAGCAGATACCGACACTCCACCGAAGTTGGCCATGCTTGGACCAGAAATTGGCGTCGTGCTGCAGCTGGAAGTAATAATACCCTCGTAGGTTGGACGGTATTCTGTAGTTCCCACTTTACAGCTGCCTGTGACAATTGAAAGTTGGCAAGACTGCAGAGCGGTGTTTCCATTGAATGTTCTCGTGAATGACAGCAAACCATTTTTATCAATGTTTATTGGACTATAGGTGCCCACACGACCAAATAAGTTGAAAGGCGGTAGTGCCACTGCTTCTGTATTGGCAAAATTTTTAATAACATCAGATACCATTAATCTTCCGGCAAGGCTTTGATTGCCGGCCGGAGTGCTACCGTTACAAGTCGTCGCCGTTGCGGAAGTGGCATTAGATGTGTCTGCAACAAAACTAGCAGTTATTTTCACGGGCTTTAGTGCACGAATTAGTTTTGAATTATCGAATTCGACTAACCAGTAGCCCTTGAATGCGCCGCCCGTGCCCGCGTAGTTCCCGCTGTCGACAACGAACTTAATAGCAGAAACTTCAACGGAGTTTGAATAGGGTGAAGCCTTATCACCTTTTCGAATCAGTATTGGACCAGGAGTCGTTGGGTTCACCATGCCTGAATAAATTGGGCTGTTGGCAAGATCAATTGTTTGCGGAGTTCCATCTTTAACAAGTTGAGCGTTAAAAGGGAGGGGGGCTAAAACATACTGGCAAACATCACCTTTAGCTAAACTTGCGGTCAGTGAACGCATTAAATCCTGTGATGACAGCATTTCTGTTAATGACTTGGCTTCTTTTTGCTGGTTGACCATTATTGTTGAAAAGCCAGCAGAAACAATAATCATAATGCCAATAGCAATAAGGACTTCTAATAAAGATAGGCCTCTTTGATTTCCCATCAGATTATGATGGGCTATATTTATAAACTTATCTATGTCTATATTTGATTGTCTCAATATCGAACGAAACCCAAGCTCATTGGGCAAGGAAATCAAAGTTCTATATATCCAAGAATAAAAAATGGAATGCTGCCATCGACAACACTCCGTTCAGATTTATTTATATATTTTCGCTCTTAAAAATTTCCTCGCTGAGACGAAGCTGCAACAGCCGCTGGCTTCGTATCCGGTGAAGAGCTTACGATTCGGACTTTAGATAACTCTGCCATCTCTGCAGACCGTAATTGCCTTTCAAGAGCTGAAATGGCATAAAGCTTGCGAGTTGCTTCTGCATAAGGCTTCCCTAACAGCAGAGAATTTTTACTGGCTCGATAAATGGATCCACTCAATTCTTTTTCTAAAATTTGATTTCTTTGCTCAGCTAATTTCTTATGCAGCTCATCGAAGGAACAACTGAAGCTTTTAGCTTGTGCTTCATCTCTTAAGTCTTTCATCACTGTTTCAATTTCGACGTCTGTAAATCCAAACATTGTTTTCAAACTCTTAGCTAATTGAGTGACACTCATCACTGTTCCAGTCGCGGCCGCAAGAAACTGTCCACCGACGGCAATGCTGCCTGCAGTCGAACTGGTCATTAAAAAGCCGAACCCATAGGCCAGAGTAAAGTAACCTGCTAACGGCGCAGCACCAATGGCAGAAAGCAATTTTGCTTCAGCACCTGTCCACTGAGCATCTTTCGCCAGATCGGCATAGTTTTTTTCCATGTTCACCGAATCTACGTATTGCATTTTAGCAATTTTAATTCGATTGGTTAATTCCTTTTGGGTGATTGGTGTTTTATCCAAACAACCTGCACTAGCAACTTGAGCTGTGAAAGAGATCGCTAACAAACATGTCATGACTTGAGAAATTGATTTCATTTTTCTTCCTTTGTTAAGTTGGGTTTAAGTTCCACAATTAGGAAGTGCAACCGATTGGCCAAGCCAAAACAATTCAGGAAGAATTCAATGTTTCATATTAATACGAGGAACAATTTACGTTTTACAGTGGCTTAAGTAAGGTGTCTCTGACTGAGACACCTCGATTAGAAAAGATCTATCGATAATCCGCAACATTCACAGACACCATCGTAGAAACCCCGCGCTCTTGCATGGTCACACCATACAATTTCGCAGCCACTTCCATGGTGTGCTTGTTATGAGTCACAACAATGATTTGCGAACGCTTCGCCATTTCACGAACCAGGTCGTTAAAACGGAAAACGTTGGCATCATCTAACGGTGCATCAACCTCATCCAGTAAACAATAAGGCGATGGCTTCACCAAGAAGATTGCAAATACTAAGGAAACTGCGGTCAAAGCTTTTTCTCCACCCGACATCAAAGACACGTTCTGCATCTTTTTGCCCGGAGGTCTTGCGATGATTTCAATTCCCATTTCGCCTTTTTCTGGATCTTCGTGAAGTTCTAAGCGAGCCTCACCGCCACCAAAAAGAACTGGAAATACGCGTGTAAACCGCTCGTTGACCAGATCAAAGGTTTCTTTGAAACGTTTGCTGCAAATGCGATTGATCCGATCAATCACTCGGCGCAACTGTTCTTTGGCTTCATTTAAATCTTCGTGCTGCTTGGTTAAAAATTCATAGCGCTGAGAAGTCTCTTCATACTCCTCAATGGCTGATAAATTCACTTCGCCAATTTTTCCTAAACGCTCGCGCAGATCCTTAAGCTCAGCTTCTGCGGTCGATGGATCACCTTCGCGATTTTCATATTTTGCAATCACTTCTGATAAAATCAACATATAACGTTCACGAACTTGCTCGGTTAAATATTGCTCTTTCATTCGAGCTTGCTCTAAACGAAGTTGCGCTTCATTCATGCGACTTTGACGATCATTGCGGGCTCGCTGCGCGGTGGTTGCTTGCTCTTCCATTTGTCTGGCTTGCGCTGACATTTGTTCGAACTCATCCCGCGATTTTGCGACCTTCAAACGAAGCTCTTCCACTTCGTGAATTAATTTTTCAAAAGCTAATTTTTCTTCTTCAAGCTTCAACTGACCGTCGGTCATACGACCTCGATTTTGCTCGCTTTCGTCAGTCATTCTAGAAAGCTGACCTTCAAGATCCTGGACGGAATTTGAAATCATTTCTAACTGGCGAACCACGCCGGCGTATTCTTGGGATTTGGTGGCTTTTCGAATTTGAAGCTCTGTGACTTCATTCGATAAACCTTCAAAGCCTAATTTAGTTGAAGTCAGTTCTTCCTGCAAAGTTTCAGTTAAAGATTCAAGTTCCAGTTTTTTGGCCTTGATCGTTTCAAGGGCCAATGACAGCTCTTGAAACTTTTCATCTTGAATTTGAATCTGCTCGGTGAGCTTTCGAACTTCGCGCTCTTGGCGTTCAACGGCGAACTGGGCATTTGATAATTCGTGCTCGGCCCGTTCGATGTCTTTTTTAAGTTCAGTGACTTTAATTTCTTGTTCAATTTTTCGCTTTTGCGCGCCTTCAAAATCCGTCACAACATTTTGCAACTGCTGTTCAGTTTTTTTCAAAGCGGCTTGGGCTAAGGCATATTTTCCAGCCCACTCATCTTTACGCTGGGATAATTCTTTAATTTCACGGCGACGCTTTAAAACGCCTGAGTCTGCGCCTTCGCTAGCTCCACCCGTTAACACACCATCAGCACCTAGCGTATCACCATCGGTCGTTACAAAAGTCCAACCTGGGTAC
>JAYWEU010000049.1:0-6423 GCA_043779385.1 Pseudobdellovibrionaceae bacterium
GGAAGGAATTCGTATCCATGGCGGCTGGATAGAATCATTGCTTCAGTAAAAAGTTGCTCTCTTAGGTAAAATTCTTCAGACTATTCTTCTATGGAAAAAAATCAGGATGTCATCATTATCGGCGGCGGTATCATTGGTTTGTCAGCGGCCGTAGAGCTGGCTGAAAAAGGCACTTCAGTTCTAGTTCTAGAAAAAGGCAAAGTCGGATTCGGTTGTTCTTACGGAAATGCCGGCTGGCTGACGCCTTGTTTTGCAATGCCTTTACCGATGCCAGGACTTTTTTTTAAATCCCTGAAATGGCTTCTTAATCCCGAAGGGCCTTTGTATATTAAGCCGTCTTTGGATCCGCTATTGATGCGCTGGTTGACTCGTTTTATGCTGGCAATGAATGAAAAACAAACGCAGAAAGCGATTGAAGCTTTGGTGACTTTGTCACAAGTCAGTTTGCAAAAATATTCTGCGCTTGGAAAAGAATTTCCCGAAATTGGCTTCGAAGGGAAAGGCCTTCTGATGGTGGCGCAAACGGCGGCAGGTGTTCGAACTGCGGAAGAAGAAATGAAGCGGGTGGCGGGATTAAATGTTCCAGGTCAGCTGTTAACCGAAAAAGAAGTTCGTGGACTTGAACCCTCTGTGATTGGAAACATTCAAGGGGGAGTTTATTTTCCAAAAGAGGCTCATGCTGAACCTTTAAAAGTGGTCCAAGCCCTGGCCGAAAAAGCTCGTCGGTTGGGAGTTCAGATCCAAGAAGATATTGAAGTCACTGACTTTGAAATGGAAAATAAAAATATTCAAAGTGTGAAAACTTTAAAAGGGACTTATAAAGCGAATCAGTTTGTCTTGGCCACCGGCAGCTGGTCGACAGAGCTTGCAAAAAAATTACGCCTTGGTGTGCCTATTTTAGGTGGGAAGGGCTATTCGATGATTGTGGCGCCACTATCAATTCAACCAAAGATTCCAATGATGTTGATTGAAAAGAAAATCGCCGTCACTCCAAGAGAGGGTTCTTTACGAATTGCTGGAACCCTGGAACTTGTGAATCAAGATTTTTCCATCACCCAGCGACGTGTTCAGGCCATCATCCGCGGATCCCGAGAATTTTTACCTCTTCCCGAGAAAGTTGACATCAAGGAATTATGGCGGGGCCTGCGGCCGTGCACGCCAGACGGGGTTCCAATGATTGGATTTTCCAAAAAGGTCAGTAATTTAATGCTTGCCTGTGGTCATCAAATGTTAGGCTTGCAATCAGGCTATGGCACGGGCCAGTTGGTCGCAGATTTAATTCTAACAGGTCATTCTGGTTTAAATCGTGACGTCTATAATCCAGATCGCTTTTAATTTTTGCCGGTTTTTTTTGTGTAAGGACAGTGCAAACAGCCACTGTCGCAACAGTAACCCCGGCGACGTAAATACGCTTCCGTTAAAACCATCAGACCTTCTTTATTTAAATAGTAGTCGTCTTTTTTAAGTGGCTTTAATTCTGCTTTTTTAGGATCCGTCATACGACCTTTATCTTAAATCAAGCGGACCGGCTTTTGCTACTTTATAAATTGTACAATAACTCTAGGGCTCAAAAGAGCATAAGGTGGAATATATGGTAAAAAGCGGCGCAATTTTGGGCAAGGTGATCAATGTTTGGACGCAAAGGCCTCTATTCTTGCTGATGGCAGGTGTGATGCTTTCTCAGATCGCGATGGCTGATAAAGCGACTCTGTTGGAAAAAGATCAAGATGCCCTTCAAGCCCGCGTCGATCTAATTCAACAAGCAAAGACTGAAATCAACGCAGAGTACTTTTATGTTGGCAGCGATCCTCAATCATTGGGGGGCATCGCTTTACTGCTGAATGCCGCTCAACACGGAGTCAAAGTAAAGGTCATCATTGACGACCTAGAAAACCACGTCCCTCGGGCTATTTTTTCGATTCTAGATCAAATGGGTAAGGATAAAGAGGGCCACCAAAACTTTGAAGTTCGAACCTACAACCCGATTGGAATGAATCTATTAAGGTCGTCTCATCGAGATCATGCTAAAATTCTAGTGGCTGACTCGAAGAGAGTGATTTCTGGCGGCCGAAATGTTGGGAGCGAATATTTTGGCTTGAATAAAAACCGCAATTTCGAAGATCTTGATGTGATTGCCGAAGGTGACGTGGCTCGGCAAGCGCACGATAATTTTATTCAAGTGTGGGAGAGCGATCTGATTTTCAAAATTCCATTGTATCAATTTTCAGAAGGAAAAGTCGCAGAGGATGGATGTGTCGGGCAAGGAGATCAACAGCATTGCCAATTCATCCGAGAAGATGCGATTAAAAAAATTGGTGAATTCAAAGGCAACCTGGCTCGGGTGTTAGAAGAAATTCAAGCAAAGCAAGACGACGATATCGTTAATAATGAAGATGGTAAGGACTGGTTTTCAGACCGAGAAAACTCAATTCAAGCCGAATTCATTTCCCACGATCCTAAAGTCTTTAACAGCGATGAACATGATCTGTTGTCGATTCGACTTTTAGAAATTCTAAAGAACGCTCAAACCGATGCAAATATTGTTTCCCCTTACTTGATTCCCACGCCGGCCTTGATGGCGGTTTTTAAAGAGATTAAAAAGCGCGGTGTGCGAGTCCGTGTGATCACAAACTCATTGCAATCGACGGATAATCTTTTTGCTCAAGCCGGTTACCGTTCTTTGCGAAAAGAAATGATCGATATGGGTTTAGAGATTTACGAATACAAGGGCCCAAATACGGTCCATGCTAAAACAGCTGTTGTTGATAATAAAATCGCCTTGATTGGAACTTTTAATTTAGATCCAAGATCTGCGCATTTAAATCGAGAGGTCGCCATTAAAATGACCGACAGTAATAATAATAAAATCGTGGATGAGTTAACATCTAGTATCGAGGTCTTCAGAACTAAATCGACCTTAGTTGCCAAAGATGGGATCGAGTATAACGCTGATAAACAGTTTGTTGGTGTCAGCAAGCAAAAAAAGATCACTTTAAAAGTGCTTAATATCTTAATGCCTTTCATTAAGAGCCAGCTTTAAATGCTGAGTTATTTTTTCGGGATCGAAGAATGGCTTTTGGACGCATCCTTTTTTAAGATCTTGGGATGCGAAGATCGACTGGCTGCCGTCAGCATGCCTGGCTGGACCTGAGCAGGCTTTAAGTAACTTAGAAATAGGATGATTGAAAAAGCATAGATTGCGAACATGAAGTAATGCCAGCGACTGGCCTTTTTCTTAAGCATCGTTTCAATGGTTAAAAGTCTTTCATCAAGCGGCATTGATTCGGGCATCACGGACCGAATTCCATTTAAAACGTCTGTGACCAGGCCGGGGCTTTCGATAACAATAGTTTTAGAATCTGCAGAAGATAAAATCATAGCCTGGGCTTTTTGATTCAGATCTCGTAATTCGGATCTTTCCTGGTTAATTTCAGTTTCAAAAAGGGAACTCATGATGTGGGAAGTATCAGAGTAGGCATAATCTGGGAAGTGCTGGATCATTACTTTTCGAATCGCAATTTGAAATTCTGACGCTGAAGAGTACCGGTCCTCAGGATTTTTTTGCAGCGCTTTCAAGATCACTTCGTCAACTTCTTTTGGGATTTCTGAATTGAAATAAGAAGGTGGAACAATAAAATCATTGCAATTATTGATTCTTCCGATGGTGCTGACTTCTGTTTCATTTTGTTTTGTAAAAGGTCGTTGCAAAGTTAAAAGTTCCCAAGCTACAATACCTAGGCTGAAAACATCTGATCTTGCATCCATCTTTGAACCATTGATTTGCTCTGGGGAAAGATAAGAAATTTTTCCTTTGATAGTTCCAACCTCTGTCGGTTCATAAGAGCTGCGACTCGAGGCTTTTGCAATTCCAAAGTCGATCACTTTAAGATTGCCATCATAGGAAAGAATCAAATTATGCGGCGAAATATCGCGGTGAATGGCGTTAACAGCTTCGCCGGTCACTTTATTCACAAAGTTATGGGCATAGCTAAGGCCTGAGGCCGCCTGTGAAATGAGTCCCAAGGCCATGGGCACAGGCATCCATTGATTGCGTTGAATAAACTTTGCGATGACTTCCTTGAGGTTTTTACCTTCAAGATATTCCATCGCAATATAGGAACGATTGGAAGATTCGCCAAAATCATGAAGTTGCACGACATGGGGATGATTAAATCCTAGAATGACCTGAATCTCACTTTGAAACATATTTAAATACATCGAATTATTGGCGACGTTAGGGAGCAGTCGTTTAATCACCTGAATGCGACCGTTCCCGGCTTGGTGGGCAGGCCTGGCTAAAAAAACCTCTGCCATGCCGCCCGTCGCCAGTTTTTTTAAAAAGACGTAAGAACCGAAATTTTCAAAGTCTTGGGACGAACTCATACTGTTATTTCGTCGAGTCTGGGATTTTCTTGATAGGTTTTTTTTGTCTGACAAAGTGTCATTTTTTTTTACAGGACCAGCACCTTATCAGGCTTTGGTGACTCGTACAATCTTAATCGCTGGGGTCATGCATTCTTATTCTTATAGATGCCGGCTTCTAATTTTGCTAAGGTGGCTTTTGCCTAAGGGGTCGTCCTAATTATGAAATTAAAACCTTTAATTAAAACGCACTGGTTGGCCTCGCAAAATCCAATGTTAATTCCTTTGGGCGGACTGAAGCGAATCGTTTTCTTGCCGGCCAGTGAATTGCTTGATTTTCAGTTTAATGGGACCGATGATGCAAAGGTCGTGCTGAATTCAACGACCCCGTTGCAAGTCTTGGCACCAGCCCCGGATGAAATTCAAGAAGTGCGAGCTCGAAGTCACTCGTTTTCTAGGGATTTATTTTGGACGCTTTTTTCAGGCCACGATCTTCCTTTTTTAAGAACGCCGCCGGCTTTTTTAAGACAGCTTGTTCAGTCTGTTGAATTTCATTATGAGGGCGGCGAAAGATTGTCTTTGTTGGGAATTTTTCGAAAACCCGGACTGCCATTATTTTTAAATCCCCAATTCTATTTGCAGGATCCCAGCTGTGGCTGGTCTAAAGTGGAAGAAAAAGTGGGCGAAGAATTAATGAAGCCGCTGAAAATATTTGAGCACCAAAAAAAGAATGATGACTTTAAAAAGGCCTGGATCATTCTTCTTGAAATGTTAGCATGGGCTCTACAAAGGCAAAGGCAAGTCGGCGATTTAGAGGTGGTTTGGGCCAAAAATTCGCAGCTGGAAGATTGTTTTCATCTTAAAGATCTTGAATTTGTAAAGGCTCGGCCCTTAGTTGCGACTGTGATGGCAGCGCCTGGCGTGCCACAAGCCGCTCGCATTCGCGTTTGGCAGGGTCTTGAATCCTTAGATCCGCACAATACATTAAGGCTGCACGCCATAGGGGCTTTATCTGAATTAGAAAATTCGCTTTCACCCCAAGTGGCCGTGGATCACGCTGAAGAACAGGCCTTAGTGGCGCCGGGACAAACTCAGGTTCATCCTATTCATTGGCAATCACGATTTGTTTCAACAGAACTGGGTGCCAAAGATATCACCCGTGTTTTATCAAAAATCGAACAAAGCTTGGGTTCAGAAAAAGTTATTTTTGTGCGACACACACAAGTCATGGCCTCTGATTTTAAGCCTCGTTTGCGAGTTCGTGAATCTGACGGTTCCCTTCAAATGGGTGTATCGTTTGGAATTGATTCGCTGAAATTAGAGCACCTTAATTTTCCAGCCTCATTGTTTCCAGCACTCGCTCCGTTCTATGGCGGGCTTGATACCTTTTTTAAACTTGATCGAATTGACGTGGCCTCTAAACAAAACCAGTTTCGGACCAATGATCTTTTATTTTTACGCCATCAGGGCCTGACCTTATTTTGCCTTTTAGAAACTGTGAACTGGGTCTTAAATAAACCCCTTAGCTCGGGTGAATCGATTGAATTTATTGAAGATCAACAATTAGCCAGTGCTGATGTTCAATTTGAAAAATTCATCAAATATTTAAAAAGTTCCATTCCTGGATTGTTAGGAAAACCCGGGACCGATTTTGAAGAGCTTGTTTCAACGCGGGTGAAGGGTTATTTTGTTAATTTTGTGGATCTTTTATTTCAAGCTTTGATTCAAGATCGCAATCTCATTTTTCATCAAGATCAGGTGATGGAAATAAAAAATACCAAACATCAAGTTTACCCCTTGATACGATTTTTAATTTTGCATTTTATGGAATCCAGCCAAGGCAAATTCCTGACACGGGCTCAGGCCCCCGTCGGAGACTCATTCAAAGAAGCGTTGCGCCTTTGGACCGAGCCCAAGCTTTTGAATCAAGACGCCATCCTAGATTTAGAAACCGCTCTTTGGGTGGATGTCGGGATTTACAATAAATATATGATTTCTTTACTTTTTGAGCTTTGTGATCAGGGTTTTGAAATCGAATTTAATGGAACTCCATTTTTAGCC
>JAYWEU010000050.1:0-6413 GCA_043779385.1 Pseudobdellovibrionaceae bacterium
CAGTCCTCGAGGAATTTAACAATTCATGCGGGCCTTAGGCACTCGACATTTATTAATGCGATTAAGTCATTCAATCTTGGTTTGGAAGCAAAGCTGCCAGAGATATCAAAAATGTTTGAAGCGCCTGTAAGAATTTTCAAAGCGGCCTAAAAATCATCGATCTTCCTTAAGGAGATAAGAAGTATGAAGCATGCACTAAGAGTCGATATTGATAAGATCAATAAAACTCTGTTTCAGGGGCCAAGTTTTAAAAAGTTCGAAGCTGTCCAAAAAATCCAAACGGGTCTTTTTGGTTTTTCGTCCCATGGTGACAAGGAGGAGGTTTATGTTAAAAAAGCCTTTTCGGAAAAAGTTCAAGCGCCATTCATACTTGGTGACCCCTACTTAAGAGACGCGCTGTTGCAGGCGGTTCAAGTGACATCCTTTCATACAGATCTACTGCCGATCGGTTGTGACAGGTGGGAAATAAATCTAAAGCGAAGTTCAAATCATTGCTTTGCAGAAGCGACCAGCTACCATCTAAAAGAGAAGCGAGAAGTGATTGCTCAGATAAGCTCTCGTGGTGAAAGTGGCGATGTCATAGAGGTTCTTACAAACTTACACAACCGAGTTCTTAAAGAAGAGCAAGGGCGGATGTCTGCTGAAGATTTAATTCTATCTTCGCCGACCAACGAAGCTGTCTTAGCTGATGACTCTTACGCACAAAAAGTGAAAGCCGCCTTAGAAATGCGGCACAGAACTCCAGCGGGGACCTCCGTAAAGCTATCTGCCGACTCTGAAATATATTCGATGAAAACGACAGAAAATAATGCTGTGGCTCGGTGGCCGGTGTTATTTAAAGAATGTCGAAGCTTTGGTAAATCTGTCGATTATCAAGTCATCATTGAATGGATGGGCAAAATCAGAGAACTTGTTTTACGCGCCACCAACCCTGGCGTCGAAAGCTTTCTTCTTGAGGGCGGCTTTGGTTGGGTCACAAATGGTGTCGAGCTGATGATGCTCAACAAAATGCCGCAACACGGAGAAATTATTGAATGTGACTTCTGGCTCATGCCTGTTCCAGGCCGCAAAGACAGTTCCATTGATCAACGCTTTCTTTGGTACGCCATTGATCATAGTGGTCATCGTGAATTGATTGCCAAAGGTAAAATGAGAACCACTTGGGTTAAGCCGATCGAACATGGGGTCGTTGAGGTTGCGCCCTTTCCAGAAGAAATCTTAAAGGTCTTCAGGCCCTATCACGAAAATACAAAAGAGGTCGAGCTGAATAAAAACCAAACCGAACTCCTGGGTGTGCCCTTGCTTGAAACAAATTTGGCGCGTGGTTTTGTAAAGCTGCATGAAAAAGAATTTCAGACTTCTCAAAAAGACTCGAATCTTGTGGGAAATGTTTACTTTTCAAATTATTTTGTTTGGCAGGCTGAAGTCAGAAATGATTTTATTATAAAATACCTGCCAGCTCTTAAAGTGACCTCAGATCACGGTATTCCTGTTTGTATCAATAGTGAAATGACTTACCTAAGGGAAAATATGCCTTTTGATATTGTTGTCGTCACTATGGCGCTAAGGGAGCTACGTAAAAATGGGCTTCGACTGGTCTTTGAATATTTCAAGAAACTAGACGATGGTTCATTACAGAAAACGTCCTTTTCATATCATGATTTCATTTGGAGTCGTTCTGGAAAAGAAATACAACCAATGGCCCTTCCAGAAGAAATTGTTTTAGCGATTCGAAATAAATTAAATTAAAAACGATCAGCAAAAGGTCTGGAAACGGTTCCGGACCTTTGTGTAGATTTAAGTATGTCGTGATAACTCAATTATGAATTCCAGATAAATATGACAAAATCTCCGAACGAGGAAGTGCATATTTATGGAAAATGAGAGCAAAATAAGCGACTTAGCAAAAGATCTAGATGTGGTCATTGATAAAGAGATTGGCCAAGGAACATCAAGTATTGTTTATAAGGCTCATCCGAAAGATTCAAAAAATAAAAGCATCTACGCTATCAAAGTTCAAAAATATTCTCCGCAACAGGGGACAAAGCAATATTTTAATAAAAGATTTATTAAAGAAGCTGCGACCTTGGCTCGGATGCGCCACCCGGGAATGGTTCAATTAGTCACCGTTAAAGAGTACGAAGACCATGCCTGCATCGTGATGGACTATTTCGATGGCGATACTCTCACCCATCAAATTTTGCAAGGTAGCCTTGGTGAAGAAAAAACAGTTAAGATTATTTCAATTATTGCTGGAGCCTTGCGTGAAGCCCATAATCTTGGAGTCGCTCACCGAGATGTAAAGCCAGATAATATACTTATTAATCAGTTGGGGCAGGCAAAACTGATTGATTTCGGTTTTGCTGTGGATCAGCAGACAGAAAATAAAGAAGAATTAAAAGAAATCGTAGGAACTTTTAATTATAGCTCGCCGGAGCAGCTGGGAGTTTTAAAGAGACCAGTTGATCAACGTTCTGATTTGTATTCATTAGGGATTATTTTATACGAATGCTTGACAGGCGAGCTTCCTTTTAAGTCTGCTGATGTCGGAGAACTAGCCCACCAGCATCTAACCAAAGAGCCTGCAAAAGTCAGCGTAAAAAACCTACAGATTTCACTTGGAATATCTGCAATTGTATCAAAACTTTTAAAAAAAGATCCAGATGACCGTTACCAAACCTGTGATGGACTGCTTGCTGATCTTGATCGATTAGATGAAATCAATCAAATCATCAAAAGCAATCAAGAACCAAAACTTGGCAGAAAAGATATTTTAATTAAAAATGCACAAGCAAATTTATTTGTTGGTCGTGACAAAGAGCTAGATCAATTATTTCATGCATGGAATCAAGTTCATGTTGGTCGTGGCGGGACAATTTTTCTTGAGGGCGAACCAGGGATTGGCAAAAGTCGTCTTATTCGTGAATTTCTTCATCGAATTCAAGAGGAAAAAGATTCAAAAAAACCTATGATTCTTGGGGCAAAGGCTGAAAAAGGCGAGGCCCTTCCTTTCAAATTATTGAAAGATCTTGTCGATTTCTATATTCGTCAGATTGTGAGTCAAAAAGATCTGACGCTAGCTCAGACAAAAGCAGAACTGCTAGATGTTATGGGAGAATACGCCCCAGTTCTTAGGAAATTTTCAAATCAAGTGGCAAAGATTTTAGCGGATGCAAATTTGGGCGATGATCAAGTTTTTTCTCAAGAAATTTTTCAAAATGCAATTTCTGAATTTTTTATAAAACTTGCTACAAAACATGGGTCAGCCGTCCTATTAATAGATGACTGCCAATGGATCGATGATGGAACTTATGAAGTTTTAAAAAAATTAAACTTATCAACTCAGGATAATAAAATTTTGCTGATTGTGACTGGGCGAAATGATGATGAAAGTGTGCAAAAGGTGCATGCTATTATCAAAGAATTCAATAGCGTGAGAAAGTCTTCGGCCCACATTGTATTGAAGCCTCTCACTCATGGAGCTGTGCAGGACCTAGCCTATCAATATCTTAACTCAAGAGATGTCGAAGCCAAACTTGCGGAAATATTAGACTCAAGATGCCGTGGTAATCCGTTCATGTGTCTAGAGTATATGCATGCCATGTTAGATGTTGGAATCTTAAGTCCCCAGTGGAGCAAATGGACTTTGAATCAGCAAAAAATGGAAAAGCTGACTTTAGGTTCGGATCTTATTGAGCTCGTTCTCGCACGTCTTAATAGCGTTAGAAGTTCCACAAGAAGCATTCTTACTTGGGCGGCAATATTAGGAGGACAATTCAGTGTTGATGTTCTTTCTGAAGTTTGTCGCTATAGCCAAAGCGATGTGGAAATGGCATTGACTGAAGGCGCTCAGAATAATTTAATCGAAAAAAATGAAATTGGACTATTCCAATTCGTTCATGATCGAGTGCGGGAAGCCTTGATTTCAGATGTTAAAGAAGATGCTAAAAAAGATATCCATGATAAAATTACTCAGGTTTTAGCCGAAAAACTAAAAAAACAGGAAGAAAAAGGGCTGGTAGAAGATCAGTTAGTCTATTCTTTAGCCCACCATTCTTTTTTGGCAGATGGAAAAAAGAACTCAAATCTGATTTTTTATTCGAACTACCAAGCGGGCCGAGTGGCATGTAAGAACTATGCCAATGAAGAAGCCTACCAATATCTTAACAAGGCTAATGAAGTTTCCATCGCTTCGAAAATAAATTGTGATTCTGATTTTTATAATTTATTGGGTCAAGTGTGTATGCTGACTTTCAGACTTCATGATTCAGTTTCCTTTTTTGAAAAAGCCCTTGGAAAAACAACTGACCGCTTGATGAGAGCAAAAATAATGTGCTTGATGGCTCAGGCCAAGCAAGCAGGTTGGGAAGTTTCTGGCGCATGGAAAATGATTAATGATGCATTAGATGAGCTTGGCAACCCGCTTCCTAAAAAGATGTTGGGAAGAATTTGTTCGACGATGGCTTTTTGGATGGGCATTGGACTGACATCGTTTTTTCAGAAACAAGTTAATTCTAAGAAAAATTCTTCCCGCGAACGAGTCTTACTTGTCGAACTTTTGAATACGGCTAGCGAAATTGCAGTTTTTAAACATCCATTACTTTTGCCGATATCATCTTTTCGGGCGGTCTTTTATTCTGCTGCTCTTGGTGATAGTTTTGAAAAAGCCCAGAGTCTTGCGACACAATCTTTATTTTTAAAAGGTTTTAAGATTCCCGGTGGATTAAATTATTATACGCGGGCAATGCAGATGGCAGAGCGTTTGAATAATAAGACACTGATGGGCGCGTTCAATTATCTTTGGGCCGTTGGTCACTCAATTATGGGTGACTTGAACGGATTTGAAAAATTTGGCAGGGAAGTGATTACAAGATACAGAAACTGGGCGCTTCCAAGACATTATTTCGACATGATGTTTTCGGTCGCATGGGTTTTGCAAATGCGCGGCAAAGTCGACGAAGCGATAATTATGGCCGAAGATGTTCTGGCCCAGGCAAAAAGTACAAAGAATTCAAGTGCCGTCTATCCTCACTTTACGCCGGCTTATTTGGGTGCACTTTATGCAATTAAGGGGAGAGCTCGCGAAGGAATGACATTAATAAATAGTTTGAAAGAGTGTCTTGTCGGTCGCGATCCTAATCCAGTCTTAGGCGGAGACGTGAATTCAGCATTGCTGGCAACATTTCTTGAGCAAGAAGATTTTGGCGCAGAGCTTGATAGTGCTCTGGTCAGAATTAAAGAGATTGCACCGAATCCTATGTTTTCTTTTTTCTGTATGAAAAACGCCTACGTATCTTTAGCTTATATCAGACTGAATCAGGCTTTAAAGGAAATGAAAAATAAGGGTAAAGACATGGGTAAAGCCAAAGAGCTGCTGCAAGCGGCCTTTGGAGGACTTAAAATGGCGACCCAAGGAGCTCACTTTTATCAGTCGCATATTCTTGCAATTCATGCTTCCCTGATGATGTTTGACGGAAAGTTTGCTCCAGCTTTAAAAAAATTAATTAAAGCTGAACAAATCGCGCGCGAAACAGAAAATGATATTGCTCTATATGATGTTCTAAGAATCAAAGCCCGTCTGTTTCGAATCACTGGACGAGTTGGTGATGCTGCGACGACAGCACAACAAGCCTTAGATGTCGCTCAGCCGGGATCATGGGTGAATCGTATCAAGTGGATCGAAGAAGAGTTTAATTTAAAAACGGCCGATAAAGCAGAAGGCTTTAGCAAGTCCCATACGGTTCGAGTGGATACAACTAAATTTGGTATCGAATCTTTGGAACTTAAAAGATATATGGATAGCTTACTGCAAGTTTCGTTAGCTTCAGCGACAGTATTAGACCCAAAAGAACAAGTTAAAATTGCCTTAGATGAAATTAACCGGGTCATGGGCGCAGAGCGGGCCTATGTATTTTTATATAATCCCATTTCAAATGATCTCGATTTTGCTGGTGGCCGAAACGACCAAAAGCAGGATTTAGAAAAATTAGAAGGTTACAGCAGTACAATTGTAAATAAAGTCAGGGACACCAAACAGCCAATAGTCCTTACCGGAAGTGACGACGGAGAAGCTTTGGGGTCTCAGAGCGCCGTCGCTTTCAATTTGAAAAGTATTATGGCTGTTCCGATGTCTTTACGCGAAGAATTTAAAGGAATTGTCTACATCGATAGCAAGTTGGCAAAAGGTGTTTTTACAAAAAATGACATTGGTATTCTCTCAAGTATTTCAAATCACATTGCGATTGCCTTTGAAACGGCTAAGTTGGCTCAACTAGAGTCAGACAAAAAAACGTTAGAAAAAGATTTAGAAATTGGATCTTCAGTACAAAATTTATTTTTTCCAAAAAATCCTTTGAAAGAGACAAAAGCCGTCAGTCTTTTTGGACTTTGTCGTCCCGCGGCCCAATGCGGAG
>JAYWEU010000051.1:0-6392 GCA_043779385.1 Pseudobdellovibrionaceae bacterium
GTTTTCAGCCAGATGGTTCTTTTGCGTCGGCAACGACGATTAGCGTTCTTGAGGCCGAACAAACTGCCAGTGAATCTGATGTGACTAATAAAAGTATCACTGTTATTTCCAGTTTTGCAAAACCATATCCAATAAGAGCATTTTATTCTTTGACTGGTGATGCTGTTTATACTGTCAATCACAACTTGCCAGCATCAGGATTTATTACCATCCCAGCCAATGGGATCAGCGGTCAAATTATTTTTAATACCTTGAACTATTCGTTAGGAACGAAGAACACTTTTTTTAAAATGACGCTGACCTCTTTGGATGGGCCAGACGTGATTAGCAGCTCTGCAAATCAATCTCGTTTTTTTATAAAAGACACAACGGTTGTCCACCCGGTAGTTTCTCCGACTTCATTTCTGACTCAGTTCAGTACTGGAAGTGCAACGACCTGTGTGGTCCTTTCTGATGGAGTTTTAAAGTGCTGGGGACTAAATGCTTTCGGACAAGTGGGTGATGGAACAACTATTGATAAGACGACACCAACAGTCATCGATACAGGAACTTTGTATTCCAGCGTCGAAACAAGCGGTGGTACTACCTGTGGAATCACAACTTTCAATAAACTGAAGTGCTGGGGACTAAATACTTTCGGACAGGTGGGTGATGGAACAATTGCGAATAAACCTTTGCCCGTTATAGTAGATAACTTAACTTCGTATTCACAAATAATGCTTAATGATCAGACGACCTGTGGAATCACAACTTCTAATGTCTTGAAGTGCTGGGGGCGAAATGATTTTGGTCAAGTCGGCGATGGAACAGTTGTTGATAAACTTTCACCGACGTTGATTGATGCTGGGATCCCATACTTGCAAGTCATCACAAACGACTATGCAACTTGTGGAATCACAACAAGTAATTTCCTAAAATGCTGGGGCTACAATGCCAGGGGTCAAGTGGGTGACGGAACTACAGCTAACAAAACTTCTCCTACGTTTATTGATTCCGGAGTCTCATACTCGCAAGTTATCACAAATGATTATGCAACTTGTGGAATCACATCTGCTAACATCTTAAAGTGCTGGGGGCGAAACGAATTAGGTCAAGTCGGTGATGGAACGATTATTGATAAATTAATGCCAACAATCATTGATTCTGGTGTTCCATATTCAAAAATTATTGTCAATAGAACGGCCTGCGCCCTCACGACATTTAATATTCTGAAGTGCTGGGGCTATAATATATATGGGCAAGTCGGTGATGGAACAAATATTAATAAAACTATCCCGACAGTGATTGATTCTGGCACCAGTTACACGCAAATAATCACAAACGGTACCAGCTGCGGAATCACCTCGACCGGAACCCTTAAGTGTTGGGGGCAGAATGATGCAGGCCAGGTTGGTGATGGAACAACAGTTGATAAATATTTTCCTGTGATAATTGACAGTGGCGTTGCTTATCAAAATGTAACCATTAGAAGTTCGACAACATATGCTCAAACAAAATATACAAATGAAATAAAATCCTGGGGTGCAAACTCTTTTGGCCAAATGGGTGACAGCACTATTAACGATTATTTTCGATATTTCCCTAGGATCATCATGAACTGGCTCAATTGATCTTTAAAAATTAACAGTTAAGTTTTTGAACAATAGCCTTAGTAAAAAGCTGTGTGTTGCCTTTTCCACCTAAATCCGCCGTACAACACGATGAATCTTGCAACGAAGCGCTCATGGCTGCATAAATAGCGCGGGCTTTTTCGATCTCACCAATGTGTTGCAAAAGCAGAATGGCACTTTGTAACAGGGCCGTGGGATTGGCCCTGTTTTGTCCTGCAACGTCTGGAGGTGAGCCATGAAGAGCTTCAAAAATGGCAGCTTTGTCGCCAATGTTGGCAATGGGCACAAGGCCTAAACCGCCAACTTGGCTAGCACATAAATCACTGAGAGTCTCGCCATCCAGATTTTCAGTGAGGATCACTTCGAATTGTTCAGGAGTCCTGCCTAATTGCATGTAAAAGGTATCAATGAAAACGCCCGAAGTTTCTATTTCTGGATAATCTTTTCCGACGGCAAGGCAAGAATCCAAAAATAAAAAATCGTTCATGTTGTGAGCATTGTGAACGATCGCGACTTTTTTGCGACCTATTTTTTTTGCCAGCTCATAACCGTATCTAGCAATTCGTTCTGATCCCTTGCGGGTGATCTTATCATTGGTATTTTCACGGACAATCGTCAGATCTACATATTCATTCACGCAGCCAACGGCCGGTAAACTTTTAAGTGAGCAGACGTTGGCGTAAAGATCAAACTTCTGCCGAAGTAAAACATTGATGGAGTCATGCCCACGACCCATCGGTGTTATTGTTGGTCCTTTGAGGACAAGGTTGCTTTTATCAATTGAAGCCAAGGTGGCGGCTGGCAAAAGCTTGTTGTATTTTCTTAAGGCGATTTCGCCCGCGTCCTGAAAGTCATATTCAAAAGGAGCATTAACAGTTTGTAAAATTTCAATCACAGAATTCATCACTTCGGGACCGACACCATCGCCCGGAATTACAGTCAGTCGCATCAGTCCTCCTTAGCGAATGGAAGGAGTCCTTTGATCCAGCAGACAGTTCACTGAAATCGAGCGACCCTTTGGCAGAATCATTTGTGCGTGGGCATTTTTCCCACCAGTGATGTCGGCATGGCTGCCAGCGCTGATTTGACTTGGATTGTGGTAAAGATTAACGATCAAAAGACCTTCATGCAAAGCAATCATCAAGTCGACTTCTGAAATCACCGCAAGCTTTGGAAAAATAATAGCTCCATGTGTTTCCGTTGAACTGTCAATGCTGACGGCAGTATCAGTTGGAACTGCATTTACAACTTCTGAGATCACGCAGTTAACATGCAAGGGAGGAGTTTGCGCGAAAGCAACAGAACCAAACATTGAAACAATCAGTAACAAAGACTTCATAGGGACTCCTCGTTTTTTTAAAAGCTTCTAATTTCGTATTGCAGTTGCGAGAGCCCGTCAATTCAATCCCATTTCGCGCGCGGCCTGGAGAGAGGAGAGTTTCTCTGCTCTCTTCCAGTGGAAGGTGGGATGTGGGATGGGCTTGTGGGCCACTAGGTTGCCACGAGAGTGGCTAGGGCCCGACATGATCTTGCAGTAATACATAAGCAAGGGTCTTGCCAAGACAGATTAATAATTAGTTTCAATGGCTTACAAGGGAGGTGCAAAATATCCAAGGCCATTCAAGGGTGTTTTATCAGGATTGGTGGCCTTTTGTCCTGTCTCAGAATAGGCCTAGAACGGCCCTTTTGAATGTCTAAACTTTAGACAGGTCTTTACTCAGTAGTTTTCAATACTTAGCTAAAAAATTGGAAATAATTGGCTAGCAAAATGAAAAAGTGTCCTGATGTGGGGCGCTTCAATGGTTAATAAATCATAAGTAATTTCAATATTTTAGAAAAATCCCAGATTGGAACTTATCTTGTATTAGTTAAGCGCAGGAGGTCTGTTTTGAAACTGACACAAATCATTATCGCAGCGCTTGGTTTTGCAACTCTGATGGGATGTTCTCAAAAATCTCCTGATTCTTGTGGGTTTGTTCAAAACAGCTCTGGCGAAAGAATTTCTTGGAAAAATGAAGTCCCAATTCATCTGACGATGCACAGCTCAATTCCCACTGAATATCGAGGCGCTGTGATCGCCGCTGCCGAAAAGTGGAATCGGGCTTTAGGTAAAAACATGATTATTATAGAGAACTCAATTGCTGATGGACCTAACGCTGCCGCTAAAGATGGCCAGAGCGTGATTTATTTGAGTCCGACTTGGGAAGCGGATAAACCCTCTGAGCAAGGTCGCACATCGATCTATTGGGTTGGCGACCGCATCGTCGAAACTGATATCAAATTAAATAGCCAGAATTTTCAATTTTATTGGCAAAAACCTTCTGAGACGCAAGGGGTAAATATTGAGGCTTTGATCATGCATGAAATGGGGCATGTGCTAGGATTAAAACATAAAGACACTGAAAGCAGTGTGATGCAGACTTATTTAGCTAATAATTCGGACCGCACCCAAATTGGTGAGACCGATATCGAAGCTTTAAAATGCGAATACTAAGTAATTTTTTTAGGGCAGCTTAATAAAGTTGTTGGATTTTTTAAATGCGCTCTAGACTTAAAGGCAGAGCTGAAAGTGAGGCCGATCCCGTTGGAGGACCGGCCACCCAAAATAAGGAGATTTCAATGAAAGCAGTCACAGCACATTCTGCAGCCACTCTACCTAATGACACTGAACTTCAGGTTTCCGGTGCATGGAATTCTGAAAATAATGATGTGATCGTGCGCTCGTATCATGAATTGGCTGATCATCCTGTTGTTGAAACAGATTTGCTGTCAGAATTTAATACAAATTTAAAATTATTATCTGAGCTTCAGGGTCGCATGTCTTTCGTCATGAAAGAAGTGCGCTATGTCCTTAAGTTAAGCCTTTGATACTTCAGTTTTGTTGTCCATTCTGTGATGTTCATCAATAACAGTTTCACCCAAAAAAGGTTTCAGCCAAATTTTTTCAATCACGGGGTAAGAGGCCACCACCGGCAAAATTGAAATGGCGCCCTCGATCCCTGCTAGAAATCCTGCCGCTAGAGTGGCCAATAAGACCGTGATGCCCGAAATCCTAAGACGATTGCCGTAAACTAACGGTGCGATCAGATAATTTTCCAAAGCATGATAAGCAATATATAAAAGTAAAACATACAAGGGCGTGATGCTTGAAACCTTGAAGGCAAACAGCATGGCCGGAAAAACGGACAAGACAAATCCCAACACGGGAAGCACATCAAAGATCGCAGCTAACACAGCCAGCAGCAAAGCGCCCGGAACGCTGAGGGCCGATAAAGCAATAAAACAAAAAACAAACGACAGAAGTGACGTGATAAATTGACCTGAGGCATAGGCAAAAATGATGTCTGAGACTTCTCGGAAGGTCAGGCGAATTTTGGCTCGTCGGCTGAGTGAAAAAAAAGCGGTTGACCACTTGATCACTCTTTCGCCATCGACAACCAAATAGATCGCAAAAATTAAAATCAAAAATAATTCACTTAAGCCACCCAAGGCCGCCGTTCCTACACCATAAAAATGACTGAAGTTGTAATTGGTGGGCAGCAAGGCTTGACGAGTTAAGTTTTGTTCGATGACCGGTCGTAAGGGACTATGGGGATCAATGGCGTTTAAAAGATCTGTGCGCAATTGAGGTAAGTTTTCCATAAACGCTGCGAACTCATCCATCAGTCGCGGAATGAGAGCTCCAAAAACTGTGATCATTAAAACAATCAAGCCCAGGGTCATCAATAAAATAGCCAGCCATCGCGGGACGCGGTGATTTTCCATCCATGTGATCACCGGAGTCAGGGTCACCGCTAAAAGGCCGCCGATAAAAAGCGGCATCATCATGGGTGCCAGGGTTTCTAAAATATGAACGATCACCAAGGTCAAAAGAATTGTAACAATGGTCGAAAAAGGTATTTTAAGATCCACAGCTGGATTTTTATTTTCTGCGTTCAAGAAGCCCCCTTATTAATTATTAACACAAGCCTATTTTATTCATCGAGGGCAAAGTGATATTATGCGTTTATTGTAACAATTTATTGCAGCGTCTTCAGAAGCCCTTCAAAGCTTTTTTTGGTGCCAGACATCTTTTCTGATTGAATTTCCGGGCGGGCTAAATAGGCGGTCAGTAAGTTTTTAGCAGAATCCTTTTTTTCACCGCCGATATAGGCTTTCGCCAAAGATTCGGCAATCATAAACTGAATTCGACCTTCTGCTTTCGGCAGTAGTTTTTCACCCAATTTTTGGGCTTCTGAAAATTTTTTCTCTCCCAAAAGAAATTTCAGCTGTCTTCTTTTAATATCAGAATTGCTGGGATCAAATTTTAAAATTTCTTCTGATAAATTCTGGGCTTCCTGCCACATATGAGCTTGAGAAAGAATCAGTAAGTGCCGCAACGAGGGACCTGTCCGCGAAGCAGGGATGTGATAATTTTGCCCAATCCTGGCCGCTTCTTGCCAGGCCTTTAAAACTAAATCTTCAGTGCCCCCCGAGGCCTCGATCAGATCAGCCCTGTATTGCGCCACCAAAAGTTTTTCAAAGCCCGTGAATTCGCCTAAAGACTCGTACTTTAAAGCACCCTGCAAAACTTCAGGATTTTTAAGCCACTGATCGGCCAAAGCAATTCCATCAAAAGCCATTTTTTGATCTTCCGGGGATTTAGCGTCAAGATTCGATAAAAGTTCAACTCTCCAGCTTAAGGATCGAGTGGTGTCGTTTTCTATTTTTAGAGCGCGCCTGAGTTCATCCGTGTATTCTTTTTTCTTCGTGGCCTGTTTCGCAAAAATTTCTTGAGCATGA
>JAYWEU010000052.1:0-2371 GCA_043779385.1 Pseudobdellovibrionaceae bacterium
TTTTTTATTTTCAATTGCGTCCGCTACCAGCTGGTACCGGATTAAATGGAGTAGCTCTTTTCTGATAATTACATTGTAAGCAAGACCCACAAGGCCAGCAAATTTATTCCTAACCTTATATTCGATATTGTTGGAATTTAAAGAATTAATGATGAAACAAGTATCCACTAAAAAGGTTTTATTTTTAGGAACATTCTTTAGTGAGTGTTGAAATCCTAATAAACCCAAAAATCCTGCTAGCACATAGACAAAAGTTTTTTGGTTTTTGCAGGGCTTAGCTTGGAAAATAAAGACTTCCCTTTAACCTTAGCCTTTTTAGACTCCTTGACCGATTTTTTGATAAAATCAGTATCGGACTCTTTAGCAAGGTCTCTCATTTCAGAAATCAGCCCGTTTGGAAAGTGATCGTCTTTTCTCGCCTTCATAGTTTATCTATCGACCCTTTTCAGTTATTTTTCAAGAATTTCTGGGCCCCTGCCTCTTAAGTCGGGGTTCAAATCTTATATATAGATTTTGACACAAAAAGTTGTTTTAAAGGTTAAAAATCGAGGGCGCTAATTTTAGGATGTTTTGGATCAATGGGATCTCATTTCAGGACGGCTTAATGCGTAATATCAGAAAGTTCGAAATGAAAATTCGGGCAGAATTCGGTCTGTCCCAATTTAAAATGACTAAGCTAAACCGTTAAAAGGTAACAAGCGGGAAAGCTCATTATTCATGTTAAGTTGTTAATATCTCTTCAAGACTAGCATCAACTCACCGCAGCTGCGAATTATTCAGTTCGAATCCCTCGCTCTCCGCCATTCTTCGCGGCTCAATGAAATGTTCGGAAAAATTCTCAAAGCAAATTAAACAGTTACTCAACCATTAACGCGAGCAAGCGTTCAGCGGAATATTTCAGCATATTTCACGGCATTTCAAAATTTGGTAGGGTTTTGGTAGGGTCCTGGTAGGGTTCTCTAAAATCGTTATCAGCTTCAGACGCTGCAAGGTCAGTCACTCTCCTCTTTCAAGTTTTTATTTTTTTAGAAAATAAATTTTTGTGAGGAGAAAAATATGAATCGCTTTATTTGTTGGATGATCATCGTAGCTCTTACAATTGGCTTCGGACCAAAACTTTTAACTGTCACGGCTGCAATGGCAAAATCTGCAATCCACGCGCATCAGCATGATCAGATGAGCTATTCCAGATTCACGAGAAAACTTTTGAACGCAAGACCGGGGCCTTCACATTCAGATTAAAATTTAAAATCGGGTACTAGCCCAAATAAAAAATATTTTTTAGAGCTTCGATATTGTTTGACGGATTTTCTGTCATCCAGAATCAGAGCTTTTTTATTTTGGAGATTCTCATGCCCTCAGTTATCGCCTATATGTCTTTGTCTGAAAAATTAAAAAATTCTAAATCTACTTATAAAAAAATGATCAGGAGTTGCAAAAATCTTGATGAGCCCACCGATCTCTTTGCCGAAGAGGCGGAGCCTGATTCAAACAATAGAATTCTTTGGAATGATGTCATCCAAAGACTTGATTCCGGACTGGTGAAAATCCTGATCATGCCAAACATGTTTCATATCGCTGGGAAGGACGCCCAACGGCTTCGAACGGTCATGCACCTTTGTCGGAAAAATAACGTCGAGCTCCGATATACTGACGATACGGCAGGTGCATTATGAGTTTGGATGACAACTTAAAGCTCACCTGTTGCTACGTCAGAGTTTCAACTCTGGACCAAGTCGGCGGAGCCGAAAGTCAGACAAGGGCTCTGATTGATTGGTGTCATAAAAACAGTATTACGAACTTTGAAATTTTCACAGATCACGGGATTTCAGGGGCAAAAGAAAGTCGCCCTGCTCTAAACCGCATGATGGAAAAAGTCGAAGCGGGCCTTGCCCGGCAAGTCGTGGTTTTTCAGTTTTCAAGATTTGCCCGTAGCACCACCCACTTACTAAAAGCCTTGGAGAAATTCAAAGAGAAAAAAGTCAGGTTTCATTCCATGTGTGAAGCGATAGACACAGAAAGCCCTATGGGGTTGGCATTATTTACGATTTTGGGCTGCCTGAGTCAGCTAGAACGAGAATTAATAAGAGAACGTGTCCGCGCCGGAATTCGGAATGCCGTCGCCAAGGGCGTAAAAATAGGTCGGGTCAGAAAGCGAAACGATGCTTTGATTCATTCGCTTTTAGAGGCAGGTCTTTCGTTTCGAGAGGTAGCAAGGATCGCAAAATGTTCGCACGGCTCCGTTTCAGCGTCTAAAAAAGAATTCTTGCAAAAGAAATCAGATGCAGAAAAAATAAAAATCGATCAACTCACAAAAGATATCAGCAGCGGCCAAGTGACTGACACGATTGAACAAATGAAAGCCATGAAT
>JAYWEU010000053.1:0-2358 GCA_043779385.1 Pseudobdellovibrionaceae bacterium
CAGAAGCTCAGCCGGTTGTCCGGGGCTTTTTTGTTAAAGGTCTAGGTACCTTGTCCACATTTTTCCCACTGTTTTTAGAAAGATCCCACCGGCGACGCTCTTTCTTCTTTTTATGCCGGGATCAATAAAATTATTTTCTCATCATCCAATCCAATGGAGAGATGCAGAAACTTGATAGAAATATTTTAAAAACTTTCAAAAATAATTATTAAAATAACGCAACCTATAACCGCAGCGGAGCTCAATTTTTTCACCGAACCATTGGAGAAAGGGCCTCGTCGTGATGAGCTCTTATTTTCGTTTATTTTTCGCGAAGACCCAGGCGAAGGTATTCGATCATTATAGATTGGTATTTTCGACCCTCAGCTTTGGCCTTTAATTTCAAAAGCCTTAATATATTGGCGGGAACCCTTAAGCTGATGGCGACAGTGGGCTCATCAATATCGTGGCTCATTTTTCGAAAATCATCTAGAAACCGCACCGCTTCTTCAGGCGAAATGGCGCGTGGTAAGGTCGTTGCTTCTTTTTTATTTTTTTTCATTCAGCTTCTCTTTAATATGAGCGATGTCTATAAGGTCTTGTGGACGACCCGACTCAGTTTTCATTTTCAGAAGCTCGCCTAAGGTCGCCGTTGGAATTTTTCTTCCGCTCACCGAAATATTTTCCACTTTTATATCACGCAGATCCTTAGTGATAAGAATATCCACCTGCCGTGATGGATTTTTATAATCAACAAAAGACCACGCTATAAGATTTCGATTCTCGATATATTCGATCCGCATTTTGATGATATCTTGGGCCCGCACAGGTAATCGAGATTGCAGCCCAACCTGAGCCAGGGCCTTTTCGGCCAGTTCAAAATCAGCGACACGCAGATGAATTACAAAATCAACATCAACGGTGGCTCGTATAAGGCCATGAAGCGCCATTGCATAACCGCCAATTAATGCATATTTAAGCTGTGCTTTTTCAAAAACATCAGTGATTTCCAGAAGGAGCATAGATAGTATTGTATATACGAGTATATACAAATGCAATTGATATTTCTTTTTTGCATCCCTTTAGACCAGTTTTAAAAAAGACCCGCTTGTCTTTACGGTAAAGTTACGGTTAATCTTGGTTACGGTATTGTTGCGGTTTTAAGCACCATAGAGGTTGCCGCGACTTAACAAGGAGAAAACGATGACACAAGGACGGTATGAAGATGCAGCACTCACCCCCAAACAGAAACTATTTCTGGATTTTATTCATGACTACAGCCGCGAGCATGGCTGCAACCCCAGTCAGACCGAGATTGCTAAGCACTTTAAATTTAGCTCGCTGGGTTCCGTCCAAACCTACATTAAGATTCTGGAAGAAAAGGGTTTTATCTCTCGGGAGCAAAACGCCATTCGTGGCCTTAAAATTCTCTCTAAAAATCGCATGCTTCCTTTGTTAGGAAAAGTGGCCGCCGGCCTTCCGATTGAACACGCCATTCACCATGAAGAGATCGAAGTCCCCTCGACCATGGTGAATCAAGAATCACCGCACTTTGCTTTAAAAGTAAAAGGTGATTCCATGATTGATGTCGGTATTTTAGATGGCGATTATATTGTGGTGCGCGAACAGGCCCATGCAGATTCAAAACAATTGATCGTAGCCATGATCAATAACGAAGCTGTGATCAAGCGCTTAGTCCGAAAAAAATCCCACGTCGAACTGCATTCAGAAAATGAAAAATATAAACCCATTCTGGTCGACCCCAAAGATGAATTCAGAATTTTGGGCGTTTTTGTAGGCCTGATGAGGATGAACTTATGCTCATGACCATCGAACAATTAAAATATCTTGTTTCTAGCCAGCACACACTTCACACCCGTGAATGTTTGCACACTTCGCTTTTAGAAAACGGAGTGCCCCGGGGAGCGATCACTCAGATCTGCGGCTTTGGAAAAACGGAAGCCGCCGTGCAACTGATTAAAGACAATGCCGAATTTAAAGCGGCTTGGATTGAATCGGAATTTGAACTTAATCCTTTGGGTGTCGCCCAAAGAGATGTCGATCTGACTCGTATTCTTTTTGCTGAAGCCGGCGAGCATATGGTTTGGACCTGTCATCAGATTTTAAAAAGCAATCTTTACCCGATTGTGATTTTAAAATCTGCCCCGCTGGATGATTTCCTCCTGAGGAAGCTCCAACTGGCTGCTGAAAAATCTCAAACCGCTTTAGTTATTTTGACCGAAGATTTTTCGGCCAGTTGGCCGATCAGTTTGATGCTAAAAGCGCATCGAAATTTGGTGACGGAAAATATCACTCTTGAGGTCTTAAGACAGCGTGCATGAAAGTTTGAAACTGCCCCACTTAAGTGTGCTTAGGGCA
>JAYWEU010000054.1:0-2358 GCA_043779385.1 Pseudobdellovibrionaceae bacterium
CTTTTAAAATAGCCGTCGAATCAAATCCAGTTTTCAAAATTTTGCCATACGGTGAGCTATCGCTCATAAACATCTGTCGAAAAGTTTCACTGAAGCGAAACTCAATGATTAAACTTAGGATTGCGAACATTGTTAGTCCCAACCAGATTGCCCAGAAGCCTTTATTAATTTGTGTGCGCGTTGAATTAAGTCCTAGATACTTATAAAAAGATTGGCCTGCTAGGTGCCTCCGAAAGAACAGCCAGTGAGCTCCATAGATCAAACATGCTAATCCAAAAACAACAGCTACTTGGCTTAATGCTGAAAAAACATATTCATAAAGTGTCATCGTTTTAAAATTATCCCAAGGGAATCTATTTTGTCAGCCGTTTAAAACCAAATCTCCAAATACCAAGCTGCGGATCACTTAGCGGGTATATATTGAAGCCCATTGGATTTTGTTTAAGTCTGATTCTCCATAAAACATTCGGGGACATACTAAACAAGCTCTATAAAATCGGAATTAGATTCAAAACCAAGACTTTGGTTGGTAAAACTAAAGCTTTTAGCGGCTGATCCGAGAAGAACTTGGATAGTATTAACTTCAGGCGGCTGTATATGAATTTATTGATAGTTTTCTTTTTAAGTCTGGCTCTAAAGACAACTTTAGCTTTTGGCTCTGATCATACCCACATACCACGTTGTGAGAAAGATATTTCGATAGGTCACAGAATATCGGTATGTGCGTGGGGACCAGATGGATATCTGCACTTAGACGGCGTAGGCGATAAACTCATCAAAAGACCCTTTGATCTCAACGGATTTAGGAAAGTTGAAGGTAATTGCATTTTGGCAACACGGGGCTCGAATAAGCATCTTATTTCTCCTTCGGGTATTTTGTTAAATGACGAAGGATTTGACTCTATAACCTACGATGCAAAATCAAAGTCATTCGTTGGTGAGCGCAAAAGCTTAAAACAAATTATCGACTTAAAAAATCCTGAAAATAATAATTCACTTGAATACAGAAAGCGAAATTCACCAGAAGAACTTTATTCAAGGTGTGTAAATCGTTTAAAGCGTGCGGCCGATGATGATGATGATGATGAGTCAGGATATTTAGGACGTAATATAAACAATTTAATTTCAGATCAATGCGGGAAAAAACCTGGTCTTTCTGCAAAGGAAAAAACAGAGAAATCCGTTGGAGATCTTGATGGCCATAAGCAATCTTTCGACAAAAAAAAGCTTCAAAATAATAATGTGGCAAAAGATAGCGAACAAAATATATCCCTGGAAAGTTATTCAAGTTGTGTAAAGCGCTTAAAGATTGCGGCCGAGTATGATGAGTCAGGATATGTAGGACGTAATATAAACAGTTTAATTTCAGATCAATGCGGGAAAGAGCCCAGTATTTCAAAAAAGGCAGCAAATCCGAAGGGTAGCGGAAGCAAATAAAATTTAACAGATCGTACGATGGCTTTGCGGTTCAGGGTCCATTTAAGGTAGAAATTCAGGTTTGGAAAGATTTCTCAAATTCGGTATCCATCAAATTTATTTGAAGAAAGAAAACGGCTGGGTGACCGTGGCTAGAAGCAGATACCGCTAAGGACATGGCTTCTGATATGGTCCATAACGGAATAGATCTTTGCGAGATGTGATATATTGGACCTTAGGGATTTGAGGCTGGAATAGCTCATAGACGACTAAATATAAATGCAAATTACGAGCGAGTTTTTTTTAGATTTACGACAGGTAATATTTACCTGTCAATTTCATTACAGGCGAAATAAAATTCGCGACCTGTTACCCTTTGTTCCGAAAGTTCCATCTTGTTGATAAAAAGGGAATTCCTCTCACAGCATTTGGAACGCTCGCGTCTTGGAGGACACTTATGTCAAGGGCACTACTAATAATTACGATTTTCATGACCTCAGTATTCGCAGGTGCTGATGTTTCCCAATGTTTCCGAGCCGGAAACTACAAAACTGGTGAAATTCATATCTCACAAACTGCTGTTACCGTTAATTACGATATTAAGGATGCTTCCAAATATTCAAAAGAAAGCGGACGCATTTTGAAGTTTGAAAATGACAGCCATCAAATTTCTTTTTCGACTTTTTTAATGGGTACCGGTGATGGGTCAGATGTCCAAATTACATTAACCTCTCAATTACTAATTATTCAATCTTTGGAAAATGATGGCCAGCCCTTTAAAGATGAAAAGGCCGTATATAAACTGAAGTTGTGCAAATAACTTTATACTTTGAGAATTAAATACAATGAAATCGAGATGGGTCGATCTTCATTATTAATACGTCTTTTATTCAACCATCGTTAAATTTGAGTTGGCAGTGTTTGGGGTAGGCTGCGAAGCTT
>JAYWEU010000055.1:0-2355 GCA_043779385.1 Pseudobdellovibrionaceae bacterium
GTCCAGTTTGGGAAAAATTTGGGACCGCGGCATGCATTTTGTGCTGCCTTTAATTTGTTACATGATGGGTGGCTTTACCGAGCTGACGATGCTGACCAGAAACTCAATGTTGGATGTGATTAAGTCTGATTATATCAGGACCGCTCGCGCCAAGGGTGTGCGTGAAAAAACTGTGATTTTTAAACATGCCTTAAGAAATGCTTTAATTCCTGTAGCCACCGGGCTGGGCGGATTTTTTAGCGTCTTTTTAGCGGGCTCTTTAATCATTGAAACTATTTTTAATCTAGATGGTATTGGTCTTCTTGGTTATAAATCAGCGCTGACTCGTGATTACAATGTTGTCATGGGTTTAACATTTTTATCTTCGGTCGTTTTATTATTGGGTCGATTGTTCAGCGATATTGTTTATGTGCTGATTGATCCAAGAATCGATTTTAAATAATGGGTTTCGTTGAAAAATATATTATCACGAATGAATTGAATATCCGACGTTACCGACGCTTTAAACGTGACAAGGTTGCTATTTTTTCTTGTTTCGTTGTGCTGGGTCTTATTTTTCTTAGCTGTACAGCCGAACTTTGGGCCAACGACAAGCCCCATGTTTTAAAATATCATGGTGAAATTTATTTTCCTTTAGTGAAGGACTATCATCCCTCTGTTTTTGGAGTGGAAGACGCCGTCGTGACGGACTACCGCGCTCTTAAACTAGAGGCGGGTGACTGGTGGATTTGGCCGATCATTCAATGGGACCCACTGGAAAGAAATGCCGATCTTTCTGAATATCCAGCGCCCCCTTCCAAGCAAAATTGGTTTGGGACGGATGATCGTGGCCGCGATGTTTTGACCCGGCTGATTTATGGACTTCGATACACTTTGGCGTATGCGCTTTCGGTTTGGTTTTTATCTTATCTGACGGGTTGCTTAGCTGGTGCTTTGATGGGTTATGCGGGCGGCCGAACAGATTTGATTGGTTCACGCATTGTTGAAGTGGTTGAAAGTATGCCTGCTTTTTTTGTGATTATTACGGCGGTGGCGCTATTTTCACCAAGTTTACCACTCCTGATTTTAATCAACGTGATTTTTGGTTGGACACAAATTTCGGGCTACATGCGCGCGCAATTTTTATCTTTACGAAAGCGTGAGTACGTTGAAGCGGCGCGGGCCATTGGCTCGAGTCACTGGCGTATTATCTCGAAACATATTTTTCCAAATGCCTTAACTCCGATTGTGACCTTTGCGCCATTTACGATTGCGGCCAATGTGATTTCTTTGGCTTATCTTGATTATTTGGGACTGGGATTAATTCCGCCAACTCCAAGCTGGGGCGAGCTTTTATCACAAGCTCAAAAATATTTCACAACCGCCGAGTGGCTGGTCTGGGCCCCTTCCGGAGCGCTTTTGATCACACTAACAATGCTGATCAATATCGGACTTGCTGTCCGCGACGCCTTCGATTCTAAATCAACAATTTAAGTATTATAGCTGGCGGGCGATTTGTAGAATTTCTTTTGGGAAGTCTTCCCAATCTTGGTCAGATTTATTTTGTTCGATGGGAACTAGGGTCCGCAGTCTTAAGGCAACGATTTTTTTACTGGGGATAATGACTAGAAATTGTCCCTGACGGCCTGTTAGATAAATCGCTTTCAGATTATTTTCTTGTTGGAGTCGCCAGTTAATTCCAACATCAGGATTTTTTTCTGAAGGACTTTGGATTTGATCCATCCAGCTTTGCGAAATAATCTTTTGATCGGTTCCTTTTCCCTTTTGAGCCCATAGATTGCCTATCTTTAGAAGATCATAATTTCGCATCCTTAAGCCGCTGGCGGTATTGGAATGTCCTAGTTTGTCTTTATCCCAGCTCCATTTTTGAATTTTTAAAGGATCCATAATTTTATTTTTAACCAGAATCTCGGTATCGTTATCGGTCACTTTTGAAATGATGAATCCTAACAGCAAAGAATTGATCTCTGATATTTCAAAAACTTCTCCGGCGGCTTTTGTTGGATTCTGAGATTTGACCCAAGCCATAATATCAGTGGCTTTGTACCAAAGATCTTTAGGGTCATCACTGAAACCCGAGGTCTGATTTAGCAGATGTTGAACCTTGATAGATGATCTGCGATCGTTCCACTCGGGAAGCCATTGCGATAAAGGGGTCTCTAAATTCAGTTTGCCTTCATTGATCAGCGCGCCCAAAGCCATCGTTATAATTCCCGGGGTCATATCTTGTAGATAATAGAAAGATAAAGGGCTTTCCCAATTGTTTTCTACTAAAAATTTTCCATTTTGAATGATGACCAGACTGCCGGTTTTATTGTCTTCGGCTTTTTTTATAAGAGGATCGAAATTAAAAAC
>JAYWEU010000056.1:0-16736 GCA_043779385.1 Pseudobdellovibrionaceae bacterium
ACAGTCGACGCCAAAGCTGTAATAGATAAGCTTGTCAAAAATGCGATCACTAATGTTTTCATAGGACTTCCTTTAAGTGGGTTGTTGTTCTTGAAATCAGAAGTACCGCCGCAAAATAAATTTGTAATGGCAAGATTTTCTAAACGGGGATTTAAGCCGGCCTTTAAATTAAGTTCTGCTTAATTTGATCTTTAGCTTGTCAAAAGGTTCTTTTTTTAGAGAGACTCAAGTTGGTGTTTAATGGAAAGGAATTTTTATGAAAATATTGTGTCTTATCTTAAGCTTAGTACTTTCTCAGATAGCTTTGGCGTATCCAACTGCCGGCGATATCGTTCAATTTCGCCAAGCTGATGGTTCGGTTTTAGAAATGAAGAACACAGGTTTGGATTCTGCAAATCATGTTTGGCTGGTGCAAGTGACGCAAGGAACAAAGGTCAGCACTGAAAAATGGGCCGAAGAAGACATGCCGTCACAAAAAGAAGTCTTATCGGTGATTTCAAAATGTGCCGAAGATTCCGGGACGGCAGAAAACGTCACAGTTCCGGCAGGAAATTTTCAAACTTGTAAGTTTCCCAATGATTCGGGGGGCTTTACCTGGATTGGCGACGTCCCTTTCAGCATGGTGAAAGTCGACGCCGGCACAACCAAGCTAGAACTTATCAAAGTCAGTTTAGCCCCATCAATTAATCAATAAAGTGAGTTTGCGGCGGAATCGCGGGGATCCGAATTTTTGCCGGTGGCTTCGTGCCAATATTAAAGTCACCGATGCCCACCTTGACGGCGTCATTCTGTTTAGCCAAGGCCGAAAGGTCCTCATCGCAAAGGCCATGCATAAAGCCTTCGATGTAGCCCAGTGAACTTGTCAGTGAATCAATATAGTTAATTGTGAAGACAGAAAAAATTGTTTTGATCCCAGGACGCGCGGTGAAAAGAGCTTGCTCATAATAAGCCGCCGAGTAGCAGGCGAAAATTCCTAAAATATAATCTTTGTCAGGGCGATTTTTCACTTCTTGCAGAACATGCCGAATACCAATTTTTTTAATCTTATAATAATTGTCATACTCAGGCGTGCCTTTCGCATTTAAAACAACCGGCGAAAAATCAGGACCGCCACCATGCCTAGAATGTCCGTTATAAAAAATCACATCGCCGTTGGCAATTCCATCAAAGTAATTCACTTCAGACTGCGCCGTAAAATCTTTTTGAGTGGATGTTAATGTCGTTATATTTTGATCGTAGGATTGACTGGCCGAGGCATGGGTCAGTGTCATGCGGACTAAAGTTTTTTGACCTAATAAAGAAATGTCTTTTTCAAGAATGACCTGACCGGTCAGAGGATCTCCGGACTCTTTAAATTCGCAAGTCATTTGATTGGGATGAGTGCAAGGTCCTTTCATAAACTTCCGGATAGCTTCAAAAACAGCCGGATCCAAAGATGGTGACCTGCCATAATTCTCAATTCCTGTGCCATTGACAAAGCGAGTGAATTTTTTTTCGCCACCACCCGCAGAATCATCAAAATAGCCAAGCGCATAATGAATATCTAAAACGCCATCTTTGATCATATTTTGGTAAACCGGAGCGCACTTATTTTGTAAAGAGTCAGTCTGACTTAAAGGTCGAGCCGCAGGATGAAGTGACAACGTCGAAAAATAAGTGTCCAGAGTTTTAGGCAAAAATAAATCGTAATTGTATATTGCTGAGGCTTTGAGGCTAAATAAAGAAAGGGCTAATAACGGCCAATGTTTCATTGATGCTCCTGGTTTAATTCCATTAATAATTTTTTTTCTTCGCTTTTAATCCAATAATAAAAAGGATTTACCTTGGTGACTTGGGCCTCTTCAAGGCAACTTTTAGTTCCATTGGCTAAGGTCCGACCCAGGGTCGCAGACGTGACGCCAATTAATATTTTACCTTTTTTACTTTCAAGAAAGTGGGGGCCGCCAGAATCCCCTTGGCATGTCATTTGATCTTTTGAGTTTTTTTGAATAAAATAGCGGTCACTGAATTTTGAAAAGTTATCCTTAATTTGAACGGACCCTTCGCGCAAGACGCCGCTTGAAAAAATAATCTGTTCACCGTCTTCGCCAGTGTATTCTGTAGAACGTCCAAATCCATAAACATGATCGGTCTGTCCTGAGTAATTAGCGCCGGTCTTAGAGGCCAGTTTTGCGATCTTATAATTATTTGGTGCAGATCCCTTAAAAGCCAAAATGGCGATATCGTGATCATAGGACAAGTAAGTTTGGTAGTAATTTACATTTTGTCTGATGCCTGGTTCGCTGTTGTACAAGGGATGACTTATTGACTTAAAAACATCAAAGGAAAGCCCGGGCGAATTTTCAAGACGTTCTGTTTCGAAAATAACTTTAGCTAGAGTCATTCCCGGTAGCAGGTGGGGATCAAAACAATGAGCGGCCGTCAAAACTGTGTGTCGGCCCAGCAAAGTTCCGCTGCAAAATCCGATCAATGAGACCTGACCTGGGGCTTCAGAAGCACGATAAAATTCAATCAGCACTAAACCCAGCGAAGCCGCGGTTTCACTGTTGACTGAGAGGCCATTGACGATGGCGCTGAAATGAGGACCTGCTGAATTGTTATTTTCAGTCTGAGGTCCGCAGCCTAACACCGATAAAGCTAATAAAAATAGAATCAAAAATTTCAGTGGAAGCCCCCGGCCTTTGTCAGTCGCCGAAGATAAACAAGGAGTCCGTGTTATGTTAGCTTTTTTTTTGGATTAGAAAATTTTCACAAGGTGAATGAAGCGGCCAGATTTTTTAGATTTTTTCCACTTAAACGATACTGGGTCCAATCCTCAAGGGGTTCAGCGCCCAAGCTTTTGTAAAGCTGAATGGCTGAGGCATTCCAATCTAAGACAGACCATTCAAATCGACCGCAACCGCGTTCAACCGCAAGGTGGGCTAAAAATCCCAACAGCTTCCGCCCATAGCCGCGGCCCCGATAGGCTGGTTTAATGTACAAATCCTCTAGGTACAGGCCCGGCTTTCCTAAAAACGTAGAATAGTTGTGAAAAAACAGAGCCATTCCAACATTTTTTTCATTTTCTAAAATAAGAAAAACTTCAGCTGACGGGTGGGGACCAAAAAGGGTTTTGGTCAAGTCGTCGACGGTGGCTGTCACTTGATGTTGCAGTTGTTCAAACATGGCTAGCTCTAAGATCATCGCCAAAATGTCAGGAGCATCGTTTGCGGTTGCTGCAATAATCTTTGAATTCGGCATGGTCGCCTCAGATCGATGATGATGTTTTTGTCACCAGTCTGTCACCACTATCACAACACATGCATCTTTGAATATCGATAAAGTAGGGACCAACCATTTTGCAACGGAGGTTTTCAGTGCAAAGGATTTTAATTTTCTTTTTTTCTTTCATAGGACTGGCCACTTTTTCCTGTTCCAGCGGGAACTCCTCTGGCAGCGGCGGGGGCGGGACAATCACTCAAGGTCCGTTGACTAAGGGGCAAGGTCAGGATGTCGGCAGTGCCATACCTAGTCAGTTCACAGAGAACGGAAATCAGCCACAGCCGATGGCTTGCCCCTTCGCTGCACCAGATACCTATCAATTTGATTCACGATTGCAAGACGGGATGATCTGGGAACTTCGAACCGAAGTTCTTCGCCCTAGCTTTGGTTCATCTCAAATGACTCGAGCGGCTTTAACTAAGAATTCAAATGAACAATTAAGTTTTCTCAATCGAATGAATTTTGCTGTGAACAATGGTCCTAATTATGATATTGTTTATAACAGCGTGTCCAGGATCACTAATAATCAGCCTCAGGCTTCAGCATCCGCGACAGACGCTTTGAATCAGCAAAACTTAGACAAAGTTCGTCATCTGATGAAAAGCAATTGTATCTTTCAAGGGCGCAGCTCTGAAGCCCCGGTCAATCATTATGGAATGTTCACTTTTTCCAATGGAACCGTGGTTCCTGCGATATATTCGACGATTAAAAATCATGGAAGTTGGTCGTGCACTGATTCAGTCGCAAATCATACTGACGATGCCGTTCAACAAGTTGAAACAGTGTCTAGTTATGCGATCCCAGATTTTTTAGCGAAAAAAGCCTGTGGTCCCGCAGCGATTTATAGCTACACCAAAGTTTTTGCTAATAACGCAAATACAACGGCCCTAGAGTCTAGCCGCACAGAGCTTATTCGTTGGATTAATCCTTCACCCTCTGTAACACCAACACCAAATCCACCGTCACCTCCGGCGCCAGCACCAACTCCTCTTCCGCCGGTCCCTGGCACGCCTTGATCGCCCCTTCCTTGAAGGTCTCCGTCCCCATCTTGCTGTGAAGGCAAAGTTGGGTCGGAGACCTTCGCTTTTAGAGTCGACATTCCGTCGTTCAAGATTTAGGTTCGACCTAATTTCTGCGGGAGATTGAGTATGAAAACAGGCGGCTTATTTTTAAGAATTATTGGCGGCGCACTTTTGATCCTGGCGATGCTTTCGCAGACGCAATTTTTTAGGATTGAAGCACTTCAAAAATATACCTATTTAATGTTGGCTGTCGGTCTATTGCTTTATGTTTTGGGATTGTGTTTTATGAAAAGCTCAAATTCGGGCCAAAGAGCAGACTGAAACAAGTTCACGGATTTGCTCTTTAAATAGCCTCTATTCGAGGAAAGTTCGTAAGAATTAACCTAACGCAGCAAATTGATTACCTTTTTACAAGCATTAGACATCTTGTGTCATCGACTTATTTGCGGTATAAGAGATCCTCATTAATACCGGGGGAGTTGCATTGTGATGATGAACGACAATATAGAAGTCAGTATGGCTGAAGCGTTTGAAGGCCTTGAGACCGCAGAGAAAATCCAGAACATTCCACCACAGGCTCATCAGAATCAGATCATGATCACTGAAGAGGAAGAAGATTTAAACCTTGATGAAATCGACAATATTCTAGAACTGGGTGAAGAATTTTTCCCCCGTTTTACATTAGCGAAAAACAAAGCCCGTTTTCTTCGTATGGTCAGTTGGTATCGCGGTAAAGAAGAGTGGATTGAGGTCGCTCCTTTATCCGGTGTCACAAAACTTTTTAAGCAGCAGACGAAAGAGCTTGAAGGCATTCGCTCTTCAAAGCTTGATTACGAAATGGAATTAGAAACCGGCACTTTAACTCCTTCGCAGCGTTCTTACCGTCGTGATGAATTAAAGATGTGTAAGGTTCAAGAAAAAATGGCTGTTCATTTAATTTCTAAACTTCAGGTTAAAATTAAATCCGGTCGACGGTAGTCGATTTGAGACACAGACACTCACCTGCGACTTAAGACGGGCTTTCGAAGCCCGTTTTTTTTTGCCTTTAAATCCCTCATCCTATCAAGCACTTAGATTAAATTAAAATATTTTATACTTGGCCCTTAATTCTCAGAATGATTCGCCGATACATCAGTGTGAGCGAAATACGATTTCTTTATTGAATATACAAGGGGAGGATTCAGATGTCTCGAACGGTTCTAATCATGGTCTGCGATAACCATGAGCAAATCGACACCGCAAAAAAATATTGGGAAAATAACGATGTGACTTTTCAAGTCTATTCGCCGCTGCAGTGGCGCGAAGGTCTTGATAGTTCGTTTTTCCGTCAGCAGTTGATGCAAGGTCTACCAGCCCTGGTTTCGGGCAGCGCTCCCTTGAACAATGAAGCTCATAATAACATCCTTCCGTTTGTCAGTGGGCCCGCGCCAGAAGCTCGAGTTCAGAAAATGGAACAGATGGAAGCCAAAGCCATTGAAGATGCAATCTATCAATACAAAGGCAATTTGACTGAAGCCGCCAAAGCCTTGGGCATTGGTCGTGCGACTCTTTACAGGAAAGTAAAGCAATACCAAATTGACCCGACAGCCGCTCGTAAGAAAAAAATTGTTGCAGCTTAAATCAGCTCCGACGATAACATTAAAAAAAGGCCGGTCATTCGGCCTTTTTTTATTTTTTGGAATTTGAAAAATATTCCAGGATGAAGGTTTAGTTTTCGTCCATGGTTGAAGCAAGTAGTCTCTGATGGGCGTACGAAAATGAGATGATCAGAATGAGACGTCAACCACAGTGTGGCAGCTGTCTAAGTCGTGAACAAAAAGATGATCTGCCTTTCAGTTAAGAACGAGATCAGACGGCACGACTCTAGCACTACTGACAGTCAACGAGGTGAGTCTTTATGGAGAACAAAGTGATTCAGTTGCCAAAAGTACAGACGATTCAAAAACGGATGCACGATCGCTTTCATGAAAAGAAAGCCAGTGTGGCGGTGTCTCTGGCTTCGATCTTAGTTCTGTCATTGTTTTTAAATCAATGGTTGATTGCTCCTGGGTTAAATGCACCAGGTGCTGGTCTTCGTGGGATTGCCAGTGTTGGTTTAAGCGCTGAAGACTCAAAAAATGACTACAAAAAAAATATTCAATGGGAGCATGAGCTGGCCGAAAAAATTGCTGTTGGAAAAGTATCAGCAGCCCATTTATCAGAAAAACCCAGCTTGCGGGATGAAATGCTTTTTAGCACTTTAGCCGGTCGTTACGGTGTTCAATTTGAAGAGGGTCGTATTGTTAGCCTTAATTTTAACAGCTCAAAATCTAATGGTCAGGCGGTGGCTATCTTAGACCGCGAAAAATTCATCAAAGATTATCGTGGATTATGGGCCCTGGATTTTGCTGACACTCAAGCTGAAAGCAAAACTCAAAGCCAAGAGGTTTATAAACTGATCGGCGCCGATAACACAGAAAAAGGTCGAGCCACCCTGGACCTGGACCTTGAAGGTCATTTGGTCGGTCTTAAAATCATCAAATAAGTCTTAGATTCCGCCGATAGGATATTATGGTTTACCCAGATATCGTGTCGGCCAAAAGCCCGTCACCCGATCAACATCATCAATTTAATTTAGCACCGATTGCGGATCGCTTTTTGGCCTTCGTCATTGATGCTTTTTTATTTGGGTCGGTGATTAATTTTCTGGTAGCCCCACAGCTGAAAGAAGTTCGTAGCTACGCGATTCAAAATGAAAACTCGCCCGAGACCATGATCGTTTGGATGATGTTTATTTTATCGGTGATTCTACTTTCCATTTTTGTTCAATCGCTTTGCACTTTCTTTTTATCAGGAACGCCGGGGCAAAGAATTTTAAAACTGCGGGTCGTCAGTATCTCGTATGATAACTATCAAAAAGAATTTAATTCCATTCAGTTTCTGCAAGCCATCTTACGATCATTTTTTTGGTGGCTGAGCCTGGGATTTTTGGGTTGGCCTTTTTTAGAAACTATGAGCCATCCGCAAAGACGATGCTTGCATGACAGGGCGTCTGATACAATGGTCATCAGTTTGATTGCAACCGGCGATTTAGGTCCTAGTGTGATGGAAAAAAAATTAATTTCTTCTTGGATGCGACTGGCCTTTTTTTCGATTTTATTATTGTTGGGTTTATATTCTGTCAAGATCCATCAAATGGTGCGCGGTGGATATTTCACCAGGGAAGAATATAACAGCAAGGGATATTTGTGCGAACTTTCAACCACGGAATCTTTAAGTGCCTCGAAGCGTTTAGATTTATTATTAGCTGTGCATATCTTAGATCCTAGTGAAGAAGATTGTTTAGGTGCCGAAAGCGATTTGGCCTTATGGAACCAGGATGAATTTGATAAACCCATGGGTTATTTTGTTAAATATTATCTTGAAACCGATAAAGAGAAAAAAACAGAGTATCAAAAAGTTCTTTGTGAAAAATATCCTTTAAATGAGGCCTGTCAGCTTTCGAAGTGGATGCTGACCGAAAGCTCAGCGCTTGAAGCGAATAAAAGTTTTAGCTTAAATACGTCCAGAGTCCTTCTTTTGGTTAAAAGTCTAAAGAAACAGAATTTCACAACGGCTGCTTCTTTAATGGCGGACCTTTTAAAAGATAAAAACTTGGAACCTTACTTGCAAAAAAATTATGTCAGGATGGCCTGGCAGATTCAAAATTTAAATCTTTCGACCAAACGATCGCCAGCTAGTTCTGAACTTAAATCAACCTTAAAAGATTTTAAAAAAAGGTTTGATATCCCATGATCATTCCTTGTCCGGTCGACTTTTGGAATTATGCTAAATATCCTCTGACATGGGCGATCTTGATCACTAATTTATTAATGTTTATGATTTTTTTTCTGGATGGAAAAGATTCGACCAGCTGGACAACATTTTTTTCTGAAAATAATTTGACCATCACCGGCCGTGTTTACTCGCAATATTTAAAAGATCTTCCTGAAGATAAAAAGATTCTACTGCCAGCTTGGGTCAGCTCTTTAAAAGTGGACAGCACCGAGCACTATCAAACCCTGGGATCTTGGGCTCTGCGCGACTATACGTTTTTAAAACAAGCTGAAAAAATTGAAGTTGTCGGGGACATAGTTGCGACATCTCATTGGCGCCAGGGGATCAGGGATTTCCGCGAGTCCTATTTTGACCAACTGGTTTTTAAGTTGGGATTAAGCCAAGTGAACAAAAATTCTTTATCTTGGATCACCTATCAGTTTTCACATTCTGGATTTTTACATCTGATCAGCAATATGATCTATTTTTTAATCATTGGAGCTGCCGTTGAAGCGATGGTGGGATCGATGGGCCTGATCCTGCTTTATTTATTTGGCGGTATTTTTGCGGGCCTTTTCTTTCTGATGATAAAAAGCCATGGTGGAGCTGTTCCTGTTGTCGGAGCCAGTGGATCCATCAGTGCATTGATTTCTTTTTATGTTGTGTTTGAACAGCGCAGTCGCATCAGATATGCCTTTTTTATTTCGCTCCTTCCGAAACATCATGGCTATATTTATTTACCGACCTTATGGATGTTTCCCTTATTTATTATTGCTGATTTCGCCCATCATTTCAGTTCCGTTGAAGGACTGGGATCGGGCGTTGCTTATTCAGCGCATATCGGCGGCACATTGTTTGGTGTGATGACAGCCCTTATTTTACGATTTGGTTTTTCAATGAAAAATAACCTTCTACGAAGTGAAATCTTTCCTTAAAAAACTATTCTGTTTCGACAGGGGCAAAGCCTCGGCGCAATGTGTTTTCAGTGACAACGACGGGTTCCATAAAGTGTTGTAAATAATCGGGTCCGCCGGTTTTAGAGCCGATGCCACTCATTTTAAATCCACCAAAGGGATGACGATCGACCATGGCACCCGTAATGCCACGATTGATATACAAATTTCCACATTCCATTTCTTCGCGGACCTTTGCAATATGGGCAGGGCTTCTGGAAAATAATCCACCCGTCAATCCGTACTCGACAGAATTAGCAATTTGAAGAGCCTGATCTAAATCTTTGGCTTTCATCATCGCTAACACGGGGCCAAAGACTTCATCTTTCGCAATTTGAGCTTGCGGATCAACGTCACCAAAAATTGTCAATGGCACAAAAAACCCTTGAGAGGGTTGCGGCCCTTTGTATAAAATTTTACAGGATTTTTCAGCCTCAGCGATCATGGACAGGATTCTTTGCTGGGCTTCTTCATCAATCACAGGTCCCATACTGGCCTGAGGTTCATGGGCACCGGCCGTGATCATACTTTTTGCGGACTCGACAATTCGATCGACGAACCGATCGTAAACGTCAGCCAGCACGATACAACGACTGGCGGCGGAACACTTTTGTCCCGAAAATCCAAAAGCTGAATACAAAACTCCATCAACGGCTTCATCAAGATCTGCATCATTATCGATGATAATGGCATTTTTTCCGCCCATTTCGATGATGCATTTTTTTAGATGATGTTGCCCTTGATGAACGTTTGAAGCCTGTTTTAAAATATGCAGGCCTACGGCTTTGGAACCCGTAAACGCAATGATGGCGGTTAATGGATGATTGACTAAGTATTCGCCGATCTCTTCGCCGTAGCCGGGCAGAAATTGCACCACCTCATTTGGAAAGCCAGCTTCCTGAATCATTTTCATCAAACCCAAAGCCACTAGCGAGCTTTGTTCTGCAGGTTTCATGACAACCGTATTTCCGGTCACCAGCGACGCGGCCACTTGGCCTGCTAAAATAGCTAAAGGGAAATTCCAAGGAGCAATCACCAAAGAAACACCGCGCGGGCGATATTGGTATTGACTGTTTTCACCCGGCGCATGGCCGACCTTTTTAGGAATCGCTAAGTCCCGCATGGCTTGGGCATAGTATTTACAAAAATCAATGGCTTCGCCAACATCACCATCGGCTTCGGCCCAAGGTTTTCCCACTTCAAAAACTTGCGTGGCGCAAAGTTCATAACGATCGCGCTGCATGATTGTTGCCAGTTTGTCCAACATTTGAGCCCGACTCTCTGGGAGAGTTTTTCGCCAATTTGGATAAGCTTTATGGGCCGTTTGGATCGCTTTTTCCGCCAGTTCAATCGGAGCCATTTGCAATTGAGCAACAATCTGAGATTTTTCAGAAGGATTCGGGCGTTGTAAAGTTTGCGTTGATTTTTGCCACTGGCCTTGAACAAAAGGTTGGACGGTCGCAGGAAAAGTGGCGCGGACTTTACTGAGGGCTTTATTCATTTTATCACGAACATCTTTGACGGCAAAATCCAGCAAAGGTTCATTGTAAAATCTTTTTTGAACTTTAGGTAAAGTGGACGATGTGGAAACTAAACCAGCCGCGGGATCTTTCAGCAAGGCCGCCGATGATTGACCTTCAGCGAACTTTCCTCGCAACCAAGATTCATTGGAGGTGTTTTCTAAAAGTCGACGCACTAAATAAGCCATGCCAGGAATTAAATCTCCGACAGGAGCGTACTCTCGCACGCGATAACCTAATTCAACCATGGCTTTTTTGATCGGATCAGCCATTCCATAAAGCATTTGAATTTCAAAAGCTTCTTTTGGCAGACCCAACTTTTCAGCATGCACCAAGGCCGCCGCAATTGTGCGCACATTGTGCGAAGCCAAAGCGACTCGTAAGTGTTTTGCATTTTCTAACAAGAGCCGCGCACAATTTTCGTAGTTGGCATCGCTTTCCGATTTTTTTAAGTAAACGGGAATATCCCAGCCGCGCTGCTCGGCTTCGACGGTTTCATAGTCCCAGTAAGCGCCTTTGACAAGGCGAACCGTAAAAGGACTTCCGCGTTCGCGAGCAAAGGCGACCAGATCTTTAATATCTTCAAAAGAATCTCGCAAGTAGGCTTGAATCACGCAGCCAAAAAATTTGTAAGAGCGAAATTCCGGCTCCATCAAAAGGTCTTTATAAACGTCTAAGGTCAGATGCTTCACAGAATACTGTTCCATGTCCAAATTTAAAAAGACGCCTTTTTCTTGTGCGCTTCTAAAGATGGGGCGCAGTCGCTCTTTTAAAATTGTTTTGGTGTGATCCCAAGCTTTGTCATTGATTTGCGAATACAAGGCGGTCAACTTAACGGAAATATTAATTTTTGGAATCGAGCCCTCGTGATCGCGGTCAATCAAAGGAATTTCTTCCCAAGTTTTCGCATCACTCGAAAGCCATTCAATCAATTCTAAGTAGCGGGACTGATATTCCAAAGCCTCTTTCTCGCTTAAAGTGGCTTCTCCTAAAATATCGACAGTGAAAGTCATTTTGTTTTTTCGGGCTTTGCGCAAAACGGGCAAAGCCTCTTGAGGGTTTTCGCCAACAATAAACATCTTCGCCATCTGCGTGACATTTTTTCGAATGGCTCCGGCCATTAAGCCCGGCGCCAAGGATCCTAAACCAATTCCAACATTAAAAACGGAGGGAAGCTCCTCGCCATTTTCAGAAAAATATTCTTTCAGGTGTTTTGCAACCTCTGAACCCGAATGCAAAGAGGGCAGGACATCCACGAAACGAAACATATTTGTTTTAAAACTTTCGTTTTTCATGCTCCAGTCCATGATGGACCCGTACCAAAAATCTTTGCTAAAAAGAGAGACCTTGGATTGGCCCTCCATGCGACGAAGAATATCCTCACCCTTTAAGCGGATTTCAGCCTCTAAATCCTGCATGCGAACACCTCATGATTTGAGGGCTTAATTTGCCTCCAGAGCGGGCAGCATTCAAGGAAATTATAACCTAATTTACAATCCATTCGTGCTGAATCAAAGAGCCCAGTTGCGCCACCAGGCGGTCGCCTCGAAATAAAGGCCCCACCCCGGCGGGAGTTCCAGTCAGAAGTAAATCATCAGGGCAAACGGGAAAATGTGTCTTTACAAAATCCACCAGTTTTTCCAAAGGAAAAATCATTTGCTGCGTAGATCCGAGCTGGCGAACCTGACCATTAATATTCAGCGCGATGGGTAAATTCCTGAGCGAATTTAAGTGACCAACAAGATGGAACTGAGTGAGCGGGCAGGCGGCCGTAAAAGATTTGGCCAGTGTCCAAGGTTGGCCTTGGGATTTTAAATGATTTTGCAATTTTCGCTCGGTCAAATCTAAGGCCAAACCGAAATGCGAAATTTCTAAATTCTGATCAAATTTTAAGGCCAGCTCGATCTCGTGGTGAACTTCTTGGGTCCAAGCGGGCAAGGTGATTTCTTGGCCAAAGAATGCGCAGCTGCCGGCTTTTAAAAAAATCATCGGCTCTGTGGGAACTTCATTTCCTAATTCTTTGGCGTGATCAGCATAATTGCGACCCACAGCCCAAATATTGCGAATCATAAAAGCCGTCCCTTTTGTGTTAAATGCCAAATCACTTCAATATCAAAAATAAGATAAGCTCCTGGGCTCCAACTAAACTCAGGGACTTGATGTAAATCAGAATCACAGGCAACCAGGTTTGAAAACTCCTCGATCCAGTCCAAATGCGAGCATAAAAATACAACCTCATCAGATTCGCTTGAAAAACTTTCGATGGTGCTTATGATTCTTTTTCGAAATTGCGAAGCGTCTTCGTTATTTGTGCGTTCATCCAATTTTTCTGCCTTCTCGAGGGCCAAGTTCAAAGATCTGGCCAGGGGAGAAAAGGTCAGGATGGCACGAATTTTTGGCGAAACAATCAGCCGGGTTGGTTTTGGTAAAACACCGCGTTCAACAGAGTCTTTGAGGATTTTTGCTTGCTGCTGTCCTTGTAAATTAAGCAGCGGATCAGGGGTCCACTCAGATTCTTTTTCACCATGTCGGAAAAGGCCTAATTTCATGGTTCAAAGCTTAGCGAAAAAACCCTTGAGTCTCTATCTCTGGTTTGTTAGTTTTGACACCTAATGTCTGATCCACGTGTTCACCGCTATGTTTCGAATGACTTTACCCTCAGAGCAGCCGCTGTGGATGCGACACATGTCGTGCGTGAAATGCAGCAGTTGCAAGGCACGCAACCGCTGGCCACTGTCGCCGTTGGGCGAGCGATGGTCGGGGCATTGTTGATGGCGGCTCAGTTGAAAAATGATCAACAAGTGGGAATTTATATTCGGGGGAATGGGTCTTTAAAGGCCGTTTATGCTGAAGCTCATTTTGAGGGACAAGTTCGTGGTTACACGCCGATGCCCAATTATCAACCACCCAACTATGAGAGCGGTTTAAGTTTACGGGATGCGATCGGTAAGGGCACCATGACAGTGGCGCGCCATCAGCCCTTTCAAAAGCAACCCTTTCAAGGCACCGTTGAGCTTGTCAGCGGCGAGATCGGGGAAGATATCGCTCATTACCTTCACCAGTCCCATCAAATTCGCAGCTTAGTTTCAGTGGGCGTGTACTTGGATACCTACGGCAAGGTTCAAGCCGCGGGCGGTGTGATTGTCGAAGTCATGCCTGGCGTCGATGAAGATATCGTTGAAAAAATTCAAAAAAATGCAGACTCAAAACCCGTCAATGTTTCAAAAATGATTGCTGATGGGGCATTGCCTGCAGATCTTGTGAAATTATATTTAGATGGAATTCCATTTCTTGAAATTGATCATAATCATCCAGTTGTTTACCATTGTCCCTGTACAAAAGACCGCGTTGTCCGCGCCCTTGAGACTTTAGGTGTGACCGAACTGCAAGATATGATTGAAAAAAAGGAAGCCGCCGAAGTGACTTGCCAAATTTGTGGGCGACCTTACGAGGTCTCGGTCGACGAGATCAAAGAGCTCCGTAAAAAGATGCATAAAGAATCCCTGAACTGAACTTAGGTCCAGGTGACAGAAATTCTTCTCCGGTTCATTCTTATTGACGGAGGAGAATCCAATGAAAAAAATCGTCTTATTAGTGGCTCTGTTAGTGGGTGGATCAGCGTTAGCTTCAGGAGATGCAGGGTGTGGACTGGGTGGCATGGTCATTCAGAAAAACTCTAAACTGCTTCAGCTTTTTGCAGTGACGACAAATCAGACTTTGTTCACACAGGTGTTTGGTATCACTTCAGGAACTTCTGGATGTTCCGCAAGTGGCCTGGTTCAAAATGAAAAAGAAGTTCAGTATTATGTCGAAGTGAATCAAGAAGATTTATCTCGTGAAATGGCTCAAGGACAGGGCGAAAAGTTGAAAACTTTGGCTGTGATGACAGGTTGTGATTCCCAAGAATCGCAAGATGCATTTTTTTCTATGACTAAAAGTTCTTACGACAAAATCGTAAGTCATTCGAACACCTCTTCCCAAGAGTTGGTCTCTCATCTGAAAGAACAAATGAAAGAAGACACAGACGTCGCTTTGCTTTGCGATACAGCTTCGCTGTAGGACAAGTGTAAGGCCGTTTGCTTGCAAGCCCTTTTGCAAAAGATCTTTTTTCTTAGTTTTTCTAGTTGACCAAAACCCGATCCGACTGGCGATACTGTCAAGGTGTCCAAAGTAAGATCGGGTTTTTTATTATTGCTGATGCTCCTGATTTCTTTTGAAGCGCAGGCTGAATTGATTCCCGATTCAGAAATTCTAAAAGCATCAAAGGGTCTTGAGTGGCAAAGGCTTTTGCATTATCGAAAAAACCTGTTTGGCCAAAGTCGATCGGCGCTGCAAGGTCCGAATTATTTCCTGGCTTCGGACGGAGAATCAAATCCCTATTCTGAACTGCAGGCCAGTGTCGATAATTTATTTGAAAAAAAACCAAGCTTGCAATGTGAATATTTAGCACGCACGGATTTTATCATGAGAACTTGGCCCGTTCTTTCTAAAAAAGCCATTCGCTGTGAATTTTATGAAGGCTGGAAGGCCAAACTTGGAGCTAAAAAGGTATCCCTGATTTTTGCAACAAGTTACTTAAATAACGCAGCCTCAAGCTTTGGTCATATTTTTTTAAGACTAGAAAATCCAAAAAATATTTCTCGCGGCGAGCTTCTGGATTACGGTGTGAATTTTTCGGCCCGCACGGAAAATACCTTGGGGGCTTTGTATGCTTTATATGGATTGACGGGTTATTTTCCGGGGCGTTTTGCGATGTTGCCCTATCATCAGCTGATCAAGGAATACACCAACCTTGAAGGCCGTGATCTTTGGGAATATCAATTGAATCTGACAGAATTTGAAATCGATCGACTGCTCAAGTATTTGCTAGAGATGGAAAAAATATATATCGATTATTATTTTTTAGATGATAATTGTTCGTTTCAAGTCATGTGGGCTTTGCAGGTGATTCGTCCCGAACTGAATTTAGTTCATGACGACGAACCTTGGATGATTCCCTTAGATACCATCAAAATAGCAGAGCGAGCTCACCTGATCGAATCCAAAAAATATCGTCCTTCACTGATCCGAGAATGGCAAACCCGTTTTCAAGCACTGACGCCGGATGAAAAGCAGGAACTTCATCAGGTGATTGATTCAGTGAACGCAAAAAATTTATCCAGTTCTCCAGCGGTGATCGAGGCCGCACAAGTCTATACGGACCTTAAAATTGACGATAACCTAGAAAGAAAAAAAGAAAAAAGTTTTTTGCTGGCTCGTCAGCGCGCCAAACTTCCAATGACCCCTACGCTTCAAATTCCAAGCCCTTTAATTTCGCCAGAAGAAACACATGACTCATCCAGTGTCGGGCTAAGCCAGGGCAGCCTTGACAGTCAATCCTATCAAAGCCTTCATTTAGAGGGAGCCTTTCATGCTTGGCTGAGTGATGATACGGGGGTTTCGCCCTTCAGCGAGTTGAAACTTTTAAATTTTGAAGTTCGAAAATATCCAGAGCAGCTCAGATTAGAAAAAGCTGGGTTGCTAAAGATTCTATCAAGCCAAAGTATTGATCGTTTTTTTCAACCGGTCAGCTGGGGCGTCGAAGTTTCCTATGATCATTATTTGCTGGCGCACGATGTGGATCGACCTTTGGCAAAAGGTCAAGTCGGATACTCTATTGATCCCATTCAAGACACCCGGCTGATGGGATTTTTATACGCCGGCCTTGGTCGAAATCTTGAACAAAATATCAGCGGTCTGCTGGGAGTTGAAGTGCGAGTGTTAAGCAAACTTGGTCCCCACTGGCGCTTGGGTTTGATCGCACGCAATGAAGCTCCATCAAGCAACAGTCAATTGATGGAAGGAATGATCGAAAGCACTATCGACCTCAGCCGGCAATGGGAACTTCGATTTTACTACCAAGCTCAAAAACTTTATTCCAATACAATAAAGACTGCGAACGAAAAGTCAGAGGACTTTGGGGTTAGCGTTTATCACACATTTATTTTGCCAGGATTTTAAAAATCAAACCCGTTGGCTAGTCGGTGAATCGGTTGGTCTTTGTTGTCTCAGACTGGAACACATTCGACTAAAGTCCAAGTGGGATCTTCCGATAAGTTCGATATGGGGAACGTCGGCTGGGTTACTTTCGCTTTATTGATGGCTCTGGCTCTTTCTGGTTGTACAAATGCAATTCCAACACTTGT
>JAYWEU010000057.1:0-2351 GCA_043779385.1 Pseudobdellovibrionaceae bacterium
TCTGACCCCGGCGGTAAAATGGATTGTCATTATCACTGTCGGTGTTTGGTTTATTGGTCAAGTTTTGCTGGAAACTTTTTTACGTGTCAGGCTTTCTCCGTGGTTAGCGCTTTATCCAGATAAAGTGATTTTTAATTTTTATGGCTGGCAGCTGCTAACTTATATGTTTCTACATACTTTGCAGATAACTCATATTTTGTTTAATATGCTTCTGCTTTGGTTTATTGGGTCAGAGTTAGAGCAGCGCTGGGGCTCCAAATTTTTTGTGATCTATTATTTAGTCTGTGGTGTTGGGGCTGCGGTGATTTATACCTTGGGGATGGCTATTTATGCGGCGATCTCGGGACATCAAACGGGCTTGTATGTTCCGGTGATTGGAGCCTCTGGTGCCGTTTTTGGGTTGCTGTTGGCTTACGGAATTATTTTTGGCGAACGGGTTGTTTACTTTTTTATGGTCTTTCCGATGAAAGCCAAATGGTTTGTGACGATTATGGGAGTCGTTGAGTTTGCTTCGATGATCACTGCCAGTATTGAAGGGAGCGAAGTGGCTCACTTGGCTCATTTGGGCGGCATTGCTTCGGGATATATTTTTCTGAAAGTACATACAAAGTGGCAGCGGCTTCGTTGGGCGCAAAAAACTCAGCAAAAGCACAAGGGTAGGAATTTAAAATTAGTCGTCGATAATGATAAAAAAGATCCTCCCGATGGCCCTAAATACTGGAATTAGGGCTGCGTCTTTGCTATACTTTCATCATCTTCAAAGGGGTTTATGATGTCGTCTTCTTCTTCTTCAGACAATGGCTTTAAGAATTTAAAATATGATACGCGCATGACCGAATGGATGGTCAATAATGGTCAGCTCAGCAAAGAAGATTTAAAATAACATATGGACGAGCTTCCTGATCTGACCAGCAAAGTCGATATGTTAAGAATGGCTGAAGAAAAATATCAAGGTGGCTCTGGCGAAGCGCACTAGTTCTTTTCGCTTTCAGTAATTCGTATTAGGTTTGCAAGGCTGACAACTTTTTCCGCGATCAAGTAGTTAGCCTGTGCATTTCTAATCATTTCTTCAGAATCTAATAACATAAGCGTTGAAAGCCCTGCATCTGTGGCCAAGTAAGATGTCATAGTTCCATCTGCCAGCTGATCAGAATGAGTTGCCAACATAATAAAACCTCCAGCGGCCGTAACAAACAGCGAGCCTATTCTGATTCCCATATAATTCCATATTGAACCGTTTGTTATTAGCTGATGAGCGACAGAGATTAAAAATGTGGATGTTCCCAAGATAACAAGTCCTTCGCCCGTTTGATTGGCGTAATGACGGAAGCTTTTTTTATTTACTTTTTTTGATTTTAAAAAATTAAAATCGGCAATGACTTGTGCTGTAGAGCAATAAGCTTCTTGGCCACAGCGGATATTTTCTGAGGGCGCGCTTGTCGCGTACGAAAAAGATGTTGTTAAGAAAATGATAAGACTTAAAATTATCTTTATAGACTTCATTTTATTTCTCCTGGTTCTGTATTCGTGCAGCAGGATACTAGGTTTTTTCTAAAAATTCGCCTGTCAATATTTTTGACAGGTAAAAAGGTAAAAGAGAACGAACGTTTTTTATGAACTAGTTGCTGGAAGTTTTTGGCTGAGATTCAAGGGGCATATCTTTGGGAATACTTTCGACGGCCGCTTTCACATTTTCCAAGTTTTCGCCTTTTTCTGTGGCGCGAATCCATTCTTCACGAATGATTTTATATTGATCGCCGCTTTTCTGGGCGTAAATTGTTTTAATGCCATAGTCGACATGCTCATTGGACTCATATTTTTGTAAAGTCTTAACGATCAATTGATCACGATGAATCAGCATAAAAGGTTGTGACAGTGTGACTTTGATAAACTCACGCTGATTTTTAAGTTTAGTTTTATGATTTTTCCAAGCTTCAAAATTTTTAAAAGCTGGAGCATTAAAGCTTTCATCATAAAATGATAAATATTTATCAATATCTTTAGATTCCCAAGCGGTTTTCCAAGACTCTAAAAACTTTTGCATCATCTCACGCCGACGAGTGTGTTCTTCTTTAGTGATGTAATCAATTTGATCGTAAATAATGATCGGAGTTTCGTTGAGTTTGATGTAGTTTGCAATTTTAGCCAGGACATTATTCCGAATCACCACGCAACCACGAGATCCTCTTGTCAAAGCGGTTTCTTCGGGGATGGAGTGAAGCCAAATACCTGATCCTGTTTTATGGGCCCTTTGATCAAATAAATTAGGATAGTTTGTGGTAAATGCCATTTTTCCATACATTGAAAAAGGAATTTGTGGTTGTGATAGTTTAGATCTAAAAAAATAAATT
>JAYWEU010000058.1:0-6276 GCA_043779385.1 Pseudobdellovibrionaceae bacterium
ACGATTCAAGACTGGTCGAGCGCTTTGAGCCCTTTGCGGCTTGCATGGAAATCGGTAATTCTTACTCAGAGTTAAATGATCCTGAAGAGCAGTTGGCTCGTTTAAAAGATCAAGAATCAAAACGGGGCAATAACGAAGAAGCTCATCCCATGGACGATGATTTTATTTACGCCATTGATATGGGAATGCCGCCCACAGGTGGGGTTGGTTTAGGTGTCGAGCGATTAGTGATGTTGTTAACCAATCGACCAAGCATCCGAGATATTATCTTATTCCCGACGATGAAGTTTCGATGACATTTTGTAACAAGATTTTTTTTGCGGTGTTTTTCATTTTAGGAATTTTTTCTTGCCAAAATGCGCCCACGAAAGTCACCAATCAGGGACAAGTAGCGGTCGAAGGCTCCGAAAATCCTTTTCAAGGCTTCTTAAAATTAAAGCCGGTCATCTTAGATGCTCGGACTCCGCTGGATTTTTCAGTGTCCCATGCGCCGGGAGCGGTGCTGGTGCAGTGGCCCGATTTCAGTCAATTGAAACCGGGTTTTCGCGGATTTTTACAGGATGATTTTATTTCTTTAGCCCGCAGGTTAAGTTTGTGGGGTGTGGACTCTGAAACTCCGGTGCTTGTTGTCGGCTCAGCCCAGCAAGGGCAGGGTGAAGAAGGGCGAATTGCTTGGATGTTAAAATATTTAGGAGTTAAGAACGTCCAATTTGCATCTTGGACTGTCGTTCGCGCAACAATTCCTCGTGCTGAAACAGGGCCTGAAAATAAGCCTGCTTGGAAACCCAGCCTTCAACCTCAATTTCTAGCCACACCAGAAGAATTTAAAGCAGCGGCTCTTGATCGCAAAGCACCGCCGTCACGCGCTCGGCTTAAAAGTTTACAGATGAACTCGGTTCGGGCAGGGGCTTTAGGCGCCGAGAATTTGATTCTTGATGTGAGAGAAGCTGCGACGGATTTTTCTGGGTTGGAAAAGGCGACAGGGTTGCTTAAAAAAATTTCTTGGAAGAGATTTTTGAATCCTAAGGGGCTTCCAGATAACTCGATAGAAGCTGAATTAAAAAAAGAAAACATCACAAAAAATCAAACAATTTTTGTTATAAGTGAAAATGGTGTGAGCTCGGCTGCGGTCACATTGATCCTTCGGGAGTGGGGCTACAGTGCTAAAAACTTTGCTGGCGGCTATGAATATTTAAGGCGAGCTCCCTAATGACTTCTTTGGAATTTCAAACACACGCTGAAAAAATGTTTCCTTTGGTTCCGCATATGGGTCTGAAGGTTCAAACTTTTTTGCCGCAAACTTGTGTTTTAACAGGAACCTGGAGTGAAAATAAAAATCATCTTGGCACCGTCTTTGGAGGTAGTCTTTACTGTTTCACGGCGTTATCCAGCTATGGTTTGATTTGGGCTGCTTTAACAGCGCGTGGAATGATGACTCAAGATATTGTAATTTCTGAAGGTCACATTCGTTATTTATCACCTGTAGGCGGTGATTTTGAAGTCAGCTGCCAGGCCGATACATCAGACCAGATGGAAGAGTTTTTTCAGGCGCTTCAAAAAAAAGGAAAAGCCAGATTGCCTCTGACAGCCGAGGTGGTTTGGAAGAAAAAAGTATGTGCTGTGTTTCAAGGAACCTACGTCGCAAGGAGAGTAGTCTAATGAAGAAGTTATTTTTTGCAGTGATTTTGAGTGCCTTATCAGCCCAAGCAAAACTGGTGACTAAAACCATCGAATACAAAGAGGGATCCACCGCTTTAGAAGGTTATTTATCTTATGATGACAGCAAAGGTTTAAAGCCAGGAATTGTTGTTGTTCATGATTGGATGGGTCTTAGCGATGATACAAAAAGCCGCGCCGATATGTTAGCTGCTTTAGGTTATGTTGCTTTTGCCGCTGATATTTACGGAAAAGGTGTGCGCCCTAAAGATGCCGGTGAAGCTGGTAAAATGGCAACGATGTATAAAAGCGATGTGAAACTTTTAAGAGCTCGTGTGACCGCGGCTTACAATACTTTGAAATCGCAAAGTAACGTCGATCAAGCAAACCTAGCCGCCGTCGGATATTGCTTTGGCGGAACGACAGCTTTAGAGCTTGCTCGGTCGGGTGCTCCTTTAAAAGGCGTTGTTAGTTTTCACGGTGGATTAGCGACTCCGAATGCCGCTGATGCCAAAAATATTAAAGGCAAAGTCTTAGCCTTGCACGGCGCTGATGATAATTATGTGCCACCGACTGAAGTCGCCGCGTTTGAAAAAGAAATGCGCGATGCCAAAGTGGATTGGCAATTGATTGCGTACGGAAATGCCGTCCATGCTTTTACCATCAAAGGCGCCGGTAACGACAACTCCAAGGGCGCGGCTTACAATGAAAAAGCCGACAAGCGGTCATGGATTGCAATGAAAGATTTCTTTAAAGAGATTTTTTAACGGCTGAAAGGCCTGGTGTTCTTGAAACGTAACCTAGGCCCTCATTCCTCGAGCCGCAGGCGTGCTAATGCAACCCCATCTGTCGGGCCATCAATAGATTATGAGTCCGGCAAAAGAGTCGCAAGTTTTCTATTGAACTTGAGCCTCCCCAATTGATCGGTATTATGTGATCAATCTGAAGTTGAAACTGAGATCCGCAACGGCTGCCATCGGGGCTTTGATATTGGCAAAAGCCGTGGGCTTCAGCAAAGAGTTTTCTTTTTAATTGCACTGAAATATAAGAACGCTTTGCATGAGACGAGGGCGCGGAATATTTTTTTGGTTTTAAATCGGCAACATCCGTAGCGGAGCCAGGTTTTGCTTCACTTTGATAGAGATCAGGATTGCCGATCTCAAGACCTTGGGGCTCTAGATTTTGAGGTTTATTTTTTTGCAGTTTTTTTAAGTCCTCAGCTTTCCCAAGTTTGGTTTGATTGAGTTTTTTAGCCATCACAGCAATAGCTTCTGCCCAAGATCCGCTGTGGGCAATATGGGATATGAAGTTTTTTGCTTGCTTAAGTTCTTCAAATTGCTCTTTCGTAAAAGTGATTTCAAAGCGGACCGATTCATCTTTTTGGGGACGAACAACTTCTTGAATTTTCTACGGCATATTAAACTCTAGTGCCAGGACTTGTCTGGTTTCAATGCCGTTACAGGTTTCCAGTTTTTCTAAAATTTCCTGAGTTTTGGCCGCAGATAGGGGCGCCCCGGTTTTCTTTAATTCTGATTCTAAGCATTTTTGTAAAAGGCAAGCTTGCGATAAATTTAAGGATCCAGATTGCAGTCTTTGTGCAACTTCGGGCACAGATCGTAAGAGCTTAGCGGCATCAATTCGCCGTAAGGCGGAAGCCTCTGAATAACCATATTTTTAATCATCATTGAAAACATGCTATCAAAGCCTAGATCAGCATAAAGCTTGCGATCCATAATTTCTAGAATATGAGACAAGACAAAGTGCATAATTTTGCGTTCCGTCTTAACTAAATTCTCAGTTCTAAAAAGCAGATCATCGTCAGAAATATATTTCAGATTTTGATGAGAGCTCTGACTTTCTAATGTAATACCGATTTCGAATTCAGATAAATTTAATGGCATCTAATTCTCCTTTTTTTAAAAACCAAAAGGAAGATATCACGGAATTTTAGGAAGGATTTTTAGATATTTCTTAATGCAATTTAAATTCAAAGGTGGCTAAAATTTGCCGTTTATGAGGCTTTTGGATTGCCGCAGGCAAGCTTGTAACAAACAAACACAACCGGGAATCAAAACTTTATTTTCTTTAAATAGGATTTAATTCAGAGATACAAAAAACACTCGCAAGAGATATTTTTCATAATGCACATTATTTTTAATAAATAACGCAACAACTCAGATTGGATCCATAAGTTGAGCTCCGCTCCGGAAGTGATCCATAAGTTGGACTCCGCTACGGAAGTGATTCAACGGAAATCCCTAAAAAAAATTTCTGAAACATGTGGCGATGACTACGATAATTTATTTCGTTTGAAAGAAATTTTTCTCTGAAGCCGGAAGTCTTGCAGATTTTGTTTTCATACAAGTCTCGAAACTGTTGAACTCTTTTCTAGTTTTGCAGTCCCCAACAGTCTTATTCTTAACCACTTCCAAGCACTTCAATTTTAAAGAGTCGTCTTGGGTGGCAAAGGCTTCACAAGCTTCAACAGCTTTGGGATCAAACTGAGCCGCTTCAATGGCGTCAAAGCAGCTTAAGAAAACTTTATCGTCATCGATTTTCTGGCATAACGAAGACGCGTACCAATCCACCTTAGAACTACCAGCTTTTTCAAGGCAATGCTTTTTATCCCTGGCGCTGATAAATCGATCACAAGAATCGATGGGATTTTTTGGATCTAACGAATAGGTAAAAATCGGAATCGCTAACGCCATAAAGAAGCTATAGATCAAAAGCTTCATCTTAACCTGCCACTTTCATTTTAAATAAAACTGAATACATGGCCTTTAACATATCGGGATCGTACCGGCCGTGAAGTTTTTCCTTCATCATCGTCACAGCATCCATCGGCTTCATCGGAACGTTGTATGAGCGCTGCGTGGTCATTGCATCGTAAGTGTCGGTGATCGCCACAATGCGAGCAAAGGGATGGATTTCTTGGCCAGAAATATTTTGCGGGTAGCCATTGCCAGAAAAGCTTTCATGATGTTCAAAGCAAGCGGCACGAATGGCATCTGAAATATTTGGATTTTCATTTAAGATCAAAAGACCGTATTGGGGATGACGTTTCATTTGTTCCCACTCTGCATCATCCAGCGGCCCTTTTTTACATAAAATATCTAAACTGACATTTCGCTTTCCAACATCGTGAAATAACGAAGCGGCGCCAAGTTCTTCTAAGTCCTTGGCGTTAAAGCCCAAGGCTTGTCCCAAACCCAAAGAGTAAATGCCCACATCCAACGAATGATTGTAGGTGTAAAAATCATGACCTGAAAGGCTGATTAAAAAGCCCATGCCTTCGGGTTCTTTGATCATAAAATCAATAAAGTCGCGAATGATGGGACGTGAGTCATCCAGGGCTTTGTTAACATCTGGATTTTCAAAAAGCTCTTCCATGATGGCCATGGAAGATTCGCGCAGGATTTTAGCTTTATCAAAAGGCGTGATCAGTTCTGATAAGAGCTCTTCTCGGACCCAAGCTCGGTAGGCTTCGCGGTCTTCATTTCTGACAAAGAACGAATTACCAGTGTCGCGATGATGAAGAAGATCAATCTTGGAATCTTTCAACTGATCACCAGCGCGAAGATACAAAAGAACTTTGCCGTCAAGGCTGACAAAAATATCGAAGCCGGTGCGTTTTTCAGGCCGCAACGTGCTCAGGCGGATACGAAAGTATTTGGAAAGATCAGGATCCTGCATATCTATTAATTTTGACACGGTTTCATTGACTGGAAAACTAAAAGGTGGAAAATCAGAACCTATGGCCTTACGTCTAGATGCCTCTGTACAATATCTTAAGGGAGTTGGACCAAAGCTGGGTGATATTTTCGCTCGGCGAGGAATTAAATGGGTCGGGGACCTGTTAGAACTTTATCCCCGTGCTTACGAAGACCAACGAGCCGCCAGAAACATTGCTTCTTTACAGGCCGGTGAGACCGTCAGTTTAAGGGCCACAATCTTAACTGTGAAAGCCATCCCCATGGGGGCCTCAACGCGAAAAATTTATGATGTGATTGTTAAAGACAGTTCTGGGCAAGTCAGCTGCAAATTTTTCCGAGTTCCTTACCGTGGATACTTTGATCGTTTTAAACCTTTTAAAGAAGTGCGCGTCGTTGGCAAAGTTTTATTTTATAAAGGCCGAATTGAATTTCACCATCCTGATATAAAAGATGTCGAATCCGACGATCTGCCGGGCGATGCGATGATTCCGATTTATACTGAATTTGAAGGACTGACGCGCGGGAAAATTTTAAACATCATTCAAAGCGCCTTCGGTCAGCTTGAAAAAGACGACGAAGAGTGCTTTCCCAGCGAGCTCCGAAAAAAAAATCATTTGCTGAGTCGCCGTGAAGCTTTGTATCAGCTGCATCATCCGAATCCAGATTTAGCCAAAGAGTATATGGAATTTCGCAGTCCTGCTCACCAAAGAATTATTTTTGAAGAGTTTTTTTGGTTGGAGCTTTTTTTAGCCGCCCGAAGAAGTGGCTTTAAAAAAGAAAAATCGGCGGTCATCGAAAATGAAGGCCGAAATATCGAACTCTTATTGAAGTCTTTGCCGTTTCAGCTCACCGGCGCCCAGTTAAGAACGTTTCAAGAGATTAAGGAAGATTTTAAAAAGGGCTC
>JAYWEU010000059.1:0-6265 GCA_043779385.1 Pseudobdellovibrionaceae bacterium
ACCAAAGAGATATGTCCAAAACGCGGGATGGTCCAACCCATAGCTTCGTAAATCATCAATTGCCGTAAGGTGTTTGATAGATGTTCTTCGGCGCGAAAAATATGGGTCATCTTCATCATATAGTCATCAACAACACAGCAGAAATTATAAACCGGCATTCCTTCGGATCTTAAAAGAACAAAATCACCTACCATGTCCGAAGGAAATTTAACTTCGCCGCGGATTAAATCTTGTAAAAGATAATCTTTTTTTAAATTTTTAGTTTTAAATCGAACCACCGCTTTTTTGCCAGTTTTGATTTCTGCCAAAGATTTTTCTAGCGACCAATCCGCATAAGGCGAAACCACATGCGGCGCCCGACCGGCGGCCATGGATTTGGCGCGCTGATCAGCAATTTCTTCGTCACTTAAAAAGCAATAATAGGCTTTGCCTTTTTGCAGAAGTTCTTCGGCCACCTGTTTGTAAATATCTTGCCGCTGACTTTGACGGTACGGCGGATACGGACCCATATCCTTTAAAGTTTCAGGATTCGGTCCTTCATTCCAATTTAGATCAAGCCAAATTAAATCATCTAGCATTCCACGCAAAGACTCTTCACTGCTGCGCGCTTCATCAGTGTCTTCGACGCGAATAATAAACTGTCCATTTTGTTGTCGAGCATACAGATAATTATAAAGCGCTGTTCGGGCACCTCCGACATGTAAAAATCCCGTCGGCGAAGGGGCAAAACGAACGCGAACAGTTTCAGAGGTTGTCGACATAGAGTTCTCCAAGGATAAGCCTTTTTTGTCCTTCATTTCATCTGAAAAGGCAATCTTACCCCAGAAATGAAAAAGGACCCTTTCGAGGTCCTTTTTTTAAACTCAAATTTTGGTTTTTGGCTTAAGCATTCACACCAAAGATCAAACGAACTTCTTCTTCTGAAAAGAGCTCATCCTTGGTTGTCGCCAGAGACAGCTCTTTTAAAAGCAAACCCCGTGCATTATCGAGCATTTTACGCTCACCGAAGCTGAGTTCTTTATCTGCTTTTAATAGGAATAGATCTCTTAAGACTTCAGCAATTTCATAAACAGAACCCGTCTTAATTTTTTCCATATATTCGCGGTAACGACGATTCCATGTTTGGTTATCAATCTTTACTTCTTTAACTTTAAGTATCTCTATAACTTTATTGGCTTCGTCTTTAGAGATGATCGGTCGTAATCCAACCATGGCCACGTTGTCTCGGGGAACCATAATCTTCATGCCCGTTTCAATGATTAGAATCGAGTAGAAGGTTTGTTTATTCCCTAAGATTTCTTTGGTTTCGATCGATGTGACTTTGCCGACACCATAACCGGGATAGACTGCATTATCCCCAACATTGAAAGTCACCATTAAGACACCCCCGGCTCAGGTTTGAATCAGAGCAGATTAGGTATATCAAATTTGACACAACTTATCAATTTATGGCGACCAATATAGTAAAAATTCCTCTGTTATATACAACTGTTAGCGTTATAAGCCGTTGCGAAAGCCGCATTGGGTGCCGTTCTTGCTCATGAATTCAGCATTTTGAAGGTTTTATGAAAATTTTAGCGGATTTCTTTTTCAAAGACCCTTTCAGGGTTAAATTGCTGAACTCGGGTGATGTGAAAATACAGTCGACCAATTTCGCGGCCATCTGTTGTCTCAACTCGCACCTGCCAGTCGCCATCTTCAAATTTTTCTTTGACGGCAAAACCGCGGAATCCAGATTTTCGCCCGCCTAAAAGTCGCATCGGAATCTTATCTGTCGTTCGCCAGCCTTGTTTTTCTTTCAGCATCCAGTGCAATAGAACCGTATCATCAAACCTGGCCGGCGAAAAAATAGTCGTAAAGAAGTAAACTTTATCGCCCGGTTCAGCGATAAAATCTTGGTCCCCTTCCTGCCAGAATTTCCACGATGCCTTTTCTGAAAAGACTAAGTATTGGCCATTTTCTTTTTTGATATCATGGTAGATCCCCATTTTTTCAACCGCTAATGGCACAGGCGGCAGTAAGCCCATCATATAGAACACAAATAAAAGGATTAAAACTGCAAACGAGGGAAATAAAATTTGCGCTTTCAAGTCGCCCTGCCGGTTCCATCGCAGCCGGACGGCAAAATAAAATGCAAAGATGGCAAGGCCAGACATCATAAAGGAAGTTAAAAATGGCACCCACCCAACAAAGCCAAACAGAACGGGCACCATGATTGAAAAGAAAGAAAATAGACAAACGACAAACCAACAAATTTTTAAATTCACCTTACTTTTTTTAACAAGCTTAGATTCATTGGCGATAATCAAGCCCAGCAGCAAAAGAACAAAAAGACCCGACGAAAAGAGCGATGAACTTTTAATAAAAAATAAAGAATAAATGTTCAGCAAAGTTCCCAAGAAAAAATGTAACGGCAGCTGGTGGTAGTTCCAAGCCTTCTGCAGACGGACTGGCACTTGGACGGAACCCCCTTCGACCAGTAAATTATAACCAAGGATTAAACCAATCAGGGCCAAGTAAATAATTTGCTGAATGATGGCTTTGGGCTCATCGACTTCAGACACAATAAGGGCATCAAAGACATAGCCCGCTAAAAAAAATGCGATATCGATTTTTTTTTCGTTAGTTTCATAAAAATGCAGAAAACGGCTTTTAATTCCAGACATGGGATGATGATGCCTGTGTTATGGCCAACCGACAAATAAAAAGGCGGGGGTTTTATCCCTCGCCTTTTTATGAATTTATTTATCAAACCTACTTAACAGTATAAATTAAAGCAAAGGGTTGGCGTCCGTTATTTCCTTGCGGAACCTTGATTCCACGAACGATCAATTTGTAATCTCCAGCGGGTAAACCCGAAAGCTCGATGCTCTCTTGATTGTTTAATCGATCGGCTGACGTTACTTGCGATCCGTCAGGTTTTACCAAAATTAAATCCAAATCATTAACTAAGGCTTGGGCTGCGTTCGGCGAACCGGCCGCATCGACATAAACCATATTGGCTAACAACTGGCCGTTGCTGTTCATTTTAATCGGAAATACTTTATCTTCCGAAGCCGCGACACCTTGTCGGTCATCGCTGATCGAAGTGTTTGCGCCTAAATGAGTGATCGCACCGACATCAACGCGTCCGTAACCTTCATCATTATTTGGTCGATGGGTCAGAATTTCTTGATGACCGGCCAATCCACCTTCGCCGTACTGACCAGGGTACAGATCCACAGCCGTATGCTCCATGACGGCTTTCATCAATGCACTGGTTGGTTTTGCAATTCCCATTTTTTCAATTAGGTACTGACGTGCCACTATCACAGCCCCTGCAGTTAAAGGTGTGGCCATCGATGTTCCACCGGCCCACACATAAAAATCATTGTACTTGCCCCATAAAAGTTCGGCCTTTGGGTGTTGGCTTTTTGTACTTAAGATATTTGTGCCAGGAGCGACAACATCAGGTTTTGTACGACCATCTTTAGTCGGTCCTCTTGAGCTGAACATCGCAAGGCCGTTGGCGTTGTCAGAAAGGAAAGAGCTAAAAATAGGCTCGGCTCCCCAATGATCTTTTCCGGTTCGAAGTTGACTGACTTGTTTTTGAATTCCACCGGTTGTTGTGGTGTTTTCTGAAGCCCCCACGCTAATGCAATTTTTTGCTGTCGCAGGTGAGCCCATCGAGTTGGGATCAATGCGGCCATCTTTATCGTCATCCACTCCGCTATTTCCTGCAGCAAATAAGACGGTCATATCTGGGTTATTAAAAGTCCATTCATCCAACTGTTGCGCATAACTGTCATACTCACCTAAAGATTTAGGACTGCCCCAAGAATTAGAATGAACTGAGACGCCTTGCTCGGAAGCTTGGTTTAAAACTTTTGCTAAATCAGGCGGAACTAATCCATTCATCATCGGAGACCACATACTTTGCGCCACTAACATCGCATCATAGGCGCCGCCTTTAATCACGCCATTACTTTTTGTACCACGACTTGCGATGGATCCTGCTACATGCGTGCCGTGACCCATTGGATCTTCCCAAGACTTGCTGAAGAGTCCTAAAATCTGACCTGATTTTACGGCATTGGTAAAATCAGGATGAATGGTTGCTAAATCTCCGATATCCAGGCCCGTATCCGCATAACCTGCGACTTGCCCCTTGCCAGTGAAGCCTTGGGCCCAAGCACTGTCAAAGTTCATGACTTTTGTGCCTGTTTCAAAACCTGTCAGAGGCTCGTTCTCTTTGATCTCCGGAGAACCCTCGGTGTCTAAAGTTTTCATATGCAAAGTTTCAAAGCGCGGAGCCGCTTGAATGTGCTCAACGCCTGCGATGCTAGCTAATGTTTTGAGTTGAGCTTTCGTTGCCACCACAAAAGCGGCTCTTGCATCTGAAGAAATAAATTGGATTTCAGGATTTGCCCGCAAGTTTTTCACAAGACCCGGCAGCGCTTCTTTATTAAATGCAGAGATCATCCAATATTCAGGATGGTCGGCAGCCACGGTGAAAGAAGAAACTTCGCTGCTGATTTTAAACTCTGGCAAATAAGGAGCAATGGCATTAATCCGGTGATTCGTGACAGCCCACTGATTCAGCTTTGTAAAATCCCCTGTCACAACTAAAGCATCATCTGGCAGATAACCCAAGACTTTGAAGCCTTGCGATCGCAGAACTTTTTTATCCCCTTCGACAACCGAGTTTTTGAATTGCACAATCATCTCAGTGACCGGTGTTTGCAATTCTTGTGAGCTGAAGCTAAATTGAGTTGGATCAACTGTTGCGCGTGAAAAACGAATATACTGTCCTGCCTCTGCTGTGATAGCCATCGTGGCTACGGAAAGAGACAAAACGGTGATGAGTTTCCTCATGAGACCCCCTTGTTAGATCTAAATCGGACCATAGGGAGGCTGATAAAGAAAACAAAAAGCGTTTTATTTTGCATTGTATCAGATAATTCACGCTGAGATCTATGCAATCCCCGCTAGAGCGGCCGGTCCTCTTTTTTTTAACAGCTCTTCCTTAAGTCTTTTGTGGTCCCCATGTTTGAGATGCGGATCTTTTTGCAAAATTTCAAAAGCCGCCGCTCTGGCTTTTTGCAGAATCGCTACGTCTCGAATTAGATTTGCCATTTTAAATCCATCCAGGCCCGACTGTTTGGTTCCCATAAATTCGCCGGGCCCCCGAAGTTGCAAATCGAATTCTGCAATTTTAAAACCATCGGTGGTTTGCTCCATCATCTGAGTTCGCTCGCGAGCGTCTTCGCCCACGGCATAACCTAACATCAGAATACAAAAACTTTTTACGGAGCCACGTCCGACTCGGCCGCGCAGCTGATGCAACTGGGAAAGTCCAAAGCGTTCGGCATGTTCAATGATCATCAAATTAGCGTTGGGAACATCCACTCCGACTTCAATGACTGTTGTCGCCACCAGAACTTGAGTTTCACCATCGCGGAATTTTTGCATGATCTGTTCTTTATCTGTCGGCTTAAGCCTTCCATGCAAAAGATCAAATTTAATGTCAGGAAACTGATTTTTTAATTTTTCAAATTGAGTGCCCGCATCTTTAAGGTCAATTTTTTCACTTTCTTCAATCAATGGATAGACAATATACGCTTGCCGACCTTTTTTGATCTGCTCAGCCATAAAGTTCAAAGCTAAACCCCGCTTCCCCTCGAAGGTGACTCGCGTTTGAATCGGAGAACGACCCGGTGGCATCTCATCAATCACCGAGACATCTAAATCGCCATACACGGTCATCGCCAAAGTTCGTGGAATGGGCGTCGCCGTCATAATCAAAAAATGAGGCGATTGGCCCTTTTCTTTTAAAATGCCTCTTTGCTCGACGCCGAAGCGATGCTGTTCATCGACAATAACTAAGGCTAAGTTTTTAAATTTGACCGGGTCTTCGATCAGCGCGTGGGTGCCAATAATAAAATGAAGCTCGCCACTTTCAAGATCGGATAAAATTTGCTTTCGTGCTGTGGCTTTTGTTTTTCCCGATAAAAGTGCCACTTTAAGCCCTGCAGATTCCAAATATTTTTGCGCATTTTTAAAATGCTGTTCTGCTAAAATTTCTGTTGGCGCCATCATGGCTGATTGAAAACCACTTTCAGCCCCGCAAGCCACCGCCATAAAGGCCACCAAAGTTTTTCCGCAGCCGACATCACCCTGAACCATGCGATGCATGGGTGAGCCCTTTTTAAAATCTTCCTTAATCTCTTGAAACGTTCTTAACTGGGCGCCGGTGAGCTGAAACGGCAAAGACTTCAATAAGAGT
>JAYWEU010000060.1:0-2321 GCA_043779385.1 Pseudobdellovibrionaceae bacterium
GTAACCCCTGCGTAATACGCGGGTAGAAAAGTCGTTGAAGTTCGAAGACAATCCGGCGCATGCAAAACACGAAAGAATTAGTCCAAGAAATTATGCAGATCACGGCTCAATACCGGGCGGAAGTCAGTTCAAAGCGAAAGCCTTGGCCGAATTCAATTATTGACCGGGTTGAAGAACTTATCAAAATGGGTTTATCTGTGAAGAAAGTCTCAGATCTTACGGGCATCTCTTATTTTTCGATTTTAAATTGGCGCCATCGGACTGGGAAAAAGCTTAAGCGCAATTTCCACCCGGTTGCGGTCACCACAAGCGCAACAAAAGCTGCAACTGTAACAGTGACAACTCCTGACGGCTATCAAATCAAGCTTGAAAATGCAAAATCAGCTTTAGAGTTTATCTGTGAATTACGGCGGGCGAAATGTTTTTAGATCGCAAGGGACTTAGGATTTTTGTGTACCGAGAAAAGATCGACATGCGCTGTGGCTTTGAGCGATTGCATTCTTTGTGCGTTCATCAGATGAACGCACTTATCGATCAGGGTCATGTTTACTTCTTTTTTGGTAAGAATCGAAAGCGGATTAAGATTTTAGTTTTTGATGGCTCAGGGCTTGTCCTAATAGCCAAGCGTATGGAAAAGGGCCGCTTTATGGATTTAACTGAAATGCTGGGACGAAACGAGATGAGCTTAGAGGAGTTGAAATTAATTATCCATGGAAGCGTAATAAAAAAACCACAGGTGGATCGCTCGCTAGTAGCCCATGTTCCGACGCAGCGGGAGTCGTTTGCCTTACCAAGCGGAAACGTTCAAAATAATTTTTAGATGGATGAGCGAACAAAGAAAATCATCGAAGCCGAAAAAGATCCCAGAGTTTTACAAGCTCTCATTGGGCAAATGGCTGAATTTATTGAAAGTCAAAAAAAGCACATCGCAAACCTTGAGGCTGAAAAACTACAAAAAGATCAGTCCGCTTTTATCATTGAAGAAAAGGTAAAGCTTTTGCACCGGGCGCTTTTTGGAAAAAGCCGCGAAGATCGTTTGGAAGCAAGCGACCGCCCCAGAGATAAGAGCCAAGAAGAAGCTCTTATTTTTAGTCAAGCGATGTTCCCTGGAAAAGAGACCCGAGACGAAGGCGCAAAGGATCGCTTTGCCGATTTAGAAATTAAATGCATCGAACATGACATTAGTGCTGATGAATTAAAATCTGAAAGTGCCCTTCGCGGCGTGAATAATCCTTCGTCTTCTCAGTGGGAAGAGATGAAGAATGTTTTTGACGAGCTCACAACAATCCAGGTGATCGAGCGAAGTTACGTGAAAGAGATCCATCGTAAAAAGAAATATAAACTAAAAGCAGAATTTAGCTCTGAGCTTGGTGAAAAAGACATAATCATTACGGCTAAGGGGCCTAGTACTCTTCTAGCGGGTATGAATTACTCAACGGACTTTGTAGCTAGTGTAGTGGCTGATAAATTTATCAGCCACATGCCCTTAGAGCGGCAAACGCGCGAGATGGAATCTTTGGGTTTAAAAGGAATCAAGAACTCAACGCTGTCACGATTTTGCGCGCTAGCGGCGGCATCCCTAGAGCCCCTGCAAGAAGAAATTTTAGTGGAACTAAGAATGACGGATTTAGCGCTTCACATTGATGAAACGCCTTGGAAGATCCAGAATAAGAACGAAAAGGATGGATACTTATGGGTGATCTCTAACCGCGGAGGAAGTTATTATTTTTTTAAACCGACAAGGTCAGCCAAGGTCATCAGTGAAAAATTATTAGGATATAATGGTCCCGTCCTTACTGACGGGTACAATAGTTACGATAAGGTTTTAGAAGAAGCGAAAATCCCAAGAGCTTACTGCTGGGCGCATGCCCGCAGGGAATTTTTACCTTTAGAAGATCATGACCCTACAGTAAAACCGATTCTAGATATAATCGATAAACTTTTTGCCGTTGAACGTGAAGCAAAAGACTTTAATCATTTAAAACCCTTGCGTAACGAAAAGAGTAAAACATTAATAACGGAACTGAAATCCTTACTCCTGCAAGAATATCCCAGATCCCGAGAGGGATCGCAGAAGAGAAAAGCAATTTTATACTTACAAAAACGTTGGGACGGATTTACGACATTTTTAGAAGATCAGAGAATCCCGCTATCAAATAACGAAGCCGAACGCACGATCCGCCACGCCGTTGTGGGCAGAAAAAATTATTATGGCTCCGGCAATCACACCGGAGCAGAAACTGCTGCCACACTTTTTACCGTGATTGAATCCTGCAAGAAAAACGACATAGATCCCCGAACATTTTTAGTCATGGGCCTTC
>JAYWEU010000061.1:0-2319 GCA_043779385.1 Pseudobdellovibrionaceae bacterium
CAGCATTTGATGAGATTTTTCGAATTGCATAACAATTTTTGGTTTTTAATGTGTTTATCTCAAATTGAGACAATCAGTATCTGAATAGAACGAGCTGACCGGCCTCGATCTTGCTGGGTAGTTCTGTAAGAGGTGATTGTGAAGTTAAATATGCCGATTTCTCTAAAACCATCAATGTCGGGCAAAGTTTTTATATTTATCATCGCTTCGACGATCTCATCTTTAGGCTACGCCGGTGAGTGGGTACGTATTTCTCCCACTGCGGTATCTTTTTCAGGCCAGATTGAAAAAGACGAACTCAGTCGATTTTTAAAAGTTTATAAGCCCACAGACGAAACTCTCACTCTAAATTCCTCAGGTGGGCATATGGGCGCCGCACTTGATATTGGAAGCCTTCTCATTAAGAATAAAAATCTTGCCGTTATCGTTCAAGGCATGTGCGCTTCGTCTTGCGCAAACTATTTATTCCTTGCAGGCCATGCAAAAAAAATTGATCACGGCATTGTGGGATTTCACGGAAACTGGAAAGCGATGGTTGCTACTGATAAATTCAAAAAGGAAGCTCAATCGATAGCTCCTGAGCAACGCTACGATATTCTAGCTTACCATGGGCAAAAGGTTCGACAAGAATCCGACTTTTTTTCTAGGGCTGGAGTTGATCAATCACTTTTTGATAAAACCCAGAAGGAAAATGACGATGGTCTCTATGACATTTATGTACCAGGGCCAAATATATTCGAAAAATACGGAATTCACGATATCATTGGCGCTCAAGATATGACCGTAATGAAAGAATGGGCAGGAACAAAAGTTCTTTTCGATAGTGGACCTTCCGCGCAATTCAAAGATGCCCTGCCAACAGCGAAAACGACATCCGGCAGCCCGGGAGCAAGGTGAATTTTAACCCTAGCTTCTGAATAGCCCTGTTAATTTGAATGAGCTTTTTATTCAGATTGAAAATTTAAAAATAAAAAATTAACGACGCCTACAAAATCGAGCGCCGCTTGCATTTGTAAGAAGGGGTTAGCGCGCACCGGAATTTTGTGCTGGTGGCGCAACTATGTTGGATGAAGGCGCGCCAATAAATATCTTTTCACTAGGAAGACCACGGATCCCGTTGTCATGTAATAAAGTTTTTAATGAGTCTGCATATGCTTGGGCGCAATCGCCTGCAGTACTGTATCCACAGCGGCTCTGGCAGGTCACATCGACACGGTCGACACCTTCAAATGCAATTGTATTTTGGGTTTCTATCTTGGCTAATATCTTATCTGATTTCTGATAGTCTTCCAGGATTGCCATGTAGCTACGTACGATACTCGCTTCAAAATTCTTTTGAGTCAAAACCCAGCCTTTTGATTTGGCGGAAATCTCAATAAAACTCTGTTGCTTTGAATTTGGGGAACTTTTCAGAATACATGAAACCCCATGTCCTTCGATGACTTTAAACTTATCCACAATGAGTGATTGGGAAAAGGATATTGAATTTGAATTGATTGAGTAACTAACAAGTTCACTCATTTCCTTAGATATTTTTTTATTTGTTTTGGCTAGTTGTGAAAGAGGTTCAGCATATGAACTCACGCTTAAAAAAAGGACACAATAAAATAGAATCTTCATTACTACCTCGTGTTTTTAATAAAATTCATGGGTTTCTCCTAAAGTACCTGCTTGTGGTAAATATAGATACTGGACTAAAATCTAATTCCAAGTCGCATATATGCGTTACTGCCTTAGGATGGATAATAGATGAATTTAAGCAAAGCTTCAAAAGGTCCGCTCATTTAGGCACGGCCTCTGTTAGCTCTGATAAAGGATGCGCCTAAGTCCATGCTCTTAGTTTTTTTGAATCAATAGCGGTCTTTTTAGGGCACTTCTGCCTGGGACAAACATCCTTTGCCGGCAAGATATCTAGTTAAGATTTAATGGTGAACTTGTTGCCGCGAAATTTTTAATTTCAAAAAATTCAGAAAGTATTTTTGAGCGGTTTATTTTTTTCGGAGCAGCGGTCAGTATTGCGAGTCTTCAAAAGCAATCAGGATATCGAACCACGCGGAAATGCAAAACTGCTTGTTCGTGAAGCCTCTATGACTCATAAAAAACAGGCCGAGTTTTACTCAGCCTGAAGTGTATCTTTGTGAACTTCTTGCAAAATACAAATATGGAAAGATCCTGCTGTATTTGATGACCATGGACCGGGCAAGTAACCATCTAAAATAATAAAAAGATTTTTGCTAAGAACGTATTTCCAGCGTTCTGTGGTTCCGTCCTGCGTATTAATCAGCGACACAATATTGGCTTCAAGATAGTTTTTATTGG
>JAYWEU010000062.1:0-16460 GCA_043779385.1 Pseudobdellovibrionaceae bacterium
GGAAAATCGTCGTATGCCAACCCGGCAGACTAGCCACGGCAAAGTCGAAAGAAACGATCGTATGAACCGATAAAACTAGCGGTGTTGAAAGTCCTGCTAAAATTAAATAAAGCATTTCATAGTGGCTCCAGTTACGAGCCGTTCCCCGCCATCCCAAAGACAATCCACCATAAATCATGCGGCGGTATTTATTTTTCGCACGATCCTTGATCGTCGCAAAATCCGGCACCATACCGATATACCAAAACGTGATCGAAACCGTCGCGTAAGTTGAAACCGCAAAAACGTCCCACAAAAGTGGCGAACGGAAATTCACCCACAGCGGTCCCCGTTGATTCGGATAAGGGAAAAGCCAAAAATCAAGCCACGGTCGACCGGTGTGAAGAAGTGGAAATAATCCTGCCGTCATCACGGCAAAAACCGTCATGGCTTCAGCAGTTCTGGCCACTGAGGTTCGCCATTTTTGTCGGAAGAGGAATAAAATCGCCGAGATCAATGTACCGGCATGACCGATCCCAATCCAGAAGACGAAAGTGATAATCATCGTTCCCCAGGCATTCGGATGATTCACACCTAGTAAACCCATTCCTTGCGAAATCACAGTTCCTAAAATGATCAGATAAAAAATAAGCAGGCCTTGTGCGCCCATAAAAAGCGCCAGCCACCCCTTACCGGGGACTGATTCTACCGGGGCGCAGATATCATCTGTGATACTTTTAAGATCCTTGTCCCCAAGGATCAGTGGATTACGTTTCATCATACGTGTTGACCCGTTTCTTTATCATTATTTCGAATTTTCGACATGTATCGAACAGATGGCGCTGCATTCCACTCTTCCAGAAGGGCGTAAGCTCTTTCATTTTTAAACATCTGCGAAACTTTACTTTCAGGATCATTCATATCCCCGAAAGTGATTGCAGAAGCTGGACAAGCTGTCTGACAAGCCGTTTTAATATCGCCATCTTTCAATTCGCGCTTAGCAAGCTTAGCCGAGTTACGACCTTCCTTGATTCTTTGCACACAGAAAGTACATTTTTCCATCACCCCTCGGGTGCGGACTGTGACTTCTGGATTCAAGGCCATATGAAGGGGCTTTTCAATTTTATTAACGGTGTAATTAAACCAGTTAAATCTTCGAACTTTGTAAGGACAATTGTTCGAGCAATATCGAGTCCCGACACAACGATTGTAAACCATCGCATTTAAACCATCATCGGTATGAACTGTCGCTAAAACAGGACAGACTGATTCGCAAGGTGCATTGTCACAATGCTGACACATGATCGGTTGAAAAACCGTGTCAGGTGCATCGGGCGTGCCTGTGTAATATCGATCGACTCGGATCCAATGCATTTCACGACCTTGAAGAACATATTTTTTACCGACGACAGGAATATTATTTTCGGACTGACATGCGGTCATACACGCCGAGCATCCCGTGCAAGTATTTAAATCCACGGCCATGGCCCACTTGTGACCATTGTATTTATGACCTGACCAAATGGACCATGTGTGATGACGATGAAAACCGACTTTTTTATCTTTGACGTAATCAGTTTTCGTGGCTTCTGCAACGATCAAGCGACCTTCCATTGTATGGTGACCTTGCGTACAGGCTAGATCATATTTTTTTAAGGTGTTTTTAACGTCGACTTTTTGACCCGCAAAAATGGCTTGATCACCTTTGAACGTCATCAGCTGGTAGGCATTTTTACCAATACCGCTGGCGATTTTTCCGCCTTCGGTGCGCCCGTAACCAACGGCCACGGCCATCACATCGTCATGCAATCCCGGCTGAATATGAGACGGCAATTCCATTTTATTTCCAGCCACCGTCAGCTCTAAAATCATGCCTTCAATCAGGCCTAATTTTTCTGCGGTTGCGACGGAAACGCTGACGTAGTTGTCCCAAACAATTTTTGTGACCGGATCTGGCAGCTCATGCAACCAAGAAATATTGGTCTCGGTGCCATCACCCATTTGAACGGTTGGATAAAGAACTAACTCATAACCAGATTGAGCAACTGGTGCTTTAAGACTTGAAATCGCATCGGGTTTAAAACTTCGAGACCCGCCAATAGCAGTTTCACCGACGTAGCCTTCTTGCAAAACTTTTTGCCAAAAATCTTCAAAGCCTAAGCCTTTACTGTGCTTTGGAAAAATCTCTTCTTTCCAAAAGTTTTTTAAGTAATCATAAAAAGTTTCATAGGTTAGCAAACGCTTGGGACCTTGCTTGGCAACAAACCCCCACGTCATCAACGACAATTGAAATGATCGCGTGTCATACATGCTTCGAATCGAAGGCTGCTGGATGGCAAGGACGCCACTGGCGAACTCGGCGTCGCCCCAACTTTCTAGGCTGTGATTATCAGGAATAATATAATGACAATAATGAGCCACTTCATCCATATGGCTAGTCGTTGATATCACCATGTCGACTTTTTTCAAAGCCTCAGCAAAACCGACAGAGGCCGGCAAAGCATAAATAGGATTTGTTTTATGAAGGATCAAAGTTTTCACTTTGCCCGCCTTCATATCAGCCACTAACTTTAAAAGATCCGAAGTTGAACCCACTAAACCCGGCGAACCGGCTTTGGCTTCAATGGTTTTCCCATCATTTTCTAATGCGGCATTCAACATATTCACGGCAATTTGCAAATCATGAGCATTTTCAGAGCGCGTTGGCAGGCCCCCGGCGACAACAAGACTTTGACCACGATGGTCCCAAAGATCACTAGCCATTTTTTTGAAAACGTCTGCAGAAATTCCTAACGTTTGGGCCGCCCCTGCGTAACTGGCTAAGGCATTTTTGGCAGCTGAATTTCCAGCGTAAGAAGATTTTCCTTGGCCAATGACAAGCTCATGCAAAAGACCCATCACAACGGTCAATTGTTGAGACGGCTTAATTTTAAAACGCATATCAGAGTTCGCCGCGGTCAGCGAAAAATGAGAATCAAAGGCCACTAATCGTGACATTTTTGTCGGGTCCCTGCGGGATTCAGAAAATTGTCGCGTAAAGGTGACCGGCGCAAGCCAAGTTCCCAAGAAATCAGCATCAATAGAAACGATCATTTTTGCTTTATCAAAGCGATAAAATGGCACTGAGCCTTCACCAAAAGAAGCTTTTTGTCCGTCACGAATTTCTTCGTGGCTTAAAGGCTCCCAAGTGATGTGCTGGGCTTTGAAAGCTTCGCCAAATTCGCGAACAATCGACCGCGTGCTTGGAGAAGCAAGGGCCCCCGTTAAAACAACGACGCCGCCTTTTTTTAGCTGCTCGGCAATTTTTGCGTCCATATCATCCCAAACCGCAGTGATCGTGTCTTTATTTGTGCGGGCCTGATTAAAAAGATTTTTTCTTGGCGCGCGCAAACGCTCGGGATCATACAGACTTAAAATCGAGGCCTGTGATCGAACTGACAAGCCGCCTTGATTGAGTGGAAACTTTGGGTTCCCTTCGATTTTTATAGGCCGGCCTTCACGAGTTTTGACCAGCAATCCAAGACCTTCAGAGCCATCAAAATAAGTCGAAGTATAAAAATTTGGAATTCCCAAAGTCACTTCTTCGGGCTGCTGAACGTAAGGCACAATTTTTTGTACAGGTCGACGGATGCAACCCGAGCTTGCAAGAGCCACGGACGCGCCCATTAATTTTAAAAAATCACGACGAGCAAAACCTTCTTTATCGTCGTTTTCTTTCAAAGGCGAAGATTGAAATTCAGCATCGACTTGTTTTAAAAATTCTGGATCTTGGTTGTACTGTTCAAGGCTCAGCCAATATTTGTTATCGCGCTGAATTTGCGGACGTAAAGCTTTTTTTGCAGCCAGTTCGGCCTCGCTATGCTCGTGGTCATGATCGTGTCCGTCAGTGTGATCGTGATGATTATCGTGTGACATCTTTATTCCACCCTTATTGATGACAAGTCGTGCAGTTCAATGGCGCTTTATTTTCAGGCTGACGGTGACAGTTCACACACCAACCCATGGACAGATCTTTAAACTGATAAACTTTACTCATGGTTTCAATCGGACCATGACAAGTTTGACAGTTCACGCCCTTAGCTAAATGCGCCGAGTGATTAAAATTAACGTGATCGGGAAGCATATGAACGCGAACCCATTCAATCGAAGTTCCCTTGTTATAAGCCTCACGCAATTTCTGAATTTCAGGCTTATCTGTGGCGACTTGCAAATGACAATTCATGCAAGTGCTTAAGGCAGGAATGTTCGAGTGCCGCGAGCGCTCGACCTGGTTATGACAGTACTGACACTGGATTTTGTGGGTGCTGACATGGAGGGAGTGATCAAAAGCAATCGGCTGAGTCGGCGCATAACCTTGGTTATAACCCCACCCTGGCTGAAATTTTGAACAACCGGCCAAAAGTAAAAACCCCATCACAGCCGCAACTACGGAGAACGACTTCAAATCATGCTGCATAATAAATGGCCCTACTTGATATTAAATTTTCATTATTTAAAGACGTCTTAATAGACTTGGCAACTCCCTTTTGCAAACCAATTGAAAATAACTGGTGTGCAGCGAATCTGCTGAAGGGATAAGCATCAAAAAAAACAACAGTTCTTAAAAGCCGAAAAATTCTCTGCCAGATCAGCGGACTCTTGTCTCTAAGTCAGTTTTTTGCCGCGATTCTTGTTTAAAATTCCCACGTAAAGAACGGCCAGCAAATGGACAACGACAAAAACAGCCACGTACTCGACACCGCCGGCGCTCCAGCCGTAGGAATGCAGACCAGCGCCCAAAATAAAATTCACTCCGTACCAGGCCATAATCACCAAATTAAAACCAATCACCGCTGAGGCAATCATGCCAAAATCACGGATCCAAGTTGTCATTCGTCCGTGCAAAACAGCCATATAACCTAAAAGAACAATCAGGGCCCAGGTTTCTTTGGGATCCCAGCCCCAAAACCGACCCCAAGAAACATCCGCCCACAATCCCCCCAACACGATTCCGGGGGCAATAAAAACCACACCTATTTGGATGGCTCGGTAAATGGCAAGGACGATGGCTTTTAATTGTCCTCGGTATTTCTCTTCACCCTTAAAATAATAAATCAGGCCAATGTCACCCAACACAAAAGCTAAGAAAAAAGCCGCATAAGAAATGGTGATTGGCATGACATGAATAATCAACCAGTAGTTCGAACGCAAGACGGCTTCCAAAGGCTGCAGACTGGGATCCAAAACCGCCGGCGCTGAATCAGCAATCACCAGCGCAAAAAGGCCGACCAATGTTCCAGCGAAAATAATAAAACGATACTTATATATAGACTCTAGAATCATCGAAAATAAAACAGCGCCGAAAGCCACCCAGACGACAGTTTCATACATATTTGAAACGGGCGGCCTTCCGGCTAAATAGATTCGTACGGAAAATCCATAAACATGAAGGCAAAAACCAACCACCGTGAAAAGCCAGACGCCTTTGATCAAGAAATCTTTTCTAGAGATCCACGAAATCAGCATGATCACAGCGGACACCAAATAAAACAGATAGGCCCAGCGAAAAGGATGAAAAATATTGTAGGCCACTTCGGCATCTACTTTTGACGTCGCTTCATACAAACTAGGATTTTCAGCCCGCGCCAGGTCCTTAAATTTTTGTACACTCAGATCTAAATCCGCCCCGCCCAAGGAGGCGCCAATGTGCGCGATAAAGCTTTTTGTCATATCTAGGAATGCGCTTCGCAAAGGCTCTTGAAGATCGACCACAGAAACCCAAGTTGAACCTTCCTTAGGCGGAGCCACGCGCAAGAGGCGCCCGGCCGCAAGCTCTTGAAAGACGCCAAACTGGTTTTCTAAACGTTGCAAGGCTTGCAGATAGGGCGTCAGCTTTTCCTTGGCCTCTTGTTTCGTGCGCAGCTCTGATCGCAACAGTTGAAAGGTTTCGTTATCGAAGATTTCTTTGGCTGTATACCAACGTTTCTCGTCATTGAGCTTTAACTGTTTAAGAACTTCTTTATTTCGCACTTCAAACAAATCACGATCTTGCCAGTCTTGTGGAGCCAGCATCCAGGTGAAAATAATCTCAAAAGCTTCGCGGCCTTGGTAGGTTGTTTTTCCGTGCACGAGTTGCAGCATCTCGCGGGCAAAAGTATCGTAAGGCTTGATCCGCCCACCATCTTGAACTGGCAAATATCTAAGGCCTTCGCCTTCTTTTGCGAAAGCCTGGCCGGTCAGCATTATTGCCAAAAGAAGGATTAACTTTTTCATGCAAGCTCCTAGCGTTTTCGATAGTAGAACAAAAAGACTATCCCGAAGAACATCATCAATGAACCAATATATTTAAAAGGCCGCCCCGGATCGTAATTTACTGTCAAAATCGTGGCGATGGGCTTACCAAAGTTATCCTCTTGAAAGCTAGCCTGATAAAAAGTTAGACCTTTGTACTCTAAGGGCTCATTCATTTTAATTTCTTGAATCCCTAAACCAGGGACATCCACTGAGCTTTTGTATTCCATGGCTTTTTGTGTGCCTGCGTAATTTTCTTTGATGAATTCTTTTAAAGTCAGGCCAAACCCCAGATCAATACTTTGATGAACATACGAGACAAAGTAAGCTGTCGTTTCAGTAAAGATTCTAAGGGTGTCATTTAAAATGATCCAGTGATCTTCACCTTTAAAGGTTAACTTGACGGCCGAAACGGTCAGCGGCGTTGGCGATTCTCGGTCTTGAATGTCCCATTTTTCTTGCGCTTTAAAGTGATAACGTAACACTTTAAGTTTTAACCCCATCCATCCAAGATCAAACCCATCTCCCTCTTTGACTCGTCCGTGGGAGCGGGCTTCCTTTTGGTCCTTGGAATAGATCTGATAGGTCATTTCATCTTTTGAGATGGGTGTTAGGATGACTTCGTTATGGCCATCTTCGACATGACTTCCGCCCAACCGAACGCGCAAGGGTCCAAAATCTTGCTGAGCACCCAGCCCGGCTTTTCTTTGCACCATCCAGTCAATCTGCTGGAACTGCCCGTTCGAGATTTGAAAGCGCACGCCGGCTCCCAAGTTCAAGCTGGCCTTCAAAGCTGGATTGGACTCGTCGGCAGGGATAATTTTGCGCTCAGGGATCACGTAGGGCTTGAACTCTGAAAAGCGGAATTCGCCAGCATCCGAGTTAAATATCAGAGGCTGTTTTTTTAGGTCAGTTTTAAAAAAATTAACCGGCATCTCGAAAACCTTAGAAAGCCTATCACCAAAAGAGGCGTAAATAAGAATTTGCGGCTTCGCCACAGAAACAGAACGCTGGGTTTCACCCGTGCCGATCATCATTGAACCATCAAGACCATATTTCATAGTTAAAACGGACCCGATCAAAAGCGTTATAATTCCAATATGGGCTAGAACAAAGGAGGTGTGACGCTTTTTCCAAGGCCAACGATCGACCATCACGGAAATCAAAGACAATGAAAGCGCCCCTAATCCCAGGTACATCCAGATGCTGTCATAAACATAAGCTTTGGCAGCGACAGCATCCAGTCTTGATTCAACGACGGTGCCCACACCGATGACAATACAGATATAAAGAATCACAACAACTGCAAGTTTCAGCGACGCCAAACCATGAATTATTTTTTTAGCTGAAATCATTCTTCACCGAATCTAGATCATTTATTTTTAAGTGGCAAATGAGCTTGAATGTAGCTTAGGGCTAAAGAAATTTTCTTTTGCACCTTCAAAGCCTCATCTGCTTTAAACTGTTTGGTTTTTTCATCCATATACAAGTCACGCACAAGCTCGACTTGCAAGGCATGATGACCCATGGCAGGGCGCCCATACTGTTCTGTGACACGCCCTCCAAGGTAAGGCCAATTATAAGCCACTTTGAAGCCCGCTGTGCAATAGGCCGCAATCACTAAATCCTTAAACTCGGGCTTGCAACTTTTTCCTGAGCAATCGCTGACAACGATATCGGCTCGTCGCTGCCCAGGATCGCGGTGCATTTTTGTACCTACTGACGGCATACTATGAGCGTCGATATGAAAAATTTCTGCATTGTTTTTTAAAATTTGCTGATACTGATTTTGAATCTGCTGATGAAAGGGTGTGTAAATTAAATCAGTGAATTTTTGGTGCAATGATTTTGAAAGGGGCGCTTTCATCAACACGTGATCATACGTCGTGACACACCAATGATAACCCCGGGAATGCAGTCCGGCGGGGTGACTGGATCCTTCTACACTGGCTGCATCGACATCTTCAGGGATTCGATTAAGATCGACCACATATCTGTGCCAATCCGTTTTGACAAAAGTAATCCCTAGTTTTTCAAGGCTTGGAACATACAGGCGATCGACAAAACGATCGACGTCACACATCAGTATTTCTTCGGGCAGTGTTTTTAACCAGGTCGCTTCCGGCGGAATGTTTTCTCCGGAATGTGGAATGGTGACTATTAAGTTTGACAATTCAACCCCGCTTCATTGACTCGATAAAGATATAGTTTAACATTATGAAAGCAAAGGATTTTCCATGACAACACCACCCAAAGCAAAGATCTACACGCGAACTGGCGATCAGGGAAAAACAAGATTGGTTGGCGGTGGTTGCGTGGACAAATTCAACCCCCGAGTTGAGGCTTACGGGACCGTGGATGAATTGAATAGCTATCTTGGCATCGTTCGAAACCATTTAGGCGATGCCCCTTTACTGGCGCCCCTCAATAACCACTTAGAATTTATTCAAAATGAACTTTTCAATGTCGGTAGCCAGCTTGCTTGTGAAGATGAAAAGATCAGTTTAAAATTGCCCGCCTTGTCTTCAGAAGCGGTTCTGCAGATGGAGAAAAAAATTGACGCCATGGAGGCTGAAATGCCCGAGCTGCATCAGTTTATTTTGCCCGGCGGAACCCCAACCGCTAGCCATTTGCATTTTGCGCGCACTCTTTGCCGCCGGGCTGAGCGTCGAACTGCCGAACTTCATCACCAAGATCCGCGTTTCCAAGAGGGTATGATTTTTTTAAATCGCCTGAGCGATTATTTATTTGTCGCCGCACGATGGGTGAATTTTAAAAACAATCAACCCGACATTCCCTGGAAGAAAAATTCATGAAATTAGAAGTTGCGGGAGCCAGCCACAGTCCAGGTCTGGTGGAGTTCTATAAAAGCTTTCCAACGCCAGGGCTGGTTCAATTAAAAGTAGATCGAGGCCAAAATTTTTTTAAACCTTATGAGCTTCAGTCTGATCGCCATATCACTTACGTTATGCAAGACGACGAAACCCAAAAAATTGAAGGCAGCGCAAGCTTTGTGATTAATAATGTTTTACTGGAGGGTCAGATCTCGTCGGTCGCCTTCGGTCGCGATCTACGGATTTCTTCAAACCGAAAAGCCATTCTTTCTTGGGCTCATCATTTTTTGCCAGCCATGGCAGACATTGAAAAAAAATTCGAGATCGCTCATTTTTTTTCAATTCTAAATATGGCTGAAGCTAAGGCTTTAAATGCTTTCGTAAGACCGCATCAGATTCGCCGCCCTCTGCCCCGATATTTTTTATTTCGAAGATTTAATTTAGTCAGCCTTCACGGGCAATTCCCTTGGGCTAGCTCTCCGCTGTCGAGCGTGCGTGTGCGGCGCGGAAGTTTTCGCCAGCAAGAGGCCCTGGTGGATTATCTTCTGCGCAAATCCCAAGCGAGAGATTTATCAACGATTTGGGACCGACAAAGTTTCGAAGATAAACTAAAGCGCTGGGAAGGCTTGTCTTTAGAAAATTTCTTGATCGCCTATGATTCCAGCGAAAATATTGTCGGCTGTGTGGCCCCTTGGTCATCAAGACAAGTTCAAGAGTTTATTCCCTTGCAATATTCCTTAGTTGCCCATAATTTTCGTCAGTTTTTAAAGTTTGGAAAACTTTTAGGTTGGACTCGGACCTTAACGAAGCCCATCACTCGTCTTCAGATGGAAGCACCCATGCACTTTCGCTATTTGTCTTTTTTAAATGCCGACAACGAAGATATCTTCGATAACTTAGTGAACGCGGCTTACAACGAAGCCGAAGAAAACGAGTTTTTAGTTTATACGCAAATGCGTTCCGATCTGCATTTGCGAAAACCGCCCGGCTGGGTGGGAGCAAGAATTCCTTATGGACTTTATTGTATGGTTCCACCGGATCGTCCAGCGCCTTCATTTTTACACCCCAATAACGAAAATCATGTGGAAATCGAACCCTTCTTCGTGGGCTAAAAGATCTCAGTTTGAAACACACTATTTATTTTTTTAGTAATATTCCCATGGAATGCTAACTTAAAGGCAGGGGGAATTTATGCTGCCATTTTTATCGGCTCACCGAAAGCTATTGGTTTTGGTTGTTCTCCTTTTAGCTTTTTTCCAAAACTGTGGGCAGCCTGGCGCTATTTCAAGCAACAGTCTTGATTCGAGCTCACTCGCAAATCTTGTGCACGGAGCCGCTGCCGGCGATTTCACCTGTCAAACAGTTGTTCTTTTACCGGCCTCGGCCACTTTGAGTATTCCAGCCCGATCCGCCAGCGGCACTTGTTATGCGGTCAAACTTTTTGATGCTATTAATCAAAGTGCCTCTAATCTGACGACTCAAATAGATTATGAAGTTGTTTCGCGCGATCACGATTCAAAAACCTTTGCGACAAGAAATCCCTATTTATTAGGCAGAAGCTTCTTTGATCTTATTTTAGAAGGTCAGCGAAAGGTGAAATTATCTGGGGGACTGAGCGCTAGCTCTCAAATATTCGTTGATAATTTTGTCTTGGTTGGAATTTATCCTCTTGGGGTACAACCGAGAAAAGATTTTTATAAATCATATGGCACAAAAGATTCCACGATTGACGCCGCTGAGACCTCTATTGGATTTAGAAATGCTCAAATACTCCTCCAACCTTTTGCTTCTGCCGGGACCGCCACTGTGACTCCATTAGAAATTATCACTGATCTTCAGACCAATACAGGTTTCACCGTCGACATCCGAGCGCTCGACTGCGGCGGAGCAAGAGCTCTTTCAGATGTGTACGCGCTTTTCCAGTAAAGCTTGAATTAGGGTGAGACATTCGAAACTGCCGACCTTTCAGACAGCACCGCGAAAAATTTGATTTTTTGAAAAACCTTTAGTCAATTTCCAAACTCAAATCAAACCAAGCTGTCTCATTTTAAGATCTCTCGGAATGAGAATTTTTTGTTCTTTTCAGTCATAAAAACCCAAACAAATCCGATACAGACATGGGATAATAAAAGTCTGGGGCGGGGGATTATTTATGCGTCAGCGTAAAAAAACAATATTGAGCATTCTGCTTTTGCTTGTCCTTATGCCATTTCAAAACTGCTCAAATCGAATGGAAGGGATTAACGCCGCAACATCGGGCAGTTCAATTCTATCTTCGGTCACCTCAGCTCCCGCAACAATCCCAGCCACAACACCAGCCCCACTTCCTGCTACGACCCCAGTGACGGCGCTTAGTTTTACACAAACACCTGCATTAACAACAACTCAAACCTCTGCGTTGTTTGCATTTGCGGCGACCTCTTCGGCGCCCGGAGCTTTGCTCATTCAGTGCGCCCTTGACGGCTCTGCTTTTTCCAATTGCACAAGCCCCGTTAATTTAACGAACCTGCCTGCCTCAATACATCAGTTTGCTGTTCAAGCCACTGACAGCGCTGGTAAAGTCACAGCCGTTAATTATTCTTGGACGATCACTCTGGCGCCAGTCACAACTCCCCCTGTGGCCCCTGTCACATCGGGTATGAAATCAATTTTTATTGGATCGGGCCAAGGATTTCGAACCATGATGTCGTGTGATGATGGATTGTCTTGGATCCATGATCAAACAGATCCAGGCGCTCTTGTTGGCGGTGAGTCCCCAGGAACCTCTCGGGGAATGGATTCTGGAAATGGATATATTTACGCAAAATACGGCTGGGGATCAGATCCAAATAATGTAAGTTATAAAGGAACGATTCGAAGATCTCGGGATGGTGTTAATTGGGATGTGATATTTACGGGCGATTGGGGTGGTGGCGTCGCTTATGGGAAAGATTTCCTTTTTACAGCCTCGGCCAGTTGGGATGGAAATTGGCAAATTTCAAATAACAATGGCTTGAGCTGGACTAAATTAACTGATCCCGCTGTAACTAGCATTAGCGGAATACCCGATCATCCACCGGTTTTTCGATTGAAAGATAAAATTTTTATTTCTGGTCGCAATCAAAAAATTGCCCTGAGTTATGATCAAGGTCGAACTTGGACTTTACTCACTTCAGGATTTCTTGGCGACTCAGAAGCCAGAAGTTTTGCTGAAGGTAACGGCGTGATTGTTTCTTTTAGCTTTGACTACAGCACGAATAACGGAACGGTCTCGCGATCGACAGACAATGGGAAAACTTGGACGGGCTCTGTTCTTGGTGGCCTGTGGTCACCAATTATTTTCAACGGCACTGAATTTGTCGGACTGAGCCAGGGTAAAACTTGGAAAAGTTCTGACGGTATCAAATGGTCCACAACGATCACTAAAATTGATGGAGTGGACGCCCCTCCTTGGTGGGAAATCACAGCGCAATTCAATCCTGTGACAGGAACCTATGTCGGGATCTCAAGCGGTTGGCAGCAAGATTACGACAAACAAAGAGCTTATCGAAGTAAAGATGGTATTAATTGGACCACTCTGGATGCAACAAAGTTCAAAGGTGGAAACCCTATGCAAACAATGATCGTTGGCGAAATCGAAGCGAAGTATTGTCCGTAAAAAAAAGGAGCTTTGAGTGAAACATTTAATTGGCTTCATCACTAAAAACAGATTTATCCATAAACTATTATTTTTTCTGGTCGCTATTCCGACGGTTCTTTCATTCAATAACTGTTCGGGTGGATTTAAATCTGCAGAACTTGCTCCGAATGTTAACGATTTATTAAGTGGCACAATTCCTCAGTCTTCAATTTTATCGCGGGGTTCATTTAGTTGTGATCCCTCACAGGTGGCGTTGACCCCTGCCATGAAGATGACAAACCGCGAGTACCGGGCGGCTCTGTTTGGTTTGCTCGATGATTTTTCTGGGCCCGTGGGGCCTGTCAGTGCAGATGTGACGTTGCAAAACTTGGCTAATAATTTAACGTCTGACTTGATCAGCGCTGGCCGAGCCACTTTTAAAGAGCAACCTTTCCTGCTGAATCAATTGATGGTCACCGGCTATTTTGATATGGCTTTCCGAGCGGGCGCACTGTTAGCCACAGCTCCTGGCTTGTCAAAATACCCAAACACCAACGGCTGTCTTGGCACGGCCACAATCACCCAGTCTTGCCATCAATTATTTGTCAAAGAACTTTCATCGCGGGCCTTCCGGACGCCGATTTCAACGGTGGACGCAAACGCTTTAGCTTTAAAAATTTGGGACGCGACTCTTTCTAAATCAGATTTACTTCTGTCAACCTTTACAACAATCACGCAGATGCCAGAGTTTTTATATAAGGTTTATGATCAGGGAACGGCCTCGCCACGCGGAGCCCGCGTATTAAATTTAACAGCCTTCGAATTGGCCACGAAGCTTTCATTCTTTTTAGTTGGAAAACTTCCAGACTCTACTCTGACCAATTTAGCAAATTCAGGCCAAATTTTAGATCCAACTATTTTAAGTCAGCAAGTCGATCGCTTACTTTTACAGCCTGGCGCCCAGGATATGATCAAGCGGCTTTTTAAAGAGACCTATGGCTACGACCGCTTCGGCAGTTTTACGTACAGCCCTGATTTTTTGAACGGCCTTGATACAACCAATTTACCAACAGCTATGACTCAAGAACTTGATCAGTATTTTGTCGACACAGTCTTAACCAATAAAGGGACCTTCGAAAATATCATGACCTCCCAGCAATCTAATATTACCAATAGCAGCCTGGCGCAAATTTATGGACTGGGTTCGGCCTCGGGACCCGTGACTTTGCCGGCGGATCGCGCTGGCTTTATGAGCCGAGCCGCTTTTATGGCGCGAAAACCTGGAAATTACACTTCGCCGGTGAAAAGAGGCCTAGCGGTTCTTGAATCAGTTCTTTGCGAAAAAATTGGCGACCCTCCTCCGAACGCACCCACTTCAGTGTCTGAAGTTCAACTGGTTAACCAGTATCAATCGACTCGGCAGCGCTACGAGCACCTGACTTTGGTGCCGGGAACAAGCTGTATTTACTGTCACTCGCGCATTAATAGTTTGGGCTTTGCTTTTGAAGGCTATGACAGTATTGGCCGAAGACGGAATCAAGAAAGTATTTTTACGGGGCTCACTGGACCTGCTGTCGCCACCGTTCCCATCGATACGCGAACAATTTCGCCAGATATCATGTCAGCACCGACAGCGATCATGGATGCGGTCGATTTGACCCGGCAATTGTCGACGAATGACAAAGCGATGATGTGCTTTGTGAAACAACTAAAAAGCTTCGAAGCCAGACTTCCCGCGGCGGCGGCTGATAATTGCCAAATGAATTCTAGTTTATCAGCACTTTACGGAATGGGCAGCAATCAGGGGTCCATCACAGAAGCGATTAAAAATTTAATTCTTTCTAATGATTTCAGAACTTGGAGCTACTAAGGAGATTTTATGAGCATCGTTACGTGTAAAAAAACGAGAAGACAATTTTTAGTGGGCTCTGGCGGCACGCTCTTGGCTTTGCCTTTCCTTCCAAGTCTTTTTTCTTCAAAAGCGGCCGCTCAAACGGCGCTGACAAATAGAAAAATGATGGTTTTTTGGTTAGACCATAATCCCCTTCAAGAATTCTGGCCGAATAGATCCATTGCTACCACTCCGATTGGAAGTTCGGGCGCCATGGAATTGATGCTCAGTTCGATGTCGTCTGCGACGGCGATCAGTCCCGTTCTTTCACATCCGATGTATGATACGATTAGAAAACAAAATCAACTTTCGATTGTGCGAGGTCTTGACGTTCACAAATATGGTGGCCACGGCCTTGGGGCTTTGGGTGGCCACGCCGAAACAAATGCGGGTGCCCTTGTCCAAGGTCCTTCGAATTATCCCACGATGGATATGTACATAGAAAATTCTCCGAGCGTTTATCCATCGACCACCCCAGCTTCGGTGACAAAAGCCATTCGCATTGATTTTTCGGGAAACCATCAGTTCTTGCAAAAAACAGGAACCTTAAGTCAGTTTACGCCGTTCTATGGCTACGATAGTATTCAAAGCAATAGTACCTATTACACGATTATTCAGATGTATAATGATGTTTTCAAATATCTAACCGGTGGAACCACGGCTCCGATTGATAATACGAATTTGCTAAAAACAAATATTTTAAATCGAGTGCATGAGTCTTTTGTTTCCTTCAGATCCAATCGAAAAATTTCTAGCGATGATGTGGCGCGCCTGGATCAACACTTGGGGTTTCTGACAGATTTGCAAAGAGGCTTTACTTCAGGGCCGGCACCGATTTTGGTTTGCACAAAACCGAATGCACCAATTCTTAACCATGATCCCACCCAGTACGTGGGAAACTATTTGGATTTACTTGTCGTTGCCTTCAAATGTGGAATGACGAAATTTTCAACGATGTATTTTGAAGCCGATGATCCAGCTTGGATCCCGGGACTTAATTTACCAACGGGTGTGGGTCTGCATGGAGCAATTCATGGAACGACAGGAGATGCGACAGCCATTGCGCTGAAAGCACGGGTCTATGAAGTTTGGAATAAGTATTATCTGAATGTGATTGCTGATCGATTTATAACACCCATGAATCAACTTGAAGGAAATACTGGAAAAACATATTTAGACAATATGTTGACCGTTGTTTTAACCCAGATGGGGATGGAGACCACACAGTACACCTCAGGCCACAGCAGCTCCGATATGCAACAGATGATGATCGGTTCTATGGGCGGTGCTCTGCGAGCGGGTCGTTATACATCGATGCCGGGACCTGATTATTCCAGAATTCCCTACAACACGTTTATGATCACCCTTTTACAGCTGATGGGCGTTCCACAGTCCGAGTATTCACCATACGCTTCTGGCCAAAGGGGCTTTGGATATTACGACACAAGTATTTCAACGCCCTACACTTCCAGATTTTATTCTCCATTGACCGAGCTGCTAGCCTAAAAGCCGAGGTCCTTTACTTCGGCTAAAGTCTAGGTGGCCTTTCAAGGTCCAGGGATTTTTTTTCCCATGCCATAGGCTTGGTTTTTTGTTACTCTACCAAGCAAGTATAACTAAACTGACATGAAGGATTCATCGTCTGAACTCATCAAAGGATTTGGTGTGGCTATAATCAAGGGCTTAAAGAACAAATCAGGTCCTCGACCTGTTTGGGAAGGATTCTATCCTTACCTGTTTCTTTTGTTGATGGCTTTTGCAACCGCTGACGTTTTAATTCTAGCTTTCCGCGATCGCATGCTTCCGACGCAAGTTCCCCCTGCTCATCCTAAACCCGCCCCGATCACTACTGGCCTTGAACAAGGCGCTTTTAATACCGTGATTGGTC
>JAYWEU010000063.1:0-2314 GCA_043779385.1 Pseudobdellovibrionaceae bacterium
CTCTAAAAAGTTTGTAAAGTCCAAAAGCGATATGCTATTCTGCCGCTTCACAACTATGACCTATCATCCTTGAAAACGTTATATAACGATTAGGTAGTATGGAAATACAAAGTATGCAAACAACTCTCTCAACCCAAACTGTCAAAGTCGGCTCCGTTGAAATTGGTGGGCCCTCATTCACAGTGATTGCAGGTCCGTGCTCTGTGGAAAGCCGAGAACAGTTTTTAACGACGGCCCTGGCCGTGAAGAAATCCGGCGCGCAACTTCTTCGCGGTGGTATTTGGAAAGTAAGAACTTCTGCCGCGGCTTTTCAGGGCCTTGGCCAGGATTCGTATTCTTTTATCAGTGATGTTTTAAAAGAAACAGGGTTGCAGTTGGTCTCTGAAATTATGGAGCCTCGGCAAATGCCAGAAATCCATGAGTTTGTGGGTATGTACCAAGTCGGTGCTAGAAATATGCAAAACACGTCATTATTAAAAGAATTGGGCCGACAAAAAAAACCAGTGCTTTTAAAGCGTGGCTTTGGGTCGTTGGTGGATGAGTGGCTGAAAGCCGCTGATTATATCCACCGCGAAGGAAACCCCAATGTCATCTTGTGTGAACGAGGCATTCGGACCTTTGAAACGGCAACACGTTTTACGTTAGATTTAAACTCGGTGGTTTATGTTAAAGATCGCACTCGATTTCCTGTGATTGTTGATCCTTCGCACGCCGTTGGAATCAGTTCATTGGTGCCCCGATTAGCGTTCGCGTCCGCAGCGGCTGGCGCTGATGGCCTGATCGTTGAAGTTCACTCGGATCCCACAAAAGCACTTTCAGATGGCCTTCAAGCCTTAACACTGGAAGGTTTCGATGAGATGATGTCTAAGCTGGGTCGCGTGCTGAAAGCCGTCGATCGATCTTTTGATGGAAAGCCTTCATGAGTCTTGAAATTCATGCCTCACAGCCTGATAAAATTAAAAATATGTTTGGTCGCGTGGCCAGCAAATATGATTTAGCCAATCAAATTTTATCTTTAGGGATTCACCACCTGTGGAGAAAGAAATTAGTTCGTTTGAGCGGCATCAAGCCTGGTCAAAAAGTTCTTGATTGTGCGACAGGAACAGGCGACCTAGCGATTGAGTTTAAAAAAACTGTCGGAACCTTGGGCGAAGTGATTGGCACTGACTTCTGTATCGAGATGCTGGGCCCGGCTCCAAAGAAAGCTCAGGTAAAAAAATTAGAAATTAAATTTGAAGTCGCTGACGTCATGGATCTTCCCTACAAAGATCAGACGTTTGATGTTTGCAGTATCTCTTTTGGAATAAGAAATGTGCAAAACCCCAAGAAAGCACTTCAAGAGATGGCCCGAGTCACCCGACCCGGTGGTCAAGTGATGGTTCTTGAGTTTGGGCAAATGCAGTGGCCCGTGATTTCTGGCTTATATAATTTTTATGCTGAAAAAGTACTGCCAAAATTAGGCGGCCTGGTCACCGGACAGCGGGAGGCCTATGAGTATTTACAAAAATCTTCTCAGAACTTTCCCTGTCGGGAGCGATTTATTTCTTTAATGGATTCGACAGGATCTTTTTCAAAAGAAAGCTATGTTCCTTTGACCGGCGGTATTGCTTATATTTACAAAGGCACCGTTAAATAATTAATCTTTTATTTTGATTTTTTACGTTTGCTGACCGTGCCGTATTCGCGGAGCATATTTGTTTTTAACTGGGTGATCGAGTGCTCTAAGATAAGATTGAATAATTCGTCAGTTCCCACTTTATAAAGATCAGAAAGCTGTTTTAAAACTTTGATAGGTGGGCTGGAAACACCGCGCTCCCAGTTAGAAATAAATTGCGGAGATGTATATTTTAATTTTTTGGCAACATCACCTTGTGACAAAGATGCGTTTTCTCGTTTTGATTTTAAAAATTCACCTAAGCCCATAAGACCTCCAAGTAAGAAGAGATCGAGTATCCATCATTTTCTTAGGAAGCTCAACTGTTGTCTTTCATTGAATTATCATCTAAAACTTGTAGCCAAAAATTCTGTTGTTCTTGGGCTTGGCCTAGAAAAAACTTTAACCCCGAAATATATCGCGCGTGAGATTTTACAGCATACGTTCGCCCTAAAGAATTTTCGGCGTAATTCAGATCAACAACAACTTTGGGTTGCCAATGCTTCGGAGGGAAAAGAATTTCGGAGCGTGAAGGCGCCGCCCATATCACCACGGAAGGCGAATCTATGTCGTGATTTTGTTCTTTTGGTTTTCCTGTCCTTACTGAGTAGGCTGAGGCCTCTGGTAAAGCTTTTTGAAGCGTAGAAAGGACTCCCTCAC
>JAYWEU010000064.1:0-2314 GCA_043779385.1 Pseudobdellovibrionaceae bacterium
CAAGTCCTCCAACGAATACGCCTCCACTTTCTGCGTCGGCTGTAGCGGCTCGAGCAACCTCTCCAACAAGCATAACTTTAACTTGGACCTTGCCTCCAGGAACCCTGACTAGCGTTATTGTTGAACGAGCCGCCGCAGTCGCTGGTCCTTTTTCTACCATAAGTACTTTGGGTGGAGGTGTTGCAACATATGTAGACACCGGCCTGACTGCTAATTTGAACTATTCTTATCGAGTGAAGGCTATGAATACTTTTGGGGCCTCTCCGTATTCAGCCGTGGTTAGTGCGATGACTCTGCCATTTCCACCAGCAAATCCGACTGGACTTTCGGCTGTCCCGATTTCTTCATCGCAAATCAATTTAAACTGGGTGGACAATTCAGTGGATGAATCAGGCTTTATTATCGAGCGAGCCCCTTCCGTTGGTGGACCGTTCACAGTCTTATTAACGACGGCGGCGAATGTCACAACTTATTCCGATACCGGCTTAGCGGCTTCGACAACTTTTTATTATCGAGTGGCGGCAACAAATGCAGGTGGAAATTCAGCCTATACGAGCACGGCTTCAGCCTTAACAGCGACAGCCGCAGCTGGAATTCCAGCCTCGCCCGCATCGGTCTCAGCTTTGGCAACATCCGCCACGCAGGTCACGCTGACATGGACAGATTCATCAACATCAGAAACAGGATTTAAAGTCGAGCGAGCCTTAGCTGCAACGGGACCATTTACAGTGATTGGATCAGTGGGAGCCAATGTGACGACGTTTCCAGATAGTGGCCTGTCAGCTGTGACGACTTATTATTATCGAGTGTCTTCCTTTAATGCGTCAGGCAGTTCGTCACCAACAGCGTCCATGGCTGTCACAACTTTTGGAACCTATGCTTGGATCAACGCCAATGTTTCGATTCCAAAATGTGTTATGTGTCACTCGGGTGGAAGCCCTGCTGCGGGTTACGATATTAGCACTTACACGGGAACACTTTTGTTTGTCACAAAATTTAATTCCGGTGTCAGCCGTTTTTATCTGGCTCCATTCGAAGGATCGATGCCTTTAGGAAGTGCAAAGTTGACCTCAGTACAGCTGAGTGCCATCAAAACTTGGATTGATAGCGGTGCTCCTAATAACTAGGCTAAAAGATTTTTAAATGGCTCGGGGACCATGCATTCAAAACTGTGGCCCAAAATCTGGATTTTATAACAGTGAAGAAACATACGGTCGGTCTTATAAAGATCGGCCATTTTTTTGTTATACCTTGGATCGCCATATCGGGGATCACCGACGATTGAGTGATTGACCAAGGCCGAGTGCTTGCGAATTTGGTGTTGTCGTCCGGTGATGAGTTTAAAGTGGCAATAAGAAAAGAACTTATTGGCTTTAAGAACTTCGAACTGCGTTTCGCAAGCGATTCGATCTCGTGACATTCCAGCAGGATTTTTTCGGCCCTCTGCTTTATCGGTTAAAGATTGATTCCAAAGACCCTTAGGTTCTTTCAATTCGCCCCGCAAAACGCCAGCGTAAATCTTTTGAACCGTTCTTTTTTCAAATTCTTCAGCTAACTTCCTTGCGGACACCTCATGAAGAGCCAAAAGTTGGATGCCACTGGTTTCTTTATCCAATCTGTGAACAGGATAAAGTTTAGTTGCGGCCAATTGTTTTTGTAACAGTAACAGCAGATTTTGTGGATCTTCGTTGTTATGCACAGAGATTCCAGCAGGTTTTGAAACCGCCAAGAAGTCTTTGTCCTGGTACAGAACTGAAATTTGAAGATGCTCCATAGGGTCCTTTCCATGGGGTCTTGGATCAAAGTCATAGCAAATGGCTTGATGGAAAGCACGTCCTTCATGACTGGTGGCTTCCAGATTGACCCAAGACTAAATTAAAGATGATAATACTTCTTAATTCAACCCATGAGGTGATGCATGTCTGAAGATATGAAAGCTGAAATCGAGCGTCTGAAAGCAGAAAACGAAGCCCTTAAAAATAAAAAAAATTCCAGGGGCACGCTGTCCATGAAAGTCAGTGAAAAAGGAGCGCTTTCTGTTTATGGAATGGGCCGTTTTCCTGTGACTTTATATAAGGAACAATGGCTGAAGCTTCTGAGCATCACTGAAGAGATCAAAAAATTTATTGCTGACAATGATGCGCAATTAAAAACCAAAGAATAAAAAATCGACCCAGCTGAAAGTCCGTAATTGAGCTTTTTTGTGAAACCCACGGAGAGTTGAACGGTGAATCTAGAGAGCTATCTTCAAAAACGGCAAAAATTATCTGATGAATTGCCTCAATATCGAAATCTTTGCCTGACTTGTCGCCAG
>JAYWEU010000065.1:0-2307 GCA_043779385.1 Pseudobdellovibrionaceae bacterium
TTGAGGCCACCAAAAAACTGAAATCGACCTGTCTTTGGCATATATCTTTTTTGAATGACAGAGACCTCGGAAAAAGGCGCTAAGGTTCCTAAGCCACTGAATGTGGCCTCTTTGCTCTCAGTAGATTTTTCAAGGCTCGACGGTTCAATGGTTTTTTTTGCGGTTGCTTTTTCAAGTTCCACTTCAATGACTTGCAATTCATCGTTGTCCGAAGAGGCCTCATCCTGCGCCCACAATCTGATGGGAAACAGGCTGGCCGAAATAACAGCTATTAAGAAAATCGACTTCAACATAATTCCCCTCTAAAATAAATAGCTGACGCCAAAATCCATATTGGTCGTGTAAGTCATACGCTCTTGAAAATCATTAAAACTAGGTTTCGAATTGCTGGCCAAGATTCCTGGATTTCCAGAAAGAAATGGAATTGGCGCCTGGTGCCCGTAAAGTCGCAAATCGACCCGTAAAGCCCACTGAGGATTCAAATAAAATTTTTCACCAACACCCAGCGCTGCCGCCGGATAGGATTTATGAGCGTACTTTACTGTCCCCAGTGCTGCCGTGCCAAAAAGTGAAAGGTTGAGGACTAAACTTTTAGAAAGACTCATTTTGCCATAAAACATTTTAAGATTGTAGTCGGCCATCAATGCATATTCTGGGGCTGGGGCTCTTGAAAAATCTAAATTATATTTGCTATTTAATTGATTTGCGTAACTGGATTGACCTGCAAAATTTTTACTGTAGATCAATCCAAAAACGTGATCTTCACTGGTATGATAATAAACAGCCGCGCCCAGTTTACTCACATTTGCAATAGGCTCCGTCAGTGCCATGCCATAATATCCACCAAATTCGACATGACCCTGAGTCACAACAGCACGATTTTTTACACTGACTGGATTATCAAAAATTGGCAGAACGGACTCTTGTGCCAATTCTTCCTTAGGCAGTTCAACAACTTCTGCCGCTAAGGCAGGGCCTGTCCACAAAATCAAAGCGGCAACAATTTTTAATAACATGCGAACACCGTTCCTAACGACGCCATGGACCATCTTCCAATCCCATTGAATCATTGTGGAAAATAAAAAATCAGTGGGCAAGCGACGGCAAGACCTCAGTCTGTTGATTTGACTGAATGAATTTAATTCCTAGACAAAAGTCATGCTCAATATGATCATAACTCACTATGCAACGTTCAACTTTGTCCCGTCTCCTGTCGATCGCTCGGCCAGAAATGACTTCCATTCTTTGGGGTTTGTTTTTTTTAATCATTTCTAGTGGTGCAAGTTTAGCCTATCCACAGATCATTCGATGGATGGTTGATAACGTTCTTCAACCAAAAAAATTAGATCTGCTGGTGATTGTCGTCGGAGTTCTTTTTATCGCTTTTATTTTGCAGGGCGTGGCTTCAAGTCTTAGATATTATTTATTCACCATGAGTGGCGAGCGAATGGTTCTGCGCCTTCGTCAAAAATTATTTGAAAGAATCTTTTCACAGGAAGTTTCGTTTTTTGATTTTCATCGAACCGGCGAACTAACAAGTCGCTTGGCTTCTGATTGCACCACCTTGCAAAATACCGTGAGCGTCAATGTTTCGATGGGATTAAGAAATTTAGGCCAAGTTCTTGGCGGACTAGGTTTTATGTTTTATACATCCTGGAAATTGTCAGCCCTGATGCTAGTTCTTATTCCCCCCGTCGGCATTGCCGCGGCGATTTTTGGGAAGCGCATCCGAAAATTTTCAAAACAATTTCAAGAATCTTTAGCGCAGGCAAGCATTGTTGCCGAAGAAACTATTTCTAGCGTAAGAACCGTTAAATCTTTTGTTCAAGAAAAAGCTGAATCAGTCCGTTACCAAAGCGCCTTAAGCCAGGCTTTGCAATTAGTTCGCCTTAGGGTGATGGCCATCACGACATTTATGATGTTTGCTATGGTCGTTGGCTTTGGCGCCATCTGCTTTGTCTTATGGTATGGAGGTCGCGAGGTTGTCCTCCAAAATCTTTCGATTGGTGATTTGACTCAGTTTTTACTTTATTTAATGCTTGTTGCCATTGGCGTTGGAAGCTTAGGCAGTTTGTGGGGCGATTTTATGGCTGGGATCGGAGCCAGCAACCGTGTTTTTGAAATCATCGAAAGAGATCCTCTTGTTGCAGATGTTGGCAATACTTTGCAAAAAATTGACGGACGACTTGAATTTAGGAATGTCTTCTTTAGCTACCCGACACGATCTGACGTTGAAGTTTTGAAAGGCATTAGTTTCGAAATTAAACCGGGGCAAGTGATGGCCCTTGTGGGATCCAGCGGTGGGGG
>JAYWEU010000066.1:0-37721 GCA_043779385.1 Pseudobdellovibrionaceae bacterium
CTCGGCTTTTTTTAAAAGCGCGCTGCCTTCTTCAAAGGTGGGTTGCCCAGGAGAAAGCAAAGTATGAAAAATTTTTCGAACTGAGGCATGCATTCTATTTTTTCGACTGAGTTGGCTTTCAGCCCCTGCCTTCGTTTTTTGTTCACTATAATATTTTTCAAACTTTTTTTGATCTGCTTTATTAATCATGACATCTTTAATGCCTTGCTGAGCTAAACTGTCCAGCGTCGACCGACGAATCGGGCCACCCTTCCGGCTTAAGGTGACAATCTTTTGATTCAACGGAAAAAGCACCATCACGTCAAAATCTAAGGGCACGTCAGCGACAAAATCACTAGCAGGAATGGTTAGATGAATCTGCGTTTCAAATCCACTGATCTCTTGTTGAAGGCCACGCAAGGTTCGATCTAGGATAATGCCATCGAAGGGCAAGAAAAAAGCCTGATCATAACCATTTTTTAAAAGCTCGGCATCACTGGCTCTTTCTTTTTCTGAACTGACAAAAAAGATTCCTTTGCCAGGAATCTGGGCTCTTAAACTTTGCGCTAATTCCGTCGGCTTTAGATCTGCTAAGGCTGGGCCACAGATCGCCAGATCGACGGTTTCAGGATTGAAAGTTTCAAGGCGATTTAAAAAATCATCCATCGAAGAAATTAAATTTAATTCCATTTTATCCAAGACAAGACGAAGCCGATTTTCAACAACTTCTTCAAGTCCCGCTAAAAGAACAATTCCTTTTTTCATAATAATTTAGGCAGCGATACGAGCCGCAATTTTTTCTAACTGCGATCCCAAAGCAACTGTGTTAAAGGGCTTAACAACATAGCCACTGGCACCTGCTGCCAACGCTGTCGTCACCTGCGACGCTTCCGTTTCTGCCGTTAACAGCAAGAAAGGAACAGTCTTAAATCTAGAGTCCCCACGAACTCGTTTTAGAAAATCAATTCCTGTTGAAACTGGCATATTCCAATCCGAAATCACAAGGTCGAAGGCCGGTGTCGCTGTTGAAAAAGTTTCCCAACCCACAGCGCCATCAGCCGCTTCACTGATGTTTGAAAATCCAAGCTCTTTCAAAGCCTTGCCCACAAGCTTTCGCATCGTCAACATGTCATCGACCACTAGAATTTTAGTATTCGGTGCAAACATACTTCCCCCTTATTTTTTCTGCATTGCAATTTCCATCTGGAAAGCGCCTGCGGATGATTGAAATGGTAATATAATTATTTTATCATTTGTTTTTTGATTAATTTTTATTTTTTCTCCGACAAACACCGTTGGAATCGCTGGCTGTAAATTGTAATCAGTTGTTTTGTTCACGGTCGCTTTGACGGTCCCATAAATAATATTTAAAATTTCAGCCGCTGCATCTTGAAGCTCGCTGGTGATGCTTTCATGCTTTTCGGCAAACATATTTTCATAAATTTGTAGAAAAACTTTTTCGTTAAATGCCAATGCAATGCTGCCATCAACCTTTGAGCTGACGATATTAATCATGCCGACGATACCTATTGTAGGGTCGTAATTTTTATCCGCTGCATTTTGTAGGAAGGCTTTTCCTGGCGTGCACTGAGTTTGCGCTTGAACGCTGAAGGTATTAACTACTGCATCAATAAATGGATTGATCAGCGCGACATCCATACTGCCAGAGGGCTTGACGGCTGACACTGGCGCCATCATTAGTTTTTCTTTGGCTTCTGCAATGGAGACGAAGGGATTAAAAGACGTGATGACGCCGTCACGCTTCACTTGCAAATCCAGCTGATGGCTTAAATGAAGGCTTGCAACATTTTTTTGCCCTTGCTTTGCAAGACGAGCAAAAACAACAAAAGGTCGATAGGCTGACGGCAACATTTCTACAACATCTTTAAAATCAAATACAAAGACATCAACTGGCAGCAGGAGCCAGTTCTTACTTTCTACAAGCATGGCTTCAACAAATTTAGAGCCAGTGTCTTTAGGAACTTCAATCGTTAAAATATTTTTATCTTGCTGCACTTTTATGTTTGCCATCATTTTTACGCTACTTTAAGTAAGGGGTTTTTAATCTGATAAAAAATAGTATTTTGATACTCGTGCTGCTCAAAGCCTTCGGAAATTCCCAGCATACTTTCACCGGCACCCATCACTAAAAAGCCACCGGGCTCGATCTGATGAATCAGACGTTTAATGATTTCTGTCTTCGCCTCAATCTTTTGGTAAATAAGGACATTTCGACAAAAAATCACGTCAAACTTTCCATATCCGTGCATAGGACCCAGTAAATTAAATTTTGCTGTTTTGACCATGGACCTAATTTTTTCATTCAGTTGCCATTGGTCGTCAGGAGTTTTTTTAAAATGCTGCTCCAATAAACAACTTGGCAAACCCCGATGAACCTCAAGGTCAGTGTATTTTGCAGCATGAGCTTTTTTTAGAATTCGCTCAGAAATATCTGTCGCAAAGATATCAAACTCTAAACTGGGATGGCTTGTTTTCAATTCGTGACAGATCATCGCCAGCGAATAAGGCTCTTGACCGGCACTGCAGGCCGCCGACCATATTCTGAAGGGGCGGGTTGGGGGCTTTTGCTGAAGAATTTGTGGAACTAGAAACTGCCTGAATCCAGTGAAGACTCTGGCATCCCTATAAAATGAAGTTTCATTATTCGTTGCTATATCTAAAATCAATTGCTTTAAAAAAATGTCACTGCCCTGCTGCACCAATAAGAGCAAGGTGTCGATATCTTTTAACTTCCGCAAAGTCACAATTTCTTCTAAGCGATTTTGCAATTGGAAATAATTATCTGCGGAATAAACGATTCCTAGTTCTTTTTCAATAAAATTAGCGAAAAAATCTAATACGATATTCGACATTATGAAACCCTTCTTCTTTGATTTGAAAGCATGGTCTCAAGGTTGAATAATTCTTTTTTTAAACTTGCTAATTCATTGTGGTGGTCTTTGCGCCACTTCGTTTCCGACTTTGATTCCAACAGGACGTCTTTAATTGTCCAGACTGTCAGTAATACTTTTTCAGCTAGAGGGCGGAAGGCATTCCAGTGATCCTCGTTTGTTTCTAAAAGGCAGCTTTCGGTTTTTTCAAGAACTTGGTCCAGCGATACACAGACTTGCTCTCCAACGGTGACCTTAGCGATTCGAAAAGCACTGATCATTTTCTTTAAATCCCTGTGCACTGACTGAGCTTTGCGATCAATTAAGTGTGTCGTAAAAGATTTTTTGTGATTTTCATCCAATAAGGTTTGCAAAGCTTCGAGCTCGTCTTTACCAAGCAACATTGTCTGATATTCAGAGGCATCAGCAATCATCGAAAGGTACTCTTGTAAGCTTCGAGTCATGTCTTCCATTTTTAAGTGCCCGAGGCTGATAAGAATTTCGCCGAGGGGAATTCTGACTTTACCTAAAGCCAATTGAACTTCATTTTCCATCTTGTCTGACCATAAATTAAGGACCATTGCAGATTTTTTGAAATCCATTTTAAATTGAACTTGGTGTTTCATGGCTGCCAAAATATCATTGGCCATCATCAAATTATTATTTTTTAAAATCGACGGTATTGTCGGTAGTGATTCGACCTGCGTAAGGACGGCTTCCAGAAGCTGTTCTTGGCTGATCAATTTAATTTCAACTAAATATTCCCCAAATAGCTTCATGTCGCCTTCCTTAATGAAAGTCGACCCAGATCGGAGTAACGCTGCAAAACGTCTTTAATCCCCTCAAGATCTGTTTGTCGATCATAGGCTCCCGAATTATACACAGCCCTTGGCATGCCATAGACAACGCAAGATGCTTGGTTTTGAATGATCATGGCACCATGTGCTTTTTTGATGGCAACTGCTCCATCGCGACCATCTTCACCCATTCCGGTCAGAATCACGCCTAGTAAATAATTCTTGTAGATTTGTGCCGCTGACTCAAATAAATGATCCACAGCTGGGCGGACTGAATGTCTTTGCTCGTGCTGATCTAATACAATTTTGACGATATTATTTTCTGTTTTTAACGTCATATGAAAATTTCCGGGTGCCACGTAGATACGATTTGCTGTCACGACCTCGCCATCGACTCCTTCGGCGACCCGTAAGCCAGAAATCGCTGAAAGCCGTTCCGATAGCATGGCTGTAAAAATTGGCGGCATATGCTGCGCTATAAATATCGGACAAATGGGAACACTACCGAAGCGATCAAATAATTTTTCAAGGGCGGTCGGTCCACCTGTTGAGCTTCCAATAACAATCGCATTAGGAACAAAGATCTGCCAGTTGATCAGATCAAATGCTGGCGGCACATTTTTAATTTCGACCACGCTCGGATTTGTGAACTCACCAATTTTAATTTTTGGTAACAAGACCTGGCGAATGGATTCTGCAATACTGATTCTAGGTTTTGATTCATCTAAATCTGCCTTCGGCTTGATCACAAAGTCAAATGCACCCCGATTTAAAGCTTTCAGCGATGATAAAGCACTGCTCTTTGTCTGGGAGGCAAAGAAGATCGTCTTCACCAGAATTTTGTGCAAGGTAATGGCCTCAAGCAATTCGAGGCCATTCATTTCTGGCATTTCTAAATCAACGATCGCAATATCGACGGGCGACTCTAAGAGCCGAGCCAGTGCCAATTTTCCATTGGCTACGGCCCCGACGATTTCAATGTCAGGAACGTTTCTTAGGGCTTCAGCGACTTGATTTCTAAAAGCCACCGAGTCGTCGACAATTAAAATTCGTTGCATTCATCCGCCTTATGCTGCTTTTTGGACCTTTGAAACTAACTCTTTCAAGCGCTCAGCTAAACTATTCAGATCCTTTGAAGCTGACAAAGTCTGCTCTGATGAAGCCTTGCTCTCCTGCGCGGCCATCGATACTCCGCGAACTGTGGTAGCGATCGATTCAACACCTTTTGTCGACTCAAGAACGACACGCGAAACTTCGTTTGTTGTCGCTGTTTGCTGTTCAACAGAAGCTGCAATAGCACCTGAAATCGAATTTAATTTGTCCATTGCTTGTGAAATTCCTGCAATGGCTTCCACAGCAGCCATAGAGTCTGCTTGAATGGCACCGATTTTATTTGTGATGTCTTCAGTCGCTTTCGCTGTCTGTTTCGCAAGCTCTTTCACTTCGTTGGCAACAACGGCGAAACCTTTCCCCGCATCGCCGGCTCTTGCCGCCTCAATCGTCGCGTTAAGGGCTAAAAGATTTGTTTGCTGTGCGATCGAACTGATCACTTTGATCACGTTGCCAATCTCTTGTGAGCTGATTCCCAATTGAGTGATGGTTTTATTGGTATTTTGCGCACGAATCAAAGTTTGTTTAGACATTTCTGCTGACTCGTTCGCAGATCTTGCGATTTCTTTGATAGAAGCTGCCATCTCTTCAGTATTTACAGCGACCGTTTTAACTCCTGCCGAAACTTGGGAAGCCGCAGAGGACGCATCATTCGACTGAGAGTTTGTTCGATCTGCCGTCGAAGACATTTGAGTTGCCGTCGCTGTTAATTCAGACGCCGCTGTCGCCAAACTGTTCGCTGTTTCTTCCATCGACTTAATCATCGTTTTTACGCTTGTGATATCAGTCGCATATTTAACAACTTTATAAGGCTTACCATTCAAGTCGAAAATTGGGTTGTAAGAAGCTTGAATCCAAACTTCTTTTCCACCGCGACCGACTCGTAGATATTCACCAGTGTCAAATTCACCACGGTTCAGTTTCTCCCAAAAACCACGGTATTCAGAGCTGCTCCCAACTTGACCAGGGGCAAACATCCTATGATGCTTTCCTTGAATCTCTTTCAAATCGTAACCCATTGTTTTAAGAAAATTTTCGTTCGCTGTAAGAATTGTCCCGTCCATCGAAAATTCGATCACAGCTTGCGCCTTGCTGATGGCATTAAGCATGCTTTCAAAATCTGAATTTTTAATTTTATTCGTAGTGATGTCAGTGGCGAATTTCACAACTTTAAAAGGTCGCCCGTTCATATCTAAGATAGGGTTATAAGAAGCTTGAATCCAAACTTCTCTTCCGCCTTTTGCAAGACGCTTGTATTCAGCAGTGTCGAACTCTCCGCGGTTTAATTTTTCCCAAAAGTGTTTGTATTCAGTGCTCGCGGCCGTTACGGGCTCTGCAAACATGCTGTGATGTTTCCCTTGGATTTCCTTCAAATCATAACCCATTGTTTTACAAAAATTCTCATTGGCCCAAATAATTGTGCCATCCATGTTAAATTCAATCACGGCTTGCGATTTTCCAATGGCAGAGACTTTTCCTTCAAATTCGGCGCTTTGCAATTTCTGCGTCGTAATATCTGAAGCAAACTTCACCACTTTGAACGGCCGACCCCTGTAATCTAAAATTGGGTTGTAAGAAGCCTGAATCCAAATTTCTTTTCCATTTTTTCCAACACGCTTATATTCAGCAGCATCGAATTCTCCACGATTTAATTTAGCCCAAAATTCTTTATATTCGAGACTGGTTGCAACCCCAGGAACTGCGAACATACCGTGGTGTTTACCTTGGATTTCCTTTAACTCATAGCCCATCGCTTTACAAAAATTCTCATTGGCCCAAATAATTGTGCCATCCATGTTAAATTCAATCACGGCTTGAGATTTTCCAATCGCCGAAACCTTACCTTCAAATTCTGCGTTTTGCATTTTTTGTCGCGTGATGTCTGTTGCGAACTTGATCACTTTTAGGATTTTTCCAGATTCATCTAAAATTGGATTATAAGAGGCTTGAATCCAAACTTCCTTGCCGGATTTTGTCATTCGCATGTATTCAGCCGATTCAAATTCACCACGATTTAATTTTGCCCAGAAACTTTTATACTCTGCCGATTCAGCATAACCTGGGGGCGCAAAAATACTGTGATGCTTTCCTTGAATTTCACTCAGGTCGTAGCCCATCGTCTTACAAAAATTCTCATTGGCTGTCAGGATAGTGCCATCAATTTTAAATTCGATGACCGCCTGACTGCGGCTGATGGCCTCTAAGGTTCCTTGTTGTGTGATTTCTTCAAGACTCAATTTTGATTTCTTAGCTGTCACTTTTTTGCTCATACTTTAGTTCCCCTTTTATTGGTTTTTAGTTTTTATTTATTAAGTTCGCGTTGGATGCTGTCGACCGAAATAACACTCAGGATTGATCCCTGTGTTTTGTAGACCCCATCCATAAATTTTTTAATTGGTTGTTCTAATGTATCTGGCGAAGGTTCGTATTCACTTTGTGAAACCTCGACCACATCACCAATTCGGTCGACTAATAAAGATAAAAGATTGCCGTCCACACGGCAGACCACGGTCATTTTTTCATCCTGATGATCAGCCGGAAGACCAAATAATTCTCTCAGTCCGATGGCTGTTGCGATCTGCCCACGCAGGTTAATAAGGCCCTTGATAAAAGCGGGCGCTAATCGAATTAGCGTAAGTGGCATAGGCCGAGTGACCTCCTGAACTTGTGTGACATCGATCCCGTAAAGGCGGTCTGATAAATAGAACGTTGAATACTGCCTTGTCATACTTTTGGCTGCTGCATCCACAATCAGCTCGCTTTCTTAAGAGTTATGTTTTCAAGATTTGCAATAAGTTCTTCTGCATTTAATTTTTCAAGATATAAATTGAATCCAGAATCCATACCCTTCTGGACATTTTTTTGGGAAAATTGAGTCGTCAATGCAATCAATGGAATATCTTTGAATGCGTTGTTTTTTCTAATTTGCACGGCCAGTTCAAAGCCATTCATGCGGGGCATTTCGATATCGGAAAGAACAGCTGCAAAAGTATGGGGTGGTGCATTTTCTAAAGCGGCTAAGGCATCGGCTCCGTTAAATGCAGTTTGAACTTTAATTCCATGCTTCATCAAAATACTAGAGACCCGAGATCTGAAGAAGGCATTGTCCTCAGCATACAAAACCGTCATGCCGCTTTTTAATTTCGTTCCTGCAACTTTTGTTTCGTCCATTTGGTGTTTAGAATTTCTCTTTGTGACGTTTTCAAGAACTCGTGAGCTATCGACGGCAACGATGACTTCTCCATTGGAGATAAAACTACCCAAGATTCCAGGACGATCAGCCAGAGATTCGTCCAATGAACTTTCGGTCACTAAGACATCTAGAATCTCATTCACTTCAATTCCGAAATAGTGTCCGCCTTTTTGAGATACAATCACGGGGATAACATCTTTTTCTGACGACTTATTATCCATATCGTAATCCAAAAATTTATTCAGAGAAATGATGGGCAAGATGGAATCTCGATAGCGCATGACACGAGTTCCTCCGGAAAATTCCAGATCCGATCGCTTGAATTCTTCTAAGCGGTGAACCAGGTCTAAAGGAATCGCGTGTTTTCCGACCGAATTGACTTTAAAAAGAAGGAATTCTTGAACATCTGCATTTTTATATTGTAGCTGTTTCGACGCTTCAATTTTTGAATCCTCTGATTCAGATTCAGAAGTTAACATCATTCGTTGAGCGATTCCTAAAACGTCTAAAATTAAAGCCACAGATCCATCGCCCAAAACAGTCGCGCCCGAATAAACATTCAGAGATTTTAAGAAGCGATTCAGCGGCTTCACAACAATGTCCGCAGTGTCTTGAATTTCATCCACAATCAAACCAAAGATTTGACGTTCCGCTTTTAGGACAACGATATTGACGACATCTGGCAGTTGATGCTTAGCTTCGCCATCGGCTGTTGGAAATCCCAAAAAGTCTTTAAGGTAAACGAGGGGCAATAAATTTCCACGAAGGCGATAAACGGTTTTTCCTTGCAGCATTTCAATTTTATTTTCAGCAGAGGCAGTTTCAACCCTTAATAGTTCAACCAGTTTGACCTGCGGAATCGCGTAACGATCCTGATTGCAGCTGATAATCATGGCTGGAACGATAGCCAAGGTCAGAGGAATTTTTAATCGAATTGTGGTTCCCTGGCCATATTTGCTTTGCAATTCAACGATGCCACCAATTTTATCAATATTTGATCGCACCACATCCATTCCAACGCCGCGACCTGAAATATTAGTCACTTTGGCCGCTGTTGAAAATCCTGGCATAAAAATAATATTAAAAATTTCACGCTCAGACATCGTCGCTTCTTTTTCTTTTGTAATCAGACCTTTTTCGATCGCTTTCTTTAAAAGGGTTTCTTTGTGAAGGCCTTTGCCATCATCAGAAATTTCAATGATCACTTGGCCGCCCTCATGAAAGGCACGAACTGAGATTTTTCCGGTTTCATTTTTACCAGCGGCTTTACGCTCAGCTGGCATTTCCATGCCGTGGTCACAAGCATTTCTAATAATATGTGTTAAGGGATCTTTTACGGCTTCAAGTAAAGTCTTATCTAATTCCGTCTCAGTCCCAAAAAGATGGAGATCCATTTTTTTACCAAGATCCTTTGAAAGATCTCGGACTAGCCTTTGAAATTTATTAAGGATATTCCCCATCGGTTGCATACGGGTCTTCATCATTTCGCTTTGTATTTCACTGGTCACGACATCAAGGCGCTGACTTAAATTTAAAAAGCTTAAATCATCACTGCGGCTTGAGTATTGAAGAACTTGGTTTCGCACGAGCACCATTTCGCCCATTAAAGTCATCAGCTTATCTAAAAGTCCGACGGGAACACGGATTGTGCTCGACGAATCCTGCCCACCATGATCATCCGTCGTCGTCGCTGTCGCTGCAACCGTTGCCGGCGCTGGCGATGCCGCTGCCGAGGGACTCGAGCTGTGGACTGGGGCTGAAACCATTTCGTTAACTTCTGACGAATCTTTTGGAACCGACATATTTCCTCCGACACTTTCAAGTGACACCTCGATCAATCGAGGGATGTCTTTGATAAGATCTGCTTGCGCTTCACTTTCGTGATCTCGGTAAGCGCGAATCATTTTATCGATGACGCTGACACCTTGATAAAGCATTTCTAAAAGTTGTGGCCTGATGACATGGCCCTCAGTCCTGACAGGCTCTAAATTTGTTTCTAAGGCATGGGCAATATTTCCGACTTGATGCAAACCAAAAAGCTGTGCAGACCCCTTGATTGTATGGATGTCGCGGTAGACAGAGTCGATCACATCCGGAGCATAATCTCCTTTTTCCAAGAGAGGCAGCTGCGAAGAAAGTCGCTCTACGAGCTCTTCGCACTCTGTCCAGAACTCTGTGATGCCTAAATCTGCTTCTTCATGATGGTCAGACATTTTAAAAATTCCTAAATTGTTTATGAGGCCTTGTTTGTTTTCACAAGCTCCATCACTTGCTGCCTCAGCTCGTGACGTGCTTTTTCATTTCCAAGCATTTGAAAATAAGTGTCTAGGTCAGCGTAATACTGAACAACAAATTGAAACGAAGTCATCGTTGAGGATGATGGCTGATCCGTCACTTTTGGTGCTGGCGCTATCGCAGCCACTTCCGCTTGATCATTATCTAAAATTTTTCGTATCTGATCACAGCCTTTCAAAAAATAATCGATCAGATCGTGGGATAATGTGCCTTTTTCTTTTTCATGAGTTAATGTTGTTTCGATTTGATGCATATACTCTTGAAGCCGTGTTAGGTCTAACATACCGGCTGAACCTTTCAGATTATGAAAGGCCCTAAAAATCGAATCATATTCTTTTTTGAAGTCCCCACCGGAATCTAAGGCCAGCAGACTTTTCTCGGCCCCGTCGATCATCTCAAGGGCTTCAAGTTTAAATTCGTTCAATTCTTCGGCGGAAAGCTGCATATCATCTCTTTTGAAAATAAATTTTGTGACCAGTTTAGTTCGGCTAAATAGTGCGGATCTAAACCTTCTTGTTTGAATTTTGACAATAAGGGTCCCTCAAGGTATTTTTTCTTGTTGCAGGTTTAAGATATTGGGATTACTGGACTTTTAATTGCTCTATGAAAATAAGTGCGCAATACTTAGGCATTTTTTGCAGAACGGTCGCCTAACATTTTTTTAAAATAATTTGTTATTAAAACCAGCCTCCTGTTTTTAATAACAATAATTATTTATTTATATTTATTCTTTTTATCTATGTAAATTAAGAGTTTTTCTTTTCTTTAAGGTAGATCTTAAAAAGATCTTCTAATTGCGATCGAGCCCAAGGAGTTCTTCTTAAAAATTTAAGACTGGAGTTAAGACTTGGCTCAAAAAGAAAACAATTGATATGAATTTCCTTCCCTAGACCTTCCCAACCATATTGATCTACCAATTGCCGAAGCATATTTTCTAAGGTCACTCCCAAAAGGGGGTCCTTCGATTTTAAAAAGGGATAATCAGTATAACCTTCGGCGCCTCCACCATAAAGCAAGTCGGCCCTTAATTCGTTCAAAGGAGCCTTTGCTTTAAACCGTGCGACGAGATCAGGATTTGAGATAAAGGGTTTTCCAAAACAAATCAGATCTGCTGATTTGTTTTCACGGGCAACGAGCGATGATTCCAACGTATAGCCGTTATTAGCCATATACGTTGTTTTAAATTTTTTCTTTAATAGTTGGAAGTCAAAGTTAGGATCAATATTTCGATCGCCGCCAGTTGCGCCTTCGATAATATGGACGTAAGCCAAGCCCAGCGGATTTAATTGATCGGCTAGATATGAGTAGCTTTGAAAAGTATCTGTTTCGTTCATGTCATTGGCAGGACTGACGGGTGAAAAACGAATTCCAACGCAGTCACCACCCCAAACTTCGACAATGGTTTTTGTCACTTCAATAACAAGGCGAGCTCGATTTTGAAGATTTCCACCGTATTGATCCAAGCGAAGATTCGTTTTTTCTCCCAAAAATTGATGCAGTAAATATCCATTCGCAGCATGTATTTCGACCCCATCAAAACCCGCCTCTTTTGCACATTCGGCAGCTTTTTTATAATCTTCAATTAACCGTGGAATCTCTTTGGTTTTTAAAGCTCGAGGAGTCACACAGTCTTGCAGACCAGATTCCGTGAAGGCTTTTTGCGCTGGCTTTAGGGCCGATGGAGCCACTGGTAAACTTCCATTCGGCTGCAGAGAAGGATGGGAAATTCTGCCAACATGCCAAAGCTGACAAAAAATTAAACCCTTCGCCCGATGAATCTCGTCAGTTACAAGTTTCCAACCTTTGACTTGCTCAGGTGTATAAATGCCTGGTGTAAACGCATAGCCTTTCCCCTCCTGCGAAATATTTGTCGCTTCCGAGACAATTAAGCCTGCCGAAGCTCGCTGAGAATAATATTCTGCATTCAAAGACCAGGGAACGTCCCCACTTCCTGCTCGGCTGCGAGTCAGGGGGGCCATCACAATCCGATTGGTTAAGCGGTACGGTCCCAATTGAAAGGGCTGAAAAAGATCCACTGATGAATTTTTCATGATTGAACATCCTCCAATTTTAAAAGTTCAGACTAATGCCAAACGAAATCCCTGGCACCCCCGTAAAATTATTATTTCTGGCAAAACTCAGTTGGGGGGATATAGAGTAATCTAGAATTTTATTATAAATTGTATGGCCCCAGCTGACAGCTAAGGTCTCAGATTCCAAGTGATAATTTGGCTGATTGTTCGAACCTATATAAATTCCGTAGGATAACGAGGATTTTCGAGTCACACTCTGCCCTAAAGACACGCCGTTAGTGACAGAGTATAAATGTCGTTTATCTTCATATTCACCTTCATTAATCAAGGTGATGGAAAAAATCTTCGATAGCCTAAAATTAAAATTTAACGCATGGAAAATACCAGTTCCCTTATCAGGGTTAGCATAAAATTCAAGGCGAGGATTCACGCGGTATGTTTTAAATTCAGCCAAACTTTCAAAAGCCAATAAGTGCCCAACCTTCAAAGGATCCCGCAATTCAATCCGGGGCTGAAATGACGTGCGAACATCGCCAAGCTTTTTGAACAGGCCTATCGTGGCGCCGTAATTTTTTTCCGGGGGCGCTGTGCGCAGTTGATTGTTGCGAACTCCACGATCCTTGGATTCATCGTAGCTAGTGAATTTTAAGTTCCAATATTCTTCGACGTTGGGAAGACGCAAATTAACACTCAGGCTGGGGGAATTTGTCAGGCCTGACAATTCTGTATAATAGGTTGAATCTGTCAGCCGAACATTGGTCTCATTGCGTTTATGGGTGATTCGCTTTCCAACCAAAAATAAATCGATGCCATCTGCGATCCCGTCGAACCATTCAGAGATTAAGATATCGCCTTCAATGAATTTTTCCTCTAAAGTCTCGTTGGGGGCTTCGGCCGCTAACCCGTTCTGACAAAATAAAATTATCAAGACTCCCAAGTAGATTTTTTTCAGCTTAGAAATCTTTAGCTTTGAAAAAAAGTGAGACAAACATTTCCTTTTTCGATTTTGATTGAATTTTTGGAGCCAGCTCTTAATCTTGCCTCATGTTAAGCGTTTTAAAGACTTTATTAATTGTTTTGTTTTTTCTAATTTCTGGAAAGACCTTTGCCTATACTGCCAAAGAAGGCAATGTTTCGGCGATTTTTGGACCCTTTTTTTACAAAACAAGCTTCGCGGGATCAGCTTCCGGTGCCACTTCTCCCAACTTATCAGGCCTGACTTTGATGGCTATTGGCGACATCAGTGACCACGGCAGCCTGGAAATCGGAATATTCTACCTTAATAAAATTTATTTTCGTGAGCGGTATGGGAATTACCTTGCTGAAAAAACCCAGTTGATTCACGTCACTATGGGCTACCGTTATTGGCTGACTTCTTATTTATCGACATCGCTGTCTTTTTTCTCAGCCTATTCTTTAGGAGATGTCGAGATCACTCACAGTGATTTTCATGGAGTCGACGAGCCAACAACGTCGGCCCGTGATAAAACCGAATATGGCTTTGATGGCGCTTTGCAGGCCGAAGTCTGGAGCCACGATCGCTTCGCGGCTGTCATTGACCTAAGATATTCGCGCTCTGTGACCAGCCAAGAGCACGAAAATGCTGACCATTATGGGGCTCTGTTAGGTTTGCGCTACTTTATACAGGAAAAACAAAAGGTGGAAAGACCTAAGAAATAAGACGTTTTTGTCACAACGCCATCAGTTCTTGATCTAAGTAGGCCTTACATTTTTCTAAATAAAATCCAGAAATGACACGCATTTTTAAGGGCTCAATTGCATTTTCAGCAATTGTAAACATCTCGGTTTCCTCTTCTTTAATATGATTTTGAACTAGGTTGGCTAATACTTTTGCTTTAGCATCAATTTCTTCAGACCAAGATATTTCAAAATTCATGGCCTTCAATTGCTTGGCCAGCAGGAACGCGACATCGTGCTCATCCTGTCCAGCCAGTCCTTCTAACCTAGCTTCCTTGTCAGAAGCAAGCCTAAGGCTGACATACAAAGTTTCTTCCTCAGCTTTGCCATGCATATTTAAAAGGTGAATAAAGCGCCCTAAGTGAGCCTGCTTATTTGCGGAGGAAGCCTCATTATCGGTTAAAACTGAAACTGATTCTTCCAAGTAATCATGATGTTTTTCTAATAAATCTACAAAATCTGAATTTGTTTGCTGATCCTCTTTCAAACCATTTCGGATTTCTTGCAGGGACAAAGGATCTCCTTCGAAGGTCCTTTTGAAATTATGAAGCATGCCTTTAATTCCTGAAATAGAAACATTGTCGTTTTGCATAAAGACTCCCATGTAAAGGTTGCAGATTCTTTTACTGGCTGCAAAACAGGGGCCCCTGGATATCACCTGATCAATCAAAGACAGAAGATCAAACGGGGGAGAATGTCACTTTTGTTGGGGCAAATCGACGACCCTAAACTTCTCCATCGAAGTAATCAACCGACGGTTGTTCTTTAATCATAAACCGAACCCATGCACTGTGAGGCGGCCACTCATTTACATTTGGAGTTGCTAAAACAGCTAGCTTTTTTGAATCTGGATATCCAACAACATCGACAGGACTTTTATTTGAAATCACTAAATACTGCAAGGGCACGGCACCTGTATTTTTTAAAGAGTGGGCAAAATCAGGACCGACCGGAAAAGAAATATAATCTCCTGTTTTAATCTCAACAGTCTTTGATCCAATTCTAAGAGTTCCAGAACCATTTAAGATGAAAATATTTTCCTCAATTCCTGCATGATAATGAAAGGGAAAAGCAGTTTTTTCTGGGACCAATTCGAACCAGTTGCAAGCGATGGCTTGCGCCCCAGCATGAGCCGCTAATCTTTTCGATTTGAATCCAAAAGAACCCTTGCCGAATTCCGTTGATTCAACTTCAGAAATATTAATTATCTGTGAATGTCTTTGGCTCATGATTTATGATCTCCTTGTGACAATTTTGTCATCTCTTGCGGCCGGCTTGCTGCCATCACGGACCCATGATACAGCTTCTTAAGCCTTATACTAAGAACGGAAACAGATATGTCAAATATTGAAAATAAATCAAACCTATCACGGTTTTTTAAATTTGTTAATGAGCTTCAAAATAAGGTCGCATGGCTTGCTAAAATGGCTCAAAAAGAAGCCATCAATCCTGCTCACAGCCCTGGCCATCGAAAAATGAACTTGAAAAAAACAACCTCAGCTAAAATGAAGGGCAAAGCAAAAGCTCAAAAAACATCAGAGAATCAAAGAAGCGAGGCCGATCGCATCAATAAACTTGAAAGTAATCAGCGCCGGGTTCAGGGTAAACAGCATTAATCTGAATAAAATGGAAGAATCCCAAGCTCCAAAGCATTTTATAATCTGCCATGTTTGTTCACAGCCAATTCCAAGTGTCGAAGGCCCAGCAAAAACACTTGTTTGCCATCGTTGCGGCCATAAACATGAAAAGCTAAAACCAAAATCGGCAAAGCTGACTTTGGTTTTTTCAATGACAGCCTTAATTTTATATATTCCGGCCAACCTATTTCCATTTATGACGATCGAACTTTATGGCAGCAGAAACAGCTCTACGATTTGGGGAGGGATTGTTTCTTTGGTCGAATCTGGCTCATTTGCAATCGCTCTGATTGTATTTCTAGCCAGTATGCTCATTCCATTTGTGAAGTTAATTATTTTATTCTACCTGACCAGTGCTGCCCGCCGAAGGAACCCAAAATTTAACACTAAACTTTACAACATTGTCGAATCGATGGGTCGATGGTCCATGCTGGATATTTTTTTATTGGCCGTCTTGGTCGCCATTATGAAGCTGGGTCCATGGACCGCCGTTGAGCCCGGCCTTGGTTCTTTGCTTTTCGCCATTGTCGTTATTTTCACAATGCTGGCGTCCGCCTATTTTGACCCTCAACTATTATGGGAAGATAAGAATGAAAACCTTGATCAATGAAAAAATGCAGTCTTTGCGAACCGGTTGGTATATTTGGCTATTTCCAATCTTTGCATTGATGATTTCCGGCTGGTTATTTGTCGATTATTTTAAACAGCGAGGAGTCACTATTAAAATTTTATTTGACGATGCCTCAGGTATCCAAGCGGAAAAGACAAAGGTGCGCTTTCGTGGCGTTCCCATCGGAATGGTTAAAAATGTTTATATTTCAGAAGAAAATAAAGATGTTGTCGTTGAAGTGTCTTTAAGAAAAGATGCTGAGCAATTTGCGGTCGTTGGTTCGAAGTTTGAATTGGTCGTTCCTAAAGTAGATTTTTCTGGGATCAGTGGACTCAATACCCTTTTTGAAGGCACCTATATTGCGGCTTTACCTGGACCCTTCGAAGGTAAGGAAAAGTTTGAATTCAAAGCTCAGTCGGCAACGGGTTCAACAGACACACATGATGATACATCGTCCTATATTCTTGAAACAACAAATGCTGAATCCGTTAGCCCAGGAGATCTTATCACCTTTCGAGGGATGAAGGTGGGAACAGTCACGAAATTAATGCTGGCAAAAGGTTCTCAAGCCGTGCATGTGCAAATAAATATTGAAAATAAATATGTAAAACTTATTCGTACTAATACTGTTTTTTGGCGAAAGATTGGTGTTCAAGCCAAGTTAGGTCTTTTTGGCTCGTCCTTAAAAATTAGCTCGATGGATTCTTTGTTACACGGTGGAATTGATTTTTTTACACCTGATAATGCTGGGGAAATTGCAAAACCACAGGCTCATTTTCCTTTGGTTGGCAGTCCTCCAAAGGATTGGGAAAAATGGAATCCCAAACTGGATTTCTAATTTTTAACTGCAAACCCCATGTTAATCAGGCTTTCACCTTGAATTTTATCGATCACACTATCTTTAATCGCCCAATCTAAGGCAGGACAACCCCAACTGCGCTTGGGGACTTCGAATTTTTCATGCACATAATCCCAACCATGTATCACAATCGCTCTTAATCTAATATTTGAATTGCTCGCCGACAAACCATCAATCCTGATCGCTCGATTAAATTTTCCAGAATAGACCTCGGCCGTCCTTGCAAAGCCCACCGAGCTTTTTCCGGAATTGTTTACATCACTAAAGCTTGTCGCATATCCATCGTCATCTTCATCGGATCCCCAGCCATGAGTTGTGTGAAATTTTTCAACCATTCCATTCACCAAATTAATTAAAAAGAATCGATACTGATCTGAACGGGCCGCATAATTGATGACAGAGACATATTCGTGATTGGCAAATTTATCTTTATTAAGATCAAAATAAAGGATAGTGCTTTGAAAAAGATCTTTTGGAACTTCATTTTTAGGATCTAAATATTGATATTGATTTAATATTTTAGCTTTCTCTTTTTCGCTTATTTTTTCAGGGTTGATCGCATCTGCGAACTGACGTTGAATTTCTTGCCGAGCTTTCTCGACTTGTTCTGGCGTTTGATGATCAAATTCTTCATCACCAGACTGGGCCGACACGATGTTTCCAAGGCTCAAACAAATTAAAATAATGAGTCCTTTCACATTCACAACGCACCCCCGCATGCCTTAATATCTTTTCATGACGAAGGACCAAGTAAAAGTTAAAAATCTAAGACCCAGCCTTAGATCTGCAAGGTCACTCTTTAATTTTTCTTTGTTCTATAATTTCCGCCGTCACGAAGGTGCCCCCTCTTACGAAGGTCGCTTTAAGAACATACTCAATTTTGTGGTCGGAAATTAAGATCAAGTCACTCCGTCTTGGGATTGGCTTCGGAGAAGTGAAGGTGCACTGATCCTTAGGCTTGGGCATAAGGACTTCTTTTCCAAGGACATTTTTTACCTCAGCCGGCCTTTCGATCAGAACCCAATCTGAAATCTCACCAATTTTTTTTCTGCCTTCAAAAAGAATAAATGCCATAGATCTGTCCTCTTATTAATCTTCGTCGATATCGGTCGCAAAAACCGATGTAATCAGGTTTTTTTCGGTAAAGGATTCATTTCTGACCTTGATTAAGAACGATTTTAAAATAGATTTTTCGCTGGGGAGCTCAAAATCTAGCGCCGGTTGAATACAATTAATTTGAAGATGCCGAAGGCCCAATGTTTTTTGGACTTTTAGGATGGTCCGACGAATATCATCGACAAAAAAACCCTCGAAATTTGTTGAAAAAAGAAGGTCCCCATTTTCTTTTAATACCTTCAAACACTGAGTTATTAACAACTCAAGACTTGATTCAATTTTAAAGACTCCCTTTTCTCCCCGGGAGAAAGACGGCGGATCGCAAATCACTAAATCATATTTGATCTTTTTATGGACCGCTTGATCTAAGAAAACCAGGCTATCTCGACATAAAAAAGTATACTTTTGATCATCTAGGTCGTTGATTTTAAAATTTTTACGTCCCCAATTAAGAACATTTTTACTTGTATCCACTGAGGTCACTTCTTTTGCACCACCCAGGGCGGCAGCAACACTGAAACCGCAGGTGTAGGAAAATAAATTTAATACAGTTTTATCCTTGGCTTGATTTAAAACCCAATTTCTTTGTAAGCGCTGATCTAAAAACAGACCAAACGATTGTCCTGAATCGGATCGGATCTGGTATATAGTTTTATTTTCTTTGGCCAGCCATTCAACATCGGGGGGTTCTACAACGTCATCAACTGTCGGTGAAATTAAAAATTGAGATTTATTAAGTGGGTCTTTTCCCCGATTGTGCATCATCCTAACTGTCATGGGCATGTTCAACCATTGCGCAATGTAAGAAAAAGTTTTTTGAAGGGCCTCTGACCAATTCTGTTCATAACAAGAAAAAATAAGCCTGCGGCCAAATTGATCAACGCTAAAACTAATATTTTTACTGTCATTTTTTTTGTGAACAATTCTAAAGCATTGATCTGTTAAATCGCTCCTTGAAAACAATCGCTTTCGCCGATCAACTTCAAAAAGAGATTTTGATAAAATTTGGTTTTCTAATAATTGGAGGTTCTCAAAATAATGCGGCGGAGCTGATTTAATCGCAATTCCATTAGGGAACTGAATCAGATGATTATGAAGGCAGACAAATGGAAATTCTTTTCCCTCATATTTAGGATCGCCTAGAATTGAAAGCCCTGCCGCTTTTGCATGAATTCTAATTTGGTGATTTCGGCCCGTCAAAGGACGTGCCTGCCAAAGCTCATAACCAGAAGATTTTTTTAAAAGATTAAGTTCAGTTGTAGCTTCAAGGTCTTTGCCTTTGTGGACAATAACTTGGTCGATCAAATACTGATCTTTTTTAGAATTCTGTGCGGTGATAAACCAATAAGTTTTTTTGACCAAACGCTGGAAAAAGAATTCTGCGTACTTCTTTGCAGCTTCCGGAGTCTTTCCAAAGATAATAACACCGGTCGTTGTTTGATCTAATCGGTGAATGATATAAAGCCGCCTATTTAGGTTTTTTTCAAAGATTTCGATCAGGCCGTCTTGGGCATATTCTCCAAGGTCAGCTTTAGATTCATTCGTATGACTGTTAAGACCGTAGGGCTTGTCGATCGCTAAAATTTCTTCGTCCTCAAAAAGGACGCTCAGCAAATAGTCATTCAATCTTAAAAATTTCATAAGGCGTCACCTTTTTTCATTTCAAGGCATTCAAGCGGAGCCTGCTTTAAGGCTCCGCAGCTGGGCGACAAAGACAGGTTTGTTATCTGAAGACCGAACACCTTGAAACTGGACGAATGAATCCTTCACGGGATGATTCAGCGTTTTTTGTAGTTTAATGACGTCGCCCTTTTTTGCTTCGGCTAAAAAATTCACTTCATACTCAGTGACCGAAATATCGCTTTGAATAACGTCTAATGCCACGGCGTCCAGTATCCACTGCGAATACTTTGTATTATTCACATGAAGGTTCATATCTAAATCACTATTTCGAACTTCAAATTGTGCCAAAGGCTGCAAGGGTTGGTCGATCATAATTTTTTCTGGAGTCTGTAGCAAATGACCACTCTTGCGCCATATTTTTTCGTCAGCTTTCCATTCGATATCTACAATTTTTCTAGTTTGCAGATCCATAATGGCCAATGTGCTGGTGCAAAATCCAATTTTTTGGCCCGTCAACGCATCACCAAGAAAAATTTCATAATCGCGGAAAAGAAACTTTCCAACGGGTGGCCGAAGCCATGTTTGAATCGTCACGGTTTCATTCCAAGCCGGCCATTTTTGCATAGTTAATTTTTGACGAGTAAAAACCCAGTTTTGATTTTTGGGTAACTGGACTTGCAAATGAATTCCATGAAGCCAGCCAACATCTTGAACAAGGTTGAGAATTGAATAGAGTCCCGCCTTATTTTTCATATTCACAAGGTAGGAGGCTATTTTGTAACTTTCGGTCCAAATTTGCTGTTTCTCATTCATACAGTCCTTCAGACTTTAGTTTCTTAGATTTCAATATTTCGGAAGGCTGCAGCGTCTTCATCATACTCAATAAGCTGGCCAGACTCTAAGTCGAAGTAAATTCCCATCACGACAAGTCCCCGATCTTTAATGGCTGACTTCACAAAGGGAAAAGTTCGCAAGTTATTAAGGGAAGTAATAATAGCTTCTAGTTCACCATGTCGACACAGGCTTTCTTCGCTTTCGCCTGCATGCTTTGCTAGGACGCGGTCTTTCGCATCCTGCGCGATACGAACCCATTGTTCGACAAAGCTATCTGCTTTATTAGAGTCATTCAGCATTAAACTTCGAATTCCTCCGCATTGACGATGCCCTAGCACAATCACGTTTTCGACAGCTAGATTCACAACCGCAAACTCTATGGCCGCACTGATACCATGGAAGCCCCCACCTTTTTCAAAAGGGGGAACTAAGTTTGCGACATTTCTAACAATAAAAAGCTCGCCAGGACCTGCCGATGTAATGATCGCTGGATCAACGCGAGAATCACTACAGCCGATGATTAAAGTTTTTGGACTTTGGCCGCCCGACGAAAGGCGCTGATAAAGCGGATGTTCATTTGCAAAATATTTATCGTGAAACTTGCGGAAACCCGCCATCAGTCTAAGAATTTCTGTTTTGCCCATGCCCTCTCTTACCTTAAAAGCCTCATATAATGAACGAGTTTTTAATTTTTTCGACCATTCAAACTGGCCAGCGAGGCGAAACACCCACTGGACGCGATTTTTTTGAACCCGACTGGACTGTGAAGTGAGCCCTAAAAGCACTGGCGTTGGTTGGAATATTGCTTCCTAAAGGGTTTTCTGGCTAAAAATGGAGGCCCTGTGATACCAGTTCAGAATATTCTGAAAGCTTATAAATCGAATGAAAATATTGCCAAAAATCCTCCGCACAAACTGGATCTAAAGACCGGAAGCGACACCTACCTTGATAAAGTTTCTAAAAACACTAAGAAAAGTTTTGCCGATCTCTTGGAAAAAAACTTACGGTGATAACGGTTCTCGTCTCTATTTTTAGTTGAAAGCTCGGATTTTTTGTTTCTATCCTACTGAAGTGTTTTCAAACTTTCACTACGATTTTGCACAAGAAGCCCAACCCACACCTAAAAAGGGTGGGTATTTTTTTTAGGGATTTTGCCCTTTGAACGCGGACTTATCGATTTCTGTAGGGCTCTACCTGATTAAAAGGTAGAGTGCCCGCCATGAACACATTTTCAGACTTTAATTTGCTCGCCTCATTGACTCAAACTTTGATCAAACAGCGCCTTTTAAAACCGACCGAAATTCAGATTAAAATTATTCCCCCAATGATAGATAAAAAATCTGTTGTCGGAATTTCTGAAACTGGCAGCGGTAAGACCTTGGCGTACGCCTTGCCCTTACTTCATATGCTTAAAAATCTAGAGACCCAAGACAACCCCGTCACAGAGCACAGCTCGCCCCGCGCCATTGTCATGGTCCCGACCCGAGAGCTCGGCGAGCAAGTTTCTAAAGTTTTTAAGACGTTGACTCACGATACAAGATTACGAGTTCGCCCCGCCTTGGGTGGAATGGCGCTTGAACAAGCTCGACGAAATGTTGCAAATCCTTTTGAAATCTTATTAGCAACACCCGGACGCTTGGTCCAACTGATGGATATGGGACTGATTCATCTGACAGACGTCCGCATGTTAATTTTCGATGAAGCTGATCAAATGTTAGATCAGGGATTTTTACCGGATTCAAATTTTATTGTCGCCGCTTGTCCTAGCGTCCTTCAGATGGGCCTATTTTCTGCAACGGTGTCTCCCTCGGTGCAAGAACTTATGAACACTTTATTCAGGTCTGCCGAAGTGGTGCGCAGTTCGGGAAGTGGCAAAGTTGTAAAAACATTAGTGACAAAAAATTTAATCGTGCAAGATGGAAAGCGCTGGCCTTTGTTTGAAAAAATTCTTGGCCAAAAAGTTAAAGGTGGCACTTTAGTTTTCACAAATACCCGTGAGCAATGTGATAAGTTAGCCAAAGAAATCACTGATAAAGGTTTTCATTGTGCGATCTATCGCGGCGACATGGATAAAAATGAACGTCGTCAGAATTTTAAAAAGTTCAAAGATGGAAAAATAGATTTATTAGTGGCCACTGATTTAGCCGGCCGAGGCCTTGACCTTGAGGCCGTGTCCCGAGTGATCAATTACCATCTGCCTCAGCAGCTTGAAAATTATCTTCACCGTGTTGGAAGGACCGCCCGAGCTGGACGCACTGGCGAAGTGGTCAATCTTGTCACTGAACGGGATTCAAGATTAATGGCCGAGCTGGATGGCAAAAAACCAGCCCCCTTTAAAAAGGAAGAGCCCCGGCTGCAAAAAAAAACGACTCCAAAATCCAAACCTTTGTTTGAAAAAAAGGCGAAGCCAGAAGCTTTCGCGAAATCGAACAAATTGCCGGGCCGAGGAACACTTCGTCAGCCCGCTTTGAAAAAGAAAACTTTCGCGAAACGAAAATAATTTTAGTTAATGCTTCAGCCCCATATTGAACTCAGCATCATGATGGGGAATTTGATTGTACTCGTCTTGAACTTGCTGAACTTTTCTTTGAAGAGGTCTGAGAAGGCCATTCTGATAAAAGCGATTGTCACTATCGGCCCCCGTTTTGCGATTCGCTGAGTCCTTTTTAGGCAAAAATCCAGCCACCATTCCCATCATCGCATTCATGATTTCAGGCAAAAATGCTCCCACTAAAAGTCGCGCCTTGCCTGGCCAGGAAAGAATCACCTCACTTTGTCCATCCGCCACGGCTTGTAAAACTTTTTTTGCGGCCGTATCGGCAGACATCGATAGGAGGGGTAAATTATCAATGGTCTCAAACCACTCAAATTCTTTTCCGTGATCACCTTTAAAGACAGCCTGAATTGGCGAACCCGTTCGCATGACGGTGGGATAAGCTGTCGTCACAGTAATATTATGAGGCGCAAGTTCGGCACTGACACCTTGGGAAAATCCAGCCAGGGCAAACTTCGAAGCATCATAAGGCAACATATGGGGAACTGCCACTTTCCCACCCAGAGAACAAATATTAAGAATGCGACCCTTGCCACGACTTTTGAAGTGAGGAAAAATCAAGCCTGTGGCGTCAACAACGGCGTACAAATGAAGTTTCATTTGCGCTTCAAAATCTTCTTTCTCCATTGACGTAAAAGGGCCGACCAAGATCGATCCAGCATTATTTATTAGGATATCAATGCCGTTCATTCGCTCAATGGCTTGATCTAAACTTTCCGCAAGTTCGTTGACCTTCGTAATATCGCAGACGCTGATAAAAACATTGGCATCAGAAAATTCTTTCAGCAAAATATTTTGACCACGGATCAATTCCTCTTCATCGCGAGCCACCAAGGTCACATCGGCCCCTTGATCTAATAAATTCCAAGCAATGGAAAGTCCCAATCCTCTAGAGCCACCGGTGATATAAACTTTTCTACCCGCAAAACTATAATTCTTTTGATGAGAGGAAAACCACAAAGCCGCCGCGCCGCCAGCCAACAGACCTGACCAAAGGGGGGACTTAGCTTTTGCACTGATTAAAGATGCGACTCCAGCGAGTAAAGCTAATTCTTTTTTTAAAGCATTTTTCATGATGTTTCCTCTTTCTAATTTTATGAAGCAAAAAGACAGCCAAAAGGGCGCACAAATCTAGTCGGTTTAAAGCCTTTTGATGGTCCTTATTTGCGCAACAACAAAGACTCTGCGGGTCAAATCTCCCCAATTTTTTTGAACCCTTAATCCTTCGTTGAAAAAAGAGCTGAATTAAAATGGTTCCGCAATTAAATTCAGACCCATGCCTACTGATTTTAAAAAGCTGCTTTGTGCTCGGTTTCTTTTCACTTTCGCAGTGCAAATGCAGGCCGTCGTTTTAGGTTGGCGAATCTATGAACTTTTAAAAGATCCTTTATATTTAGGATTTATTGGTCTGACGGAAGCCGTTCCTGCCATCGGACTAGCGTTGTATGCAGGATATTTGGTGGATCGCGCTCGGCCCCTTTTGATTTATCGCCGAGTGATGTTGGTCAGCTTGATTTCGGGTCTTGTCGTATTGTCCGAACATATTTTTGCTTTGCACTTTTCTTTGGGATTACAAGTTGGTCTTTTATATTCGGCCGCCTTCTTAACAGGAATCGCGCGCTCTTTTTCACAGCCAGCTATTTATGCAGCCGTTCCTAGGTTGGTCGAACGCAGTTTTCTGATGCAGGCGTCGGCTCTTTCAAGTTCAGCAATGCAGATTGCAAGAATCGCAGGGCCTGCTTTCGGCGGTTTAATTTTTGGATTTTTCGGAGCCATCGCTTCATCAACAATTGTCTGTCTTCTTTTATTGATCGGCAGCTTTTCGATGCTTTTAATTCAAAAAGATGTGCAACCCCCTTCGATTCGACCGCAGCATGCCTCTATCACTGAAGAGTTACTTTCGGGTCTAAAGTTCGTCTTTAGGCATCCTATTTTATTCTCTGCTTTATCCTTAGATATGATCTCTGTTTTATTCGGTGGAGTGACGGCCCTTTTACCAATTTTTGCGAGCGAAATTTTATTCGTGGGTCCAAAGGGGTTAGGCCTTCTAAGGGCAGCGCCAGCCGTGGGCGCCGCCCTGATGAGTCTGTATTTAGCTCGAACAAAAAGAATGCGAACCGGTGGCTGGTTGCTTTCTTCAGTCCTTGGTTTTGGTTTTTGCATTTTAGTTTTTGGCGTCAGTCGAAATTTTTATCTTTCGTTTTTTGCTTTGGCCTTCAGTGGATCTTTTGACAGCATTAGTATGGCGATTAGAACTGCGGCTGTTCAACTGACTTCGCCCGATCACATGCGTGGAAAAATTTCCGCCGTGAATTCAATTTTTATAGGCTCTTCCAACGAAATTGGTGAACTTGAATCGGGAATTGCTGCAAAAATCCTGGGCACTGTTCCAGCCGTTTATTTTGGTGGTCTTGCCTGCTTGTGCACGGTTGGTATTATTTCTTATTTATCTCCGTCGCTCCGGCGCATGGATTTAGAAAAGCTTGAAGTCAGTGCATGAAAGCCGGTCTAGTTTCTAGGTGGATTCAGTATAATCAAAATATTTTTCAGTCCACAGCATGAGTAATGCGAAAACTGGAAATATCGCTCCAATTAAGGTAGCCGAGCCCCACCCGCCATGAAGATAAGCCCAGGCGCCTAGTGCGGAACCGACGGCTCCGCCGACATAAACGATTCCGATATATAAACCGTTCAAACGACTCTGATTAGCTGGATCGATCATAAAAATTGCTCGCTGCCCCAGCACCAAATGGGCTGAGACTCCCGCATCTAAAAAATTGGCTGCTACAATAAGAAGAAAGATCGATAGAAAACTGCTTTCTTGAGCGAAGTGACTCATTAAAAATGACAGACATCCAAAAATAAAAGCGCAGGTCGTTGTCTTTCGACTGTATCCTCGATCTGCCATTTTTCCTGCGAAGGGCGCCGCAATGGCTCCCGCCAGGCCGGCGAGTGCAAAGAGGGCCACGCCTTTTTGTGTGAATTGAAATTTTGTGCTGATTAATAAAAGAGGCACCGTCGTCCAAAAAAGACAAAATGCACCAAACATTAAAGCTTGGTAAATAGCTCGACGCCGAAGTGTTGGTGTTGTCATCAATAAGTTTTTCATGGACCAAATAAGTTGCCCGTATTTTAAATTTGTCGATGGCGGCTTTCTTTCGGGTAAGACATAAGCAAGGCGCCAAAACAAAAAAAGCATGGTCGAAGCGGAAACAAAAAATACAGCATGCAATGAAACAAAATCCGTCATCAAGCTAGCCAGTGGCCTAGAAAGCATAATTCCTAGCATCAATCCGCTCATGATGCTGCCAAGAACTTGGCCTCTTTGGGCTTTATCAAAAAGGTGAGTGGCATAAGGAACAATAATTTGCACGGCGGAAGCACCTAAGCCTGCAACAATTGAAGCTACAAAATAAGGGATGACCGATCGGGCGAAGCCCAAAGTGAGCTCTGCTAAAATCGTGAATGCTACCATCGTTAGAATCAGCTTCTTATTTTCAAATAAGTCACCCAATGGAATAATAAACAAAACGCCTAGACCATAACCAATTTGAGTGAGAGTCATGATAAGACCGGCGGCATCGGGTCGAAGTCCAAGTGAACTTGCGATCAGGGAAAGAATGGGCTGAGCATAATAAATATTTGCCGCCATTACGCCCACGGCAAATGACATCAGAAGAATGAATTTTTTCTCTAATTTTTTTGTTGTCAATGTAGTAGCCTTGGTTGCAATTATACAATGACCTCTGCAAAGGACAAATTTCAATGAAAATAATTTTTAGAATCTTAAGCTGGATTGTTATTTTAGTTTCGGCCTCGTGTGCTTCAAAAAATGATGTCAATCAGCACAAGAAAACAAATTTAATTCTCATCACTGGTTCCCATCTTGATGAAACAAGCTGGAGTGAGGTTGTAAAAAATCTGGACGATACTTATTTTTCAGTGCTCGCTCTACCGCGACTGGGTCGCGACGCCAACCAGCCTTTGCACTTAAAACAAATTGCCGAAATGGCGTGTCAGAAATTACAGGGTCCGACGGTCATTGTGGCCCACAGCTTTGGTGGGTCAACGGCTAATGAAATGACCGGCGTTTGCCCAGAAAAAATAACTAAGATCATATATATTGCGGCGTTGGTGCCCTTGAATGGTGAACATCCAACAGATCCACTTAAAGGCGCTGATCAAAAACTGTATATGTCGATTGTTGAAGTTGGGAAAGATCGCATCACTCCCAAAGCAAAAGTTAAATTCTTAAGTGGCATGGATTTAGAAGTTTCAAAAAATGAAGCCGTTTTGCCAGCCGTTTTTCCTGAATCAATGCTTAACTTAGGCGATGTCATCGAATTTAAAAACGACGCATTTAATGCCATTCCGAAATACTATGTTTTCACCAGTAATGATCATGTCATTACTCCAGAGTTTCAAAAGAAAATGGCTCAACGGATCACCTTAACGGCTTCTGAAACGATTCAATCAGGACATCTGCCGCTTTTATCAAAACCAAAAGAAGTTGCAGAGATCATTAAAGCCTTTGCAAATTGACTTGGATCGGATTTAAATTCAGACATTAAGTCCAGTCGGGGTTTTGACGAATGACACTTCTTATTCATCCTGTCTAATTGTTCAATGATCAAACCCGGCTTCTTCTTGAAAAAATAAAAATATCTTGTAGCTTTGTTGAACACTTTATCACCAGGAGCCTTTTGCATGTTTGAAAAATTAGTTTTGAATCCGGTCGTAGCTTTCGCTTTAATTTCGTCGATTTGTTTTGGATCCGCCCAGGCCGCAAAAAAAGAGAATAAAAATTCTGACACCACAGTTGTGTTAATTCACGGTGCTTTCGCTGATGGCTCCAGTTGGGATAAGGTCATCCCCTATTTACAAGCTAAGGGGTTAAAAGTGGTGGCTGTCCAGAATCCTTTAACATCACTTGCTGATGACGTCGGTGCCGCCCAACGTGTCATTGATGCCCAAACTGGGTCAGTTATTTTAGTCGGCCACTCTTGGGGTGGAACTGTGATCACTCAAGCTGGGACCAGCGACAAAGTGAAAGCTTTAGTCTACGTAGCAGCCTTTGCTCCCTCGGAAGGACAAACTTCTGGCGAATTGGGAAAAGATCTTCCTCCAGGCCCTGGATTGGAAAATCTAAAACCTGATGCTAACGGTTTTATGGCATTGTCTCAGGAGTCTTTGGCAAAGAATTTTGCTCAAGATGTCAGCCCTGCAACGACTAAGATTATGTTTGCGACTCAAGGTCCCGTTGCTGCTAAAGCCTTCGGAGAAGCCGTCACTGTTGCTTCGTGGAAGAACAAGCCAAGTTACTATATCGTTGCGGAAAATGATCGTATGATTCAACCCGAACTTCAGAAGTCGATGGCTAAAAAAATTAATGCGACGACAACTGTCCTAAAAACAAGTCACGTTCCAATGCTTTCTCAGCCTAAAAAAGTAGCTGATATTATTATCTCTGCTGCCGAAAAAAATTAAGTCTGTTTCTTGGAGTATTCGATCTTTCGAGCACTCCATTTTCTAAGCTCAAATTATTTATCGTAACATCGTTGCCTGAATCCAATCCTTATAATTCATGATCGAAGTATGAATCGACGCTTCATTACAAGCCTGGTTTAAAACAGAACTTGCGACGCCCCATTGGATAAATTTTTTCTTGATAGCTACAAAAGCTGGTCCCCCAGAGTCTCCAAAGCAAACACTTGTATCGCGCCCATCAGTGATCACTTCCGTCTTAGAATGTTGACCAATAACTGTCGTTTTAGTCATTCGTAAAACACCTGCGCCTGTCTGTTGTGTTCCGTTGGTGACACCATAGCCCGCAAATAAAACATTTTGATCTTTGCTTAATTGAAATTGATCATTGGCAAGTTGAACCGGTGAAAATCCTTTTGGAAGACCACCAGAAAACTTAATTATCGCCAAATCACCCTTCTTATCAGCACTTGGGTGATGCCAAAAAGGATTTTGATAAATGGCAGTGGCCATTCTTATAAAGGATGCATCTGCTTTTTTAACATTATTTGCGAATACAATTTGAACCTTAGATGGGGCGCCTTCAACACAATGGGCTGCGGTTAAAATCATATTTTGAGAAAGAATTGAGCCCGTGCAAAGGGCTTGTCCTTCGTCTTGATCTGCAACCAACGCGACAATAAAGTGTCCCAAGCTATTATTAGACCGCAGTGTTTGACCCTTGGTGATCGCATCATCAGGCAAACTTGAGCTCTGATTTTCCTGATGACCAGGTCCGCAAGCTGACAACATAAATCCACTCAATCCTAAAACAAGAGCCATTCCATTCAATTTTTTTTGAAATACATTTCTTAAAGCCATTTTTTCCTCCGGTTATTTGATCAGGCTCATTTGCAATCTGAGGGCTTGGTTAAGGTTTTAGTAAACGCGCTAACGCTAGCTCGACGAGTCCGAACGCCGTCAGCTTTGCTCAAGGCGCCGTTCCCTTTATGTGCTTAAGCTGCGCAAGCTGGTAGCCGCCAAAGGTGCCGCTAAAAAGACTACGAACTAAAGGATCTTCGACAATATCAACATCGACAATTTCTTTTTCAATGCTGGACTCAAAACTGACGTCGTTAATTCTTACGTACATGGAAGAGAGGGCCTCTCCAAGCTCTAAGGCTGCATAAAGTTTAAAAAGAGGGACTTCTGTCGTCCAGGCTAAAGGTTGATCGTGATTCGCCACCAGCTGAATATTTGCGCCTTCAATCATGAAAAAGAAATGAGTGGCGACTCCAAGATGATCATATACAGATAGGCGCCATCGTCTTTTCTTTTTGAAATAGATTTCTTCGGATGGCAGCAGGGCCGTATATTTTTTTAGAAGGCCTGAGCGGCAAAAGTCAAAAACGATTTCAGATTGCTGGCTTGTCAGGGCCGCAAAATATTGCGCAATTTCTGCGGTTGAGGGCGGAATCAAATCATCATGGTATTCATAATCTACATTCTGTTCGCCCACAGGTTGCACCCAGCTCAGTGGATCCGAAGGTCTAATGCCGCTTTTATTAAGGAAGACCGAAGCCGACGGGTCCAATCTGACAACTCCAGTTTCAGGAAGCATTTTTTTAATTGAGTCTTTAAATTGCTGATAGGAAATAGGAAAAAATGAGTGATTGTACCAAGACCATTTTTCTTGAATAAACTGACATGCACTTGGCACAATGTACCTTGGATTTAATGATTTTAATTGCAGAGTCCACTCGATTGGCAATTCTTTGCTGGCAGGCATGGCCCTTGAGGGGGAAAGAACTTCGATTTCGCGCATGGTCTGAAAGGGCCACAAAACCATGTCCCATGGCGCCTCTTTTTGAAGCTGACTCAAAGTCGAATCATCGATCCACGAGTCGACCACATTAAGGATATTCAGACCGGCCACTTTGATATGAAATATAGAATCAACATCTTCATCCAAAGCTCTTCGCGGAATAATTTGAAAAGATTGAATATGAACAGGACTATTTATTTTAATTGCATGGACATTGATAAATCCCAATTCTTTGATCAGAATGAAAAGCTCTTCAAACACGCAGTAAATATAAATCGGAGTTTTACGATCTAAGAAATTCAAACTTTCCAGCGAGCAGTGATCGTCATGAAAATGAGAAATAAAGACCGCCGCAACCTGAAGGTTTTTTATTTTTTCACGATCAAATGTGACATTCGGAAAGGCAAAGCAGTTTCGACTGAATGGGTTTTCAAAAATTGGATCAAATAAAATGCGCGTCCCTTCACATTCGAAAACATAACCCGCATGAAGGATTCTGGAAATCTTAACATCATGGTCCATTTTTAATTGATATCATAGGGTCTTTCACAATGCTTCTAAAGGTTGCTCTGGGGCAAATTAGCCTTATGGGCCTTAGAATTAGGGCCCCAGTGCGATCTCCGCTTAGTTGAGTCGCCCTAGCGTGCCAAGCAATCTTTCGCAGTTAGAGTGTGCTAAGCTGCCTTTAACTTTTTTAAAATCGATAACTTCAGGAGTCAGCCGTGCAAAAAAACTCAACACAACCTCCCCTAAAAAAAGAACGGGCCCAGACCGACAATAGCCTTAACGTGGAGCGTGGAAAAACAGATGAGTCTTTTGACGCTTATAAAGGCGCCACGGAATCTAAAATGGATAAAGCGGTGATAGCAAATCGGCTTGAGGCTGATAATGCACGAACTCAGCGGCGCTCTGAACTGGATGGTAATCAGGATGTGCCAGGTTCAAGCGATGCTCAGTTACAAAGAAACAGAGAATCCGAAGATATCGCCATTGATTTGGAACGATCAAAAAATGACTTAGCCTTAGAGCGCGAGCGTGGTGAAAAAGAACGCTTATTGAGCAAACTTGTCAGTATTGAACGACAAACCACGGATAAAAATCTTTTATTTGAACGTACAAAAACCGACCTGGAAACTAAGCTTGCAGCAAACCTCTTAACCGCTGAAAAGACCGCTCATTTAGATACAAAATCGGCCCTGACCACCCGAGAAGAATTCGTAGCCATCGTTAGTCACGACTTAAGGAATCCCATCGGAGCCATTTTATCTGCCTCTAATATAATTATGGATGATCCGTCCGTGGATGGAATTGGAGACGACGCAAAACGCTGCCTTCAGATGATCCGACGAAACGCTGACACTGCACTAAGACTGATCAGCGACATCCTAGACATGGAACGAATCGTCGAAGGTAAGCTCCATTTGCAATTGGCACCGCATAAAACAAGTGTCCTTGTTAGTGAAGCCATAGAAAGCTGCGCTCACGTCGCCGCCGCAAAGAAAATCACACTAAATTCTAAATTCACTATGGACGACAGTTTTATCAATTGCGATAGGGATCGTATCGCTCAGATTCTATCAAACCTTATTGGCAATGCGCTTAAATTTACACCTGAAGGCGGCTCAATAACAGTTGCGACCGAAGAAAGTTCGGTTGAAATAAAAGTTTCCATCAGCGACACAGGACCAGGAATTCCTGAGAATCAAAAAAATCATATCTTTGAAAGATTCGCACAAATCGGCAATAAAAATAGAACAGGTTTAGGCCTTGGCTTGTATATTTCCAAGACCCTGGTCGAATCCCATGGCGGAAAAATATGGGTCACGTCTGCCGTTGGAAAGGGCAGCACTTTTTATTTTACGCTGCCCAAACCTTAAATGATTCCTACGAAGCTAAATACTCTTGATCAAGCTCGATTTGTCCCCTTTGATCAATGGTCTGCTTGAAGCGGTCAAGATCAAAAAAAGCATCTAAATGATCCGTACTGAGCTGAAGCGGATCATTTATTTTTGCCAGGCTTATTTTCTCGACATCAAAAATATCTTTATCGAGATCTAAAAAGCCTCTGACGGTCACTTCTTCCCATTCGAGCCTTCGTGCCATCATAGCAAGACCCTCGTTTATATTCAGAAAGTACTCTTCGGAATCTGTCTCAAGTTTAAACTTGAAGGAACAACCATGAATAGTCTTGTTGCAAGGAACAAGAACTCCCGTCAGTTCAATCTTCGGAGGACGTGAGCTTGATCTATTCTGCAGCGTACGCTGGATAATATCATGAAACGTCTCTCTGTTTTGATTGAACCGACTTGAATCATTCCTTAAAAATGCGGGCGATACTGGCTTCACTGAATTTTCAAAATACATAAAGTCCTCCTCTCTCTTAGCGACCAAATCGTTCACTTTTTTTACTAATTTTTTAACAAGCTCTTTGGTTTTCCGCGGAGCTAATTCAACGACATTTTTATCGGTGGGTCCCTTAGGGCAGACCTTCTGTGGGATCAGCGTCATATTTGACGCATTCAGAAGCCCAATAACAAGGACCTCATCCCAACAGTAGGTTAATAAAACCTCCCGCCACTCGTCGTCTGCAATCATAAAATATTCAAGGCCACTTTGACTGATCAGTTTATAATCTGATGACTGACCTCGGCTTAGATTTTGAATCCAAGGTACGACAACCCCCGACACATGAACGGGCGTTAAAATATTTTCCAAATATCTCTTTGAGGGCTGACTTATTGGATGTGTTTTAGTTGTCGATTCTTTCATAGATCCCTCCTCCTTTTTAAGAAGCAAATTGTTCTTTTAAAAAATGTCTCCTGCGACGGCTGGCTTTTTTTTCACTCAGCCTATGAATCTGTCTCATGACGGCCTTTCGCACTTTCCGAAGGATCGCCATGACATGTTTTCCTTGCTTATAAACGACGATGGGCTCGCCAAGACCGAAGACACTCATGGAAACTGAAAACAAATGCTTGTCTTTAGCTTCTGGCAAGATACTTAGTTGTACATCTGTATTCCAACCGTAGGTGGACTTAATTTCCTTGACTGCATGATCGGCGTATTGCCGAAGTCCTTCGGGCTGGGAAATATCTTTAGCATGAAACTCGTACATCAAATCCTGATTGAATAATTCCAAGGTCTCCTCCTTTTTTTCAAATATAAATTTTTAAGAGATTAATTTTTAAGACCGAAACTTGTTCGGTGGAACTCCTGAAGGAACTCTCACAACGTACCTCCTTTAAAACGGGCTGGCCACGCACGAATTAGATAAAGAAGTTTCAGCGTTCAGTTTTCGCCAGGCTGCCTTTTTTATAATTTTCGGTTCTGTCAAAAAAAAGTCAAGGGTCCAAAAATACAGATTTTTGAAATCTAGACTTAGTTCAGATTTTATAAAAAAATTCAGACCTTTAGCTGCTTGTCTCAATTTTAAAAAATGGCCAGTGACGGCCTCATTTTGAGACCGTCACCTTGAGAGCGACCTCTGAGTTGTGAGGTCATTTTAAAAGGGAAGAGGCTTCTCATTCATCTATTGGAGATCTAGAGAAGACCCTTAAGTCAATTTGGTCCGAGTATCTGGCACATCAGGAAAAATATGGCTTGAATGAGAGAACCAAAAATTTAAAAGAAAAATATTTTAACCTTCACCAAAGCTACCGGCGAAATAAGGTCTGGAATCAAATTATTTCTGATCGTCAGTAGTTAAGCTGATATCGATTTCAAGACTTGGTACAGATAAGAAAATAAAAGAAAGCCAGAGCACAATATAATCACCGCAAAAGTGGTGGCCATTCCTCGGACGCGAAATTTGAAGTTTTCTGTCTCCTGGCTAAGGCCATAGGCATGTGAAAGCCTAGCTAGAAATAAACTGAGCCCTAAACCATGGATGAAAAGAGCGTGGCCACCGCTGGCTTCTACAAAATAAATCATCAAAAGGGATAATGGGACATACTCAGAAAAATTAGAATGCACTCGGATCGCTCGAAGCATTTTATGATTGCCAGCATCACCCACCGCAATTTTTAGGGCCCGCCTTAGACGAATTGTTCTAACGCTTAAAGCTACGAATAAGATCGCTAGCAAGGCTGCATAAAAAAAAGTAATTTTCATTTTGTACCCTTTATTGTTTTGGCATCTTACTTAAATCCATAAACAAAATATTCCATCGATGACCATCAAGATCACTGAAGCCACAACCATACATCCAACCATCTTTGTATCCCGGCTTGGCGTAAAGGGTTCCACCGGCCTCGACGGCTTTTTTTGCCATCGTATCGACTTCGTCCGGAGACTGCGCACCGATAGAAAAAAGCACTTCATTGGATTGCTCGGTCTTAGTCACTGCTTGGCCGCCAATAAATCCCTGAAATAGGTTTTCTGCGAAAAGATTAAGAACCACTTTTTTATGGCCCAAGAACAGACTGACCATATGGGGTGCCGAATGGCGATCATTTATCAAGAAACCGAGTCCAATAAAAAACTCTTTGGCTTTTTTTAGATCCTTTGATGCCAGATTGAGCCAAAATTCATTTTCCATTTTTGTACCCCAGTTCAGAGTTTGACAGCCAAGTTAGAACTGATCGTATCCAAGAAATTTTTCTAGTCCAATAAAAAAGCCTTGTAGCAATAAGGCTACAAGGCTCATTCAGCTAACTAAGTATTATCAAAACACTACATCACATCATAACGATCAAGCATCATCACCTTGTTCCAAGCATTCACAAAGTCATGCACGAACTTTTCTTTGCCATCATTGGCTGCATAGACCTCTGATACAGAACGCAGCTCTGCAAGAGAACCAAAGATCAGATCGACCGGTGTCGCCGTCCATTTAACAGCTCCCGTTTTACGATCAAGACCTTCGTAAAGCCCTTCGCCCTTTGCTGATTTTTCCCATTTCGTAGACATGTCTAACAAGTTCACGAAAAAGTCGTTGCTTAGGGTTCCTGGCTTCTCAGTAAAAACACCATTTTTTGATTGTCCCGAATTGGCATCTAATACACGCAAGCCCCCCACAAGAACTGTCATCTCGGGAACTGTTAATCTTAACAAGTCAGCCCGATCAACTAACATTTTTGTTGGCGACATAGGGTTGCCTTCGCCGTAGTAGTTACGGAATCCATCGGCTTTAGGCTCAAGCACAGCAAATGAACTGACATCAGTTTTTTCTTGTGTTGTATCCATTCGGCCGGGAGTGAAAGGAACTTTCACTTTGTAGCCACCAGATTTTGCGGCTTCTTCAACAGCAGCAGCGCCACCCAAAACAATCAGATCCGCTAAAGAAACTTTTTTTCCGCCACCCGCTTTGTTGAAGCCTTTTTGAATATCTTCTAAGCGCGCAAGAACTTTGGAAACTTCTTCAGGATTATTCACAGCCCAATCTTTTTGAGGCGCTAATCGAAGGCGTGCTCCGTTAGCTCCGCCCCGTTTATCAGTTCCACGGAAAGAAGCTGCTGAAGCCCAAGCCGTTCGAACTAATTCTGAAACACTTAAACCCGATTTCAAAATTTTAGTTTTAAGATTTGCGATATCATCCGCATCGATCAATTTGTGATTCACAGCTGGGATCGGGTCTTGCCAAATCAGTTCTTCTTTTGGAACTTCCTTCCCAAGATATCTTGCGCGAGGACCCATATCTCGGTGAGTGAGCTTGAACCAAGCTTTTGCAAACGCAAGCTCAAATTGTTTAGGGTCTTTTTGAAACCGCTTTGCAATTTGCGAATAACTTGGATCAAATTTCAGAGCAAGATCTGTTGTAAACATAATCGGCGCATGACGAACACTTGGATCATGAGCATCTGGGACTGCGTTAGCGGCAAGTCCATCTTTTGGAATCCACTGTGTGGCCCCAGCAGGACTTTTTGTTTTCACCCACTCAAAGTTAAATAAATTATCTAAATACTGAGTTGTAAAATGGGTGGGGTCTGAAGTCCAAGCGCCTTCAAGACCACTCGTGATGGTATCAACGCCTTTACCCGTTCCACACTTATTCTTCCAACCGAAGCCCTGTTCTTCAGTGCCCGCGCCTGCAGGTGCAGAGTTAACGCATTTTGAAGGATCAGCCTTTCCATGAGCTTTACCGAAAGTGTGTCCGCCCGCAATCAGGGCCACAGTTTCTTCATCGTTCATTGCCATACGGCCAAAATTTTCGCGAATGTCATTAGCTGATAAGATCGGATCTGGATTTCCGTTGGGTCCTTCTGGATTCACATAAATAAGACCCATTTGAACAGCGCCAACTTGTGGTTTGTTTAATTTTCCATCAGGTCCGTGACGTTCATCGGCCATGAATTTGTGCTCAGGGCCCCAGTAAACAAGTTCGGCTTCCCAGTCATCATTTCGTCCGCCACCATAACCGAAAGTTTTAAATCCCATGGATTCTAAAGCTACGTTTCCAGTCAGAACCATCAAATCGGCCCAAGAAATTTTATTTCCGTATTTTTGTTTGATGGGCCAAAGAAGTCGTCGCGCTTTATCTAAGTTGGCGTTATCAGGCCAGCTATTTAAGGGTTCGAATCGCTGCTGTCCACCGCCAGCGCCACCGCGTCCGTCATAAATTCGGTAAGTCCCGGCACTGTGCCAAGCCATCCGAATAAAAAATGGACCGTAGCTTCCGTAATCGGCCGGCCACCAGTCTTGCGAAGTCTGCATTAATTTTTTGATCTCTTCTTTCACAGCTTTAACATCAAGTTTTTTAAATTCTTGAGCATATTTAAAATTCTTGTCTAACGGATTGGACTCGGTCGCACGTTGACGAAGGGGCGCAAGATCAAGTCGATCAGGCCACCAAAACTGATTGGTCACCATGCTTTCGTCTTTAGTCTCTTTAGCTGGTGCGACGGTATCTTTTGCAAAAATTGGTTGAGAAAAGCACAGTGCTGACAGCACCACGCATGCTAGTTTGAACATGATAACTCCCTGAAAAAACATTGTTTGAGCTGATAATGATAGGGTATGTGAAGGGATGTCTCAAGGAATACTGCGGTGAAAACTGCCAACTGACAGTTTTTGACAAAGGGCACTGCGAGTTTAAGAGTGTCCTTGTAAGTCATTCCATCGCTGGATGGTCATCAGTTTTTAGAAGGCTCATTAAGAATCTTTGCAATAAAATATTCGTCCTCAAATTCTTTATTTATCAACGCAGCCTTTTTTCTAGTTCCTTCAATGATGTAGCCATTTCTTTTATAAAGATTTAGACCGCGGT
>JAYWEU010000067.1:0-16293 GCA_043779385.1 Pseudobdellovibrionaceae bacterium
TAATATTTATACGAACTATTTACTAACTAGATCTGTCGGCAATGGAACAAAAGTATTACCTTGCTTGAAAAGGTAATACTTAAAAAAGGAAGTATCAAATGAACGCGACGAAACGAATCTTATTTGTGGGCTTGGCCCTGATGATCACAGCTTGTACTCCGACGGAAAAAATCATTGAGCGCCAAAGCTCGAATGACAATCCTGTTCGAAAAATTGAAGTCCAGGATGATATGGACGCTGAACAGATGGCATTGGCTGGTGAACAGTTGCTGTCTGTCTGGAACTTCATGCTAGCAGATAAAGTTTTTAACTGGTCTTTATCTAAGGACCCAACCAACAAAAGAGCCCAATTCTATTCTGCTCTTTTAAAACCAATTATGGTGACCAAGGGTCTAGCCGTGCGCGTGCGTCCCTATTATCGGAACAATGGCGGAACTAAGAGTTTAGATAAAACCCTAGATACACTTCCAAACTCATCGCTGAAAACATTTCTGACGGATGGAGTTGAGGATATTAAAGACCTTAAAGATGTTCAAACGCTCTTGGTGCAAGAACGTGATGCATGGAACGATTTAAGAAAATTTCTTATTGCAAATCAAACGATGAATCTGGTCCTTAATATGAATCCAATGACCTTTCAGGATAAGGTTAATAAGGGGATGAGCGAAAATTGTAAGATCGAGGAAGACGGCGATCATAATGTGGTTGTTACCTGTGATTATGCTCACGCTTTCGAAAAGAAAGTGAATGTTGCAGATTTATTGGCTTTGAGGCAAATGGCAGCGTCTGAGGTCCTATTTTTAAGTCTTTATACGTCTTATTCCGTTGATGGCCTTGAGAGTCTTTTTAAATTAGATCAAAAAAATCTAACAGAACAGCAACGCATTGAATATGTTGAAAATAATCTTCCGGCTGCAGCCAAACTCCGTAAAGATAACAATCTCTCCTTGATTCCAGATTTAGGCTCTGACTTTTTAACAGCAGCGAGATGGGTTCTTCAGTATCAACAAAGTCTTTGTCCGCAAAAAACTTCATGGTCGTCAGTGAAGCGACCGGGTTATTTAGTGGATGGGAACGACTTTTGTATCTACGACATGAGTAAGACCGAGCAAGACTTAGTTATTTTTGAGAGTGCCTTGCACGGCCCGATCAGCGTTGTCTTAACAACCAAAGAGAATATTAAAAAATCGACTCAAGTGAATTACTTGGCTCTGATCACAAATCCGGTTGAAGATTTGCGAAGCCTAGCTCCTAGTTCTTTTAATGCTTGTGGTAAAGCGGCCTCTTTGCGAGATAAAACAATGGGTGGCACATTTCCTTTGGCAGATGCTGAAGATTTCAATATCGAGAAGTGTCGTAACTAAAATGAACAGACACCTGCTTTCCTTCTTAGCATGGGTCCTTGTAACAAGCCTGGGATTTTCGGCCACAGCGGTCGAGTCCCAGAGCGAGTTTTCAGGATTTCAACTGTCGACCTGCACGGTCACTCGATCGCGCTGTTTGACATTATTAGCCGAAACGGGACTTGGTAGTAACGTGAAGGCCTTGTACGTGCTAAAAAATCCGTCGATCCAAGTTTTTAATCCAGAAAAAGGCTTAGAGCCAAAAATATCTGCTTCCTCTGGTTATATTGATTTTGAATTGCAAAGAGCCGTCTTATCAGAAGAAATAAAATCTGGTGTTTTTAAAGAAACAATCATTGATTTAAAATCCCTCAAGCTTTCATCGACGGTGATGAAATGAGAAACCAATTAGGCCTTTTAAAATTAGCAACTTTTGCTGCGGTTTTTGGACTTGCAGGCTGCCAGCCTTCAGAGAAAGTGATTGTCAGGGAATCCGCAGTATCACCAGCGCAGGGATTGCCCGACCCAAGTCAAGCCGGCGGGTCGGATACAGGTGGCGAGAATGGAATTGGATGCTCTAATAGTAAAACCTGTGGCCCGCTCGAGTCTTTTCAAGAAGATATTTATGAAAAAGAAGAGTTTAAAACTTTTATCGATCCCATCATTCAAAAGCTAGGCAAAATTTATCGCCCCTTAGCGGCAGATCTGATTCACATTTCACGGGATCGAAGATGGTACTTTGTTCCTGTTGAGCTTGAAAAATTGCCGGCTCATAGTATTGGCGTGGGTTTCCAAACAGATCAATTAGCACTCCATAAGAAGCAAGAAATTTGGATTACGACGATTTTATATGACCAAATGGAAATGCGCAAAAAAGCTATTTTGCTTTTGCATGAGATGGTGATGGGTGTTCGTTTGATGCGGTTTCAAAATCAACTGGATCACTGTTTGTCAGAGGCAGCCGATCATTTAATTGATAACGGAGACAACGGCGATTACCGATATGCGCGAAGTGTTTGTATGCGTGATTCAGGTTCTGGAATTTTAGACCCAAGAAGCATCGACTTGGACGGTGAAGATCACTCGAATATTCGAGACCTGACAAAAATGCTTATGGATAATCTAGATAAGACTGACAGTGCCGAGTTAAAAGCTTGGATTAAAAGCCGAAACTTTAGAGAGTATAAAGACCTTTAGTATTCGTACCAGTCAAGATTCAGGCAGCGCACAACCTCTGATTTCGAAGGGTGCACCTTGGCTAGAATCTGCTGAATGATTTCGGGCAGCTGACGTCTAATTTCATCGGCGACCTCTTGGGATAACACCATAGGGCCAGTGAAGAATAAATTGCTGTTATCGTTTAAGATCATTTTGTTGAAGCCTTGTAGGCGCCAGTTTTGATGATGCTTTGAGAGCAGTAAAGAAGACGTCCCTAAGTGAGTGCTGGTCGGCCCCATTTTAAGTCGGCCGGCCTGTTTAATACACAACTTGTGATCGACTAAAAAGTCGATGACTTTTTCCACAAGATTTTTTTCTAAGTGAAGCCTTTTAGAAATTTCAAGCGAGTTATTACAGTCGGCAATATCACTTAAAAGCCTCACCCCTGAGTAAATCCAACTGGAATAAAAAACAGCTTTATTTTCTTCACTCAGATCCAGATCTTTCTTGATCCGATTTTCAAGTTTTTGAGCTCGTTCTTGTCGTTTGACCAATTGCTTTTTAAGGCGTTGCTGCAACTTGTAGCTTCCTGCTTTCTGATAATCTAAAATCAGCAGTAAATATTCGCTTTCTTCTTCAGACAAATTCAAATAATCACATAGTTCAGCGCCCATTTCAGGACTTAAATGTTTTTCGCCTTTAAAAACCTGGCTGACCATGGTTGTAGAGACCTGCAGATGTTCCGAGATCCGACGATATTCGCCATGCCCATTTTTTGGTTGATGGCTGACCCAGTGATTAATAAATAACTTATAATCCTGAAATTCATAGATCGATTTTTTCATCGACTCAGAAAATCTTACCTGGGTTCATAATGTGATCAGGATCAAAAACTTTTTTAATCCCCTTCATCAGTTCGATTTCGGCCGGGGCGCGGGTGTAGGTCAGGAAAGATTTTTTCGTTAAGCCAACCCCGTGTTCAGCAGAAATGCTGCCACGAAATTTTTTAACAGAGGCAAAAACCAGCTCATCCACCAAGCGACATTCGCGAACAAAATCTTCTTTGGTCATGCCCGTAGGGCGAAGGATATTAATATGTAAATTTCCATCACCAATATGACCAAACCAAACAACGTCCCAAGTCGGGTAAGCCTTTTTTAAGACTTGATCCAAGTCCACCATAAAATCAGGAACTTGCGAGATGGCGACGGACACATCATTTTTATACGGCGAAAACTGCGATAGCGATTCGCTGATATCTTCGCGGTAGCGCCAAAAAGTTTTCGCTTGCAGGTCTGATTGAGCCAAAGCGCCATCGGTCAGCCAATCCTGTTCCATACATTTTTCAAAAACAGAGAGGATTTTTTCTTCATCCCCAGCTGATCTTTTCTCGACTTCCGTCACAATATAAAAAGGGCTGCTTTGCTCCAGTGGCGCAGGAAGTTTTGTGCTGGCGATCACTTTATCTAAAGCCAGTTGCGAAAACATTTCGAAAGCGACCAAAGTCAGCTGAGTCTTAAACTCAGAATAAATTTTCATCACGGATTCTAAATTGGGAACAGCCAGCACCAAAACTTGTAATGGCGGTGTCGCCGGAGCTAATTTAAAAGTAATTTCAGTGATAAAGCCCAGTGTCCCTTCGCTACCAATAAAAAGATGGCGCAAATCATAACCTGTGGCATTTTTAATCAGCGAATTATTTAATTCTAAAACTTCGCTATTTCCAGTCACCACTTTTAAAGCACTGACCCAGTCGCGAGTTAAGCCGTATCGAACGACCTTGATACCACCAGCATTGGTCGCAACATTCCCGCCCAGTTGAGAGGAGCCTCGCGCCGCAAAGTCGACGGGGTAGTAAAGATTTTTCGACAGCGCGAAATTTTGCAAAGCCTCGGTCACAACGCCGGCTTCGCAAACGACCGTTTGATCGATGGCACTGAAATTTTTAATCTGATTCATTTTTTCAAAAGACACGATCACTTCATTTTGAGTGGCACACGCAGCGCCACTCAGACCCGTGCGTCCCCCTGAGGGAACGAGGGCGACTTTATGCGCTCGAGCCCATTTTACAATGCTGACAACATCTTCCGTGGATTCAGGAAAAAAAACCGCCTGCGCTTTGATATCAAAGTAGGTGGTCCAATCTTTTCCGTAATGCTGACGAGAAGCTTCGTCCAGAAGAACTTTTTTAGGCCCTAATACTTTTTCAAAATCTTGGCTTCCCATCATTGCAAAGTCCGAATTTTAAGAAAGGCATAGAAAAAACAAAAGCCCCAAGCGGCTGTAAAAAGCAGATACAATCCGATCCAAGACCAAAATGGACCACCAGCCACCGCGTAGGTTAAAAGGATCACTCCTAAAATAAACCTGATCACGCGATCCCAAGCGGCCACATTGCACTTCATGTATTTTCTTTTTTCAGCATTTCTGCCAGTTCACCGGATTGATACATTTCCATCATGATATCGCTGCCACCGACCAACTGGTTATTAATATAAAGCTGTGGGATCGTCGGCCAGTTGCCATATTCTTTGATGCCCGTGCGAATTTCTTCGTCATCTAAAACATTGATGTCTTTGAATTGAACGCCCAAATCTTGCAAAATATTACAAGCGCGGCTTGAAAAACCACACATGGGAAAACTTTGGGTGCCCTTCATAAACAGGACGACTTTGTTAGAGGTTAAAAGCTGCTCGATCTTTTGTTTCACTTCTTGGTTCCCTGCGATCATGAATTACCCCTTTAAATTTGTTTTGATCGATAAAGCGTGAACTTCACCGGTTTTAAGTTCTGGCCCAAAAACGCCCATTACATGTTGGTGTTGCTGAACCCGTGATAAGCCTTTGAAGGCCGCACTGGTGACGCTGACTTCATAATGATCATGAGTGCCGGTTAAATCGACCACTTCAATCATTGAATCAGGATAAGCGCCCTGCAATCGTTCTTTTATTTGTTCTGGTGTCATAGGACTTATAGTCTTACCAAAGTATGAGACTGTGTGCAACTCTGGCTTTGACAAAGGCCCTTGAAGAATGGATTTTGAAGAAAGTGGCGTTCTTACCCCCGGTCTATCGAAAACTAGTGGTTTTAGTGTTGGGCGGCGTGTTCTTTCACACGTTCACCCGGCTGACTTTTCTTGTATGGAACTGGAAAGAATATTCGAATTTCAGAGTGCTGGATATCGGAACCGCCTTTTTAGAAGGCCTGCGCTTTGACTTATCAGCCACAGCGACTTTCTTAGTTCCTGCGGTCTTATTGGCTCTCATTTTAAAACCAGTGATTTCGACTCGCGCTTTAAATATTCTTATTTTTATCAGTTTTTTCATCTTTTTAATTCCAGCATTGGCCCTTAATTTTATTGATATCGAAATGATCAATTTTGTCGGACGCAGATTTTCCTGGAGCACGCTATTTATTTTTCGTGAAGTGGGGGGCAAGGGCGCGGGTTATTTTAAAGATTATGGCGGCATTATTATTTTTGTCCTTTTGGTTTTAGGTTTGGTCGCGTGGCTGATGAAATATTGGATTTTTACCGGCAGCGAAAAAGGAAGAGAAGGAAAACCCAGTCTAAAAAAGCATTATGGCTGGGGATTCTTATTCGTGATCGGCATGGTGATCTCTGTGAGAGGCGGCTTACAGCTGAAGCCCCTCAGTTTTACCCATGCGCAAATTTTTGCATCCAGCTGGCTGAACAATCTAGTGATGAACTCGTCTTTTTCTGTGATTAAAAGTGCCAAACAAGAGCCCTTACCAAAGTGGCATTTTTTTGAAAATGAAAATGAGTGTCTGAGTTTTTTGAATGGATCCTTTCCGGGACCCAGCCTGATCGACGGCTTGCGGCCGAAGGGTCCTCAGAACGTCGTAATCATTATTTTAGAAAGCTTTAGCCTTGAGTACATGGGGAAAATTAATGGAGATCAAGGGTATACTCCCTTCCTAGATAGCTTGGCAGAAAAGTCCTTATTTTTCTCGCGCGCTGTCGCTAACGGACGAAGATCCATCGAGGGTGTTCCTGCTGTCTTGACAGGCATTCCAACTTTGATGGAAGAGCCTTTTATTACTTCGGCTTTTGCGGGAGACAAGATCGTAAAGCTTCCAGAAATTTTAAAGTCCAAAGGATATCACACCAGTTTTTTTCATGGCGGTCAAAACGGCACGATGTATTTTGATTCCTTCACGCAAGGTTTGGGAATTCAAAATTATTTTGGTGCGCGGGAATATCCAAACGGTGAAGATCATGACGGAACCTGGGGCATCTATGATGGGCCTTTTTTTCAATTTTTTGCTGAAAAGCTGACCTCCTTTCCGCAGCCCTTCTTTTCAGCGATTTTCTCCTTAAGTAGTCACCAACCTTATAAAATTCCAGATCAGTATCAAAAGCAATTTCCAGAGGGCCCACTGCCAATTTTAAAAGCAATCACTTACGCCGATGACTCATTACGGAAATTTTTTGAAAAAGCCGCCCAGCAATCATGGTATCATAATACTTTGTTTGTGCTCACCGCAGACCACACGCAGATGAGCTACCGAAAAGATTTTAAAAACGATATTTCAAGATACCGAATTCCAATTTTATTTTTCCATCCAGAGCAAAAATGGCCCGTTTTGGACCAGCAGCAAATCGTGCAGCAAATTGATATTCCCGCCAGTATTTTAGACTATCTCGGAATTCAAACTCCCGAAATAAATCCACTGGCACAATCAGTGTTTGTTCCAGGCGATAAGGCAGCCACGGTGGATTTAGACGGGAAGTACTTCTTGATCGCAAAAGATTATTTTCTGCAGTGGACGCCGGGAAAACCTGAAGAAATGTTTACCGCGGAAGACGTATTTCAGGCGCATCCGCTGGAGGAACCTAGCCAAAGAAAGATTATTTTATTGAATAAGCTTAAAGCCGCTGTTGAGTTTCACAATAATGGCTTGTTAGAGAACCGTTTGCTTGTAAAACCCACGCGCTAGGCTGCGGCCACGAGCTTGGCGCCGCAATCACCACAGAACTTCTGCACAGACGTTGTCGCGGACGCACACTGAGGACAAACAGGGCCTTCGTTTTTTTTCTTTTTCACTTCTTTTTCGTTCATATCAACGAAACCTTTTTCGTTCCACTTGTCGATTTCACGAATGATTTTCCAGGTGAAGAAAATATTTTTATATTCTTTAATTTCGAATTCTAGTTTGACGCCTTGACCTTCAACATTGCGGCGTTTGGCCATAATGCCTTTTTGCTCTAAGCGCAAAAGATGATCGTTGTTCAGATTAATGCCTGTTTCATTTTTAATTTGTTCTTGGGCTTTACTAAAATCCAAACTGACGACACCGAAGCGATCAGCGACAATGCCCTCGGCGCCCTTAATAAACATCTCGAGTAAGTTCGCACAAAATTCGTCGTACTTAATAAGGTCGCCTTTTCCAGGCTTGTAAAAATAATATTGAAAGAACTCAAAAAAAGCTTCGACGACGCTGATGTCGTAAAAAATAATTTGCTGAACAAGATCGGGCCCATCTGGATCTTCGGGAGCTTTTCCCATGACATGTTCTGCCAGCTTTAGTTTCACTAAAATGTTAATGGCTTGTTCCAAGCGTTTCGGAGATTCTCCGAGCACTCGCTGAGCGTAAGATTTCATCACGGACCATTCGACCTCAATCTTGCCATCTTTTTGTTTTTCACCTTTATGGTTTCCGGCAAAAAAGATGGCGCCAAAAACTTTAGGAACCGCTTCATCGGGGCAAGGGCTTGAATCTTTTTCCATTCTTGAGCTACGCACTTCGCTGATGGCTTGCTTCATGCGATCGGCTAAACTTTTAATGACCATTTTTAAAAATTGTGGAGCGCCTTCGTACTGTTGCTTAAAGATTTCAGCAGGAATTTCGAGGACGGCAGTTTCGACGGTGGCTACAGCGGCCGTTGCATGGGTGTTTTGTCCGGCAATCACACCTTCGCCCAAGACCTGGTTGATTCCTAACTGAAAAAGGTCGATATTTTTTTTACCGCGGATCAGACATTGGCTGACAGCGCCTTTTTGAATAAAAATAACATTTGTAATTTTATCGCCGTCTTTAAAAAGCACTTCGCCTTTTTTATAAATTTTCTGATTCGACATGTTTCACCTCGGAAATAGATCCCCTCTGCATCGGAAAAAGGACCTCACTAACGCAGAGCTAGTAAAGGAATTCTGGTCAAACATCCAGGCTTGGTGTAGTTTACAGAGATCCATGGAGTATTATTTTAGTCCAGCTCCCCCAGAGCATCAAAAGCGGGAAAAAGCCAAAGCTCGTGATCTGCGAAAAACCCAATGGTGGAAAAACCAGATTGGCCGCGGTGTTTGCCACTACTGTGAGCAGAAAACGAAAACCTCGGAATTGACCATGGATCATTTGTTGCCAGTGGTTCGAGGCGGAAAGTCGGATAAAAGAAACTGTGTGCCGGCCTGTAAGGCCTGTAATAACGAAAAAGGCTATAAAACTTTAGCAGAATGGACCTTTGAGAAAAATGAGGGCAAGCCGCTTTAACGCAGGGCTCTACATGGATTCCTTGCTAAAACTCTTTCAGATCTTGTTAATCTAATTAATCTAAGTAGTGTTATTCGTTCGCAAAACATAAAGGGATAGGTCCAGTGAGTAAGATTACCAAAAGCAGTACAGCGGAATATTTTGCAAAGAATCTTCAGCAGGTGGGTTTCTCCTCTCCTTTGAAAGCCGTTTTAACGACTTTGAAAGAAGCGGTCGATAATTCACTGGATGCTTGTGAAGTGTCTGAAATTCTTCCAGAACTTTCAATTGAGATCACCAAAGTCGGCATTGGGTCGACCAAAAATACAGATCTTATTAAAATTATCGTCGAAGATAATGGTCCCGGCATTGATCCCGACGATCTTGCCAAAGTTTTCGGAGAATATTTGGCATCCTCTAAGTTTGGGCGTGGCCAGTGTTCTCGGGGACAGCAAGGAATTGGAATTTCAGCCGCGACCACTTGGGCACAGATGACCAATGCCCGCGGTGTGACCGTATTAAGTAAAACGCCCAAAATGCGCAAAGCCATCAAAGCGCAAGTCGATGTTGATATTAAAACCAACACTGGAATTATCCGTAACAAAGAAACTCTGGATTGGGATAAAACCAGCGGCACGCGGGTTGAATTTATTATGGATGGCCGTATCCAGATGAACGGCGACGGCGGAATCGTCACCTATATTGAAGGCACAGTTTTAGTCAATCCTCATTTATCGATCCGCTATAAATTAGTCGATAATGACTGGGTTTCCATCGAGCGGGTCAGCAATGAAGTTCCCGAAATTCCGGGTGCCACTTTGCCCCATCCGCACACTTTTAAATTGGGAGAATTTATCACTCACTCCCATTTGTACGGCAAAGTCAGTCTTGCTAAATTTTTAACGACGGGTTTTTCCAGAGTGAATGACCAAGCTTTAAAAGACTTCGTAAAAAACGGTTTACCAAAGGGATTATTGGATAAATCCGTGACCAGTTTGACAGAAACTCATTTTAAAACAGTCTATGCCGCTGTTCAAAAATCAGAGCTGATGGCGCCCTCGACAAAATCGGTCCTGACCATTGGCGAAGAAGCTTTATCAAAAAGCATCCAACGTTTGGGTGAAATCGATTTCTTTTCAGTGGTGGCCAGAAAACCGACCATCTGTGATTTTAAACCAGTTTCAGTGGAAGTGGCCTTAGCGCGATTTAAAAATCGAAATTTAGAGGCCGATGAACCTGTGCAGTTATTGCGTTTTGCGAACCGAGTGCCATTGCAATTCGATAAATCTGGTTGCGCCATCACAGGGGCCATAGATTCTGTGAATTGGAAATCTTACGGTTTGCAACAACCCAAGAAATCTTTACCGATTGGGCCCTATGTTTTTGCAATCAGTGTGGTTTCGCCCTTTATTAAATTTAAAAATGCGTCAAAAGAGACAATTGATGCTTCCGATGATTTAGTCGAAGAGATCCGCCGAGCTGCTATGCAAGCCGGTCAAAAGCTTTCACGACATATTAAAAAAGAATTTAAAGAAGCAGATTTGGAAAGAAAATTAGCTCATATCGAGCAATTTGGGCCTATCTTAGTGGATAAGTTAGCTGAAATTGTCGGTGCGAATGAGGCTCGGAAAAAAAGAGCTCAAGAGGGTTTAAAGAAAATCTTAGGGCGCGATTCTAAGGAAGCCATCAGCCAGTTTAAAGATGCTGTTGGTAAGCTCGATGCGCAAAATAAAAAGCAGGCTAAAAAATCGGGCGGCAGCGAAGAACCTTCAGAATCAGACCTTGATGTGATGGAAGAAGTTGTCGTAGCAAGTAAGACGAAGAAAAAATTAACATCCAAGAGAGTATAGGTAAATTATGGCAGGCGGCGGAAGTGGTCATTTCATAAAAATTCGTGAACTGAAACTTGATATCCCGACAGAGGCAAAGCGTCTGGCGGATCGAATGCTGAAAGATTTAGAAAATTCAAAACGACCTTACTTAGAGGCTGTGAAAACAAGCTTAGATAATTCTTTTTATAATTCAAAAGTGGGATTTTTAACTCCTGGGGATAAACGAGTTCGCACGGAACTAAATGTTTCAAGCGTGCAAAAGCTGGCTCGGGTTGTTTTTATGCTCGAGATCTTGCTGCGAAACTTAGACATCGGTGCCGTGAATACAAAAAGGGAACTCTATTACATCTGTAAGGGTTTGATCCGCAGTGATAAATATTACCGCCCCTTAGATTTTGAAGATCAAAATGAATCGGATTCAATCATCGATTTTATCGGCGATATGATGCAAGTTTACCGCGAAGAATTAAATTGTTTTGCCAATGATCGTGGCGGTCAGACTTATTCGGCGCAATTGGTTGTCGAAGAAACGATGGCCGATAAAACCAAAGCAACGATTGATTTGGGATCTTTGGGAACTTCGCCGTTTATGCCGAAGAATCGTCCGCAAAGTTTGAAGTTGCGGGTCAAAAAGAAAGTCGATTTTGCTCTGATTATGGAATCAGAAGGTACGGCGAACACTTTGCACACCATGGGATTTACTAAACGAAATAATTGCATCTTGATCGGTGCGCAAGGGGTTCCATCCAATGCGGTTCGTGGTTGGTGCAAGCTGATTTCGGATCAGTTGAAAGTGCCCATGTATTTTTGCGGAGATCTGGACGCCTACACGTTACAAAATATTTACCGTACATTGAAAGCCGGATCGGCTGCATCTTTAATTAGAAACGCGGATTTTTCGGCGCCTGAAGTTCGATTTTTGGGTGTTTTACCAGAAGATGTTAAAAAATATGATCTGTTCACGTATCAGGTTCGTGAAAGCGATGTGGGTGAAGCGCGATCTTTAAAAAAAGCTAAAGATGCTTTGGAGAATGATCCGTTCTTCTTGGATAAAAAGAATAAGGGTGTGGCCGATGTTTTGCGCTGGCTCCTGAAAGAAAAAGTTCGTTGCGAACAGCAAGCCTACTTTTCGGTGAATCCAAAAGATCCGATCTTTTTTGAAAAAATCATCTTAGATAAAATCAAACGGGGCGCTTACATTTAGGGGCGTTTTCCGCTATGAGATTAGCCCTCCGCGAGGAAATGCAAAAAATCGATCAACAGTCAGTCAGTGACTACGGAATTTCCATCGAGCAATTGATGGAAAAGGCGGGGTCTTTGATGGCTGAAAGAATCGCCGCTTTGCCGGGTTTAAGTTCTGATCATCGGATCGGAATTTTTTGCGGACCTGGACACAACGGCGGTGATGGACTTGTCGTCGCCAGACAGCTTTTAAAAAAAGGCTTTTCACTGACAGAAGTTTGGGTTTTGCCGTCAAGGGCCTCTTCGGTGGCCTATGAATTAAACTTGCGCCGATATCAAGAGGCTGGTGGCAAGGTTCAAATTCTTAGCGAATCCTTGCAGCAACAATTTGATTTTAATAAATTCAATTTATTGATCGACGCACTTTTTGGCATAGGATTAAACCGAGCACTAGAGCCCGCCCTTTGCCAATTTATTGAAAAAATTAACCGGCAATCAATCTCAGTCATTGCTTTGGATATTCCGACGGGGCTGGATGCAAATCGTGGGATCACTTGGGGCGCGGGCTTGCGGGCCGTGAAAACTTTAACATGTGGACTTGCAAAACCGGGCTTTTATTTGCAGGATGGTCCGGCGCTGACAGGGTCGATTGAAATTTTAAACATTGGATTTCCGCCCCAGCTTGTTAAAAAAATCGCTGACTCTACTTTTCTGATTGGACGCAATTCAGCTCAGAAACTTTTGCCACTCAGAAAAAGTACTTCCAATAAAAGCCATTTTGGGAAGTTGCTTCTTTTAGCAGGCAGTCCTGGGATGAGAGGCGCCGCCCTTTTAGCCGCAGAGGCCGCAGCGCGAATGGGTGTTGGTTATGTGACGATGTCGTCGCCGTCTTTTGATCTTTTAAAAAAAGTATTGCCAGATTTTTTACAAGTTAAGTGGAAGGACAGTGGCAAACTTGATTTTTCAAAATATTCAGCGGTCGCCATCGGGCCTGGGCTGGGAACCAGTGAAGGAACGCTGGAACTTTTATTAAAACTAAAGGCCCAAGGCATAAAAAAAGTTTTGATCGATGCCGATGCGATCACAGTTTCTGCTCAGAAAAAATTGTGGCCGCTTCCCGCAACTTGGCTTTTAACCCCACATGCCGGCGAGCTTTCGCGCATCATTGGAACATCTGCTGCAGATATTGAAGCTGATCGATTGAAAGCGGTTCGATGGGCCCATCAAATCACGGGGGCGCAGGTCTTACTAAAAGGTTTTCACTCGGTTCTTTGCTCGGGTGAAAGATCATATATCATTGCTTCGGGAAATGTTGCCTTAGCAAAAGCGGGCACGGGTGATGTTCTGACAGGATTTATTAGTTCATTGATGGCCCAAGGCTTAGGCACTGACCAAGCGGCCGCTTTGGGATCTTATATTCATGGAAGAATCGCCGACGTTTGGCTTTCCAAAGGAGGAAGTGCGCGCAGTTTACTGGCTTCAGATCTGCCAAAGCTTCTGAACTATGTCTTACGAGGAATCGAGTAAGCTTCCACTTTACGAACGCATGATTCTGACCATGGCCAGTCCCATTTGGCCACTTGATCGGCGAGGGGACGAAAAGGTTGCTCTTCAATTCGGATCAGGTTCAGGTTTTTTCCAAGATAATGAATTTCAAAATCAGAGATCAGAAGAACATGACTGCCAAAGGATTGAAGCCACTGAAAATGATGCGACTGAATTTTTCTTGCCCACTGAATTTTTTCTTCCTCTGAAATTTCAGTATTTTTTGATAAATACTGCAAAGGACAGATCGGCAGCTGTGAAAGCATATTGCACGAAACCATCAGATCCTCAGGATGAATCGACAGCGGCGGCACAACAGGATTTTTCAATAAAACTTTTTGTAAAGGTGATAAGTCATCAAAGCCTGTCACGTCCAATTCAAGCAGTTGAATATGAGAGTACGATTGAACCAAGTTTTTGACTCTTGGAGGGTGATAAATATCGACTAGTTTTAAACGATGACCTTGTTCCCAAAGTATTTTCCAGGGTGTTTCGTAAAGACTGCCACTGCCGAAGATCCAAATTGTGCGATTTTTACGAATTTTTTCAGCCTCTTTAAGGATCAGGTCTTGGCAGTTTTTAAAATGGACGTCCCACATTTTCCAATGACGCTGGGCCCGAGCTTCAAAGGCGATGGATTCTTTCAAGTAGCCTAGCTCACGGGCATAACGGGAGGCGGGTGCCGTAAGGTATTTGACGTATTCTGCAAGCATCCTCTTATTATGCCCTAGAAAAGGGTTCCTTAAGTACAGCTTTTAGGTCCCGACGTAATGCAAAATAGACCTTCTGCCACTGACAGAATCTAGAAAAGTCATTAGGATATCAGAGGACAAACTCATTTTAAGATGTCACTTGCGAAGGGACTTTCATGGCAAAAATCGAAACGACTCCTGAATTAGCTCAGGACGTGTATAAAAAGACGACTCAAAATATCACTGTGATTCGGCAACGCTTGAATCGGCCCCTGACTTTGGCTGAAAAAATCCTTTACGGACATCTTGAAGATCCGCAAAACCAGGACCTTGAGCGAGGAAAAAGTTTTCTTTTATTAAGACCAGATCGAGTGGCGATGCAGGATGCGACCGCACAAATGGCGCTGTTACAATTTATGCTGGCTGGAAAAGATGAAGCCGCAGTGCCTACGACTGTGCATTGTGATCATTTGATTCGCGCTCAGGTTGGAAAAGAAAAAGATATGTCCACCGCTATGAAAGAAAATGAAGAAGTTTACAATTTTCTAGCGACCGCCTCGTCACGCTACAATATTGGATTTTGGAAACCCGGCGCAGGAATTATTCATCAAGTGATCTTAGAAAATTATGCGTTCCCAGGGGGCTTGATGATCGGAACAGATTCCCATACACCCAATGCCGGTGGTTTAGGAATGCTGGCTGTGGGTGTTGGCGGTTCCGATGCGTCAGATGTGATGGCGGGACTTTCTTGGGAAGTAAAAAATCCAAAGCTGATTGGAATTCACCTCAAGGGCAAAATGCACGGCTGGACATCGGCTAAAGATGTCATTTTAAGACTTTGCGGCATGCTGACCGTCAAAGGTGGAACTGATAAAATTGTTGAATATTTTGGTGAAGGAACGGCCTCGATCTCTTGCACTGGAAAAGCGACGATCACAAATATGGGCGCTGAACTGGGGGCCACGTGTTCAGTATTTCCTTATGATGATCGCATGGGCGCCTATTTGCGCGCCACGGGTCGTGCGACTTTAGCTGATGTAGCTGAAAAAAATAAATCTTTACTGACCGCCGATAAAGAAGTCGCTGCCGATCCAAAAAAATTCTATGACGAAGTTTATGAAATTGACCTGACCGCCCTCGAGCCGCATTTGGTGGGTCCTCACTCGCCCGATATTGCTCGTCCGATCAGTGCCCTGGCTAAAGAAGCCAAAGAAAAAGGCTGGCCAGCGCAGTTGTCGTCGGCCTTGATTGGTTCTTGCACAAATTCTTCCTATGAAGATATTGGCAGGGCTGCTTTTGTTGCTGAGCAAGCCATGGCGATCGGATTAAAAATGGCGCAACCTTTTTTAGTGACGCCAGGATCAACGCAAATTCAAAAAACTATCGAGCGTGATGGGCAGATGAAAACATTTAATGATGTCGGCGCCACAGTTTTAGCCAACGCCTGTGGACCCTGCATCGGACAATGGAAACGAGATGATATTAAAACGGGCGAAGTGAATACAATCGTCACCTCTTTTAACCGAAATTTCCGCGGACGAAATGATGCCAATAACGAAACTTTGGCTTTTATTGCTTCCCCTGAAGTTGTGATGGCGATGGGTCTTGCGGGACGAATTGATTTTAATCCAATGACCGATGAGTTAAAGGGCCCCAAGGGCAGTATTAAATTAAAATCACCCGAAGCTCCGGATCTACCATCAAAAGGTTACGTGATGGACACCGATGGATACCAAAAACCCGGTGGCAAAGATGTCAACGTGGCGGTCAGCAAAACTTCAGATCGTTTGCAATTGCTTGAGCCCTTCACGGCTTGGGATGGCAAAGATTTTAATGATTGTTTTGTCTTAGCCAAAGCCAAAGGCAAGTGCACGACAGATCATATTTCTCCGGGCGGTCCGTGGCTTAAGTTCCGCGGTCACTTGGATAATATTTCTAATAATATGCTTTTAGGGGCCGACAATTCTTTCACTGGCGAAATCGGTAAAGGCATCAACCAATTGAACGGTGCTAAAGGTTTAGAGTTTACAAAAATTGCACGGGAATATCAAA
>JAYWEU010000068.1:0-2288 GCA_043779385.1 Pseudobdellovibrionaceae bacterium
GCCGAAGTCCAATACACTTTGTGGCCTTGATAAATTGCGATCACGCCCAGCGATGTTGCTAAGTGACTTTTGCCAGTACCCGGAGAACCTAAAAATTGAACGATTCGATTCTGCTTTAAAAATGAAAGTGATTTCAAGTCCTCAAGCTTTTCGCGATCAATTGATTGGTTAAATTCAAAATCAAATCCCTCCCAGCTTTTCATTTCAGGGAATCTTGCCGCAAGTAATCTTAGCTTCAAGGAACTTTCCTTTCTGGCGTCGATTTCCCTCTCAAGCAACCTTGAAAACCAGTCCAAGTGAACTGCTTTTTTATTCCGCTCCAAAACGGAATCAATTTCGTTTGCGGCCGTGGCAAGCTTCAGTTGTCGCAGCTGCCCCCGTACAGTTTCTAATTCCATAACTTCTCCTTTGGTTAGTGGATGGTTTTCTGCCCACCCTGTTGTTTTATTAAATCTTCAATGTGCCTTGCATACTCCGCCGATGACTTTGTAAAAGCTGTCTCCGGATGCTTTTGAGAGGCAAGCCTCTGGCTCAAGTGAGCCATCTTCATTCGATCTAAAACTATTTTCTCAATGTATTTTGAAGAAAACTTTCCAAGATTGTAGGCGTCAGCGCAAGCCATCTCGATAAAGCTAATTTCATATTTTTTATCGAGTGATAAAATTCCCCAAATAACTCTGGTATCAATAAATCCTGAGTTCCTTAAAATTAAAACCTTAACCACGGCCTCACAGTGCGGCCCAATTCGCTTTGCGCGACGGAGATAGCCTTGATTGTTTTCTTCAATCTTTTGCCAGGGCTTTTCTAAATGATCATGGATTGCATGGCTCTGATGCTTTGCTGTAATCCGGTCATAGCTTTCAATCATAGCTCCTGCCACAAAAACTGAGACCCGAGTTTTAGATCCCAGCATGACAGCCTCCTTGCCAATATATTGGTCGGCCACGGCATAATATTTGTTTGCAAATCGAACAAAACCATCGCGCCTTACGGTTACGTAGGAGAGTTCTTCTTTTTCATAGGCGAGCTTCGGAAGTGGCTTTAAGGCTTGCGCCTCTTCTTGCAAAAATACTTCTATCGGTCTTAAGTCCGTCGTCCCATGCCGCCGCTCATTGGCAATTCCACATTTTTTATTCATGTATTCTTGCGCTTTTTCTAAATCAAAGTCGTCACAGCAGAAGGCCTCAAACAACCGGCGCGAATACGGCATCATTCTTTCAACTTTGCCTTTTTTCTTGGGATCACTTGGCGGCAGACACTCGATCCTAAAGTTGTAGTGCGCGGCCAACCTTTCAAAAGCTGGATTTAATGTTGGCTCATGTTTATCGGCTTTGATTGAAAAACATTTTGGATTGTCAGAGGTAATTCTGACCGGAGCCCCACCGAGCTCGCGTAACATACACTCTATGGCTGCCATCGTGACTTCCACGCTGTTGGTCCACACAAGCCTGATCGTCATGTAGCGTGAAAATCCCATCACACCAACAAAGGCCCAGAGTGTTCTTTTCTCGCCGGTCTTTTTATCTACGATGTCTTTTACTTTTCCCCAATCTAAAATTAAAGCCTCACCTGGCACATGAATAATCGGCGCCACTAAACTTGGGCCAGACTTCATGTTCTTGTAAAAATCATGTCGATATAAAAATCGGTAAAAACTGGATTTGCTTCCCTTATCAAGCCTTAGCTCTTCGAAAATTGTGATCGGTGACCATTTCGCAAGAAGCCTCTCGGCAATCCAGTCTTTCTGAGTCAGCAAAAGCTGATCAATCGCGCTTGTCTTTTGTGATCTCAAATCTACAAAATTTGGAAAAACATTTTCGGGCGGTGGCGGCACTGGCTTTGAACCAATCGCATTGCCATCTGGATTTAAATATAAAAAATCAATTCCCTTCGCGCGGGCGGCGCGGACCCGGTCCTTGCCAACTCTCAATTCCTTGCAAATTAATTTTACCCCTTGGCCCAAGGCCAACTTTTCTAAAATCCTACGGTCCATTCTGTGCCTCTCCTGTTGCTGTCTAATCTGATCCTCCCTGATGTATTTCAGGGATCAGACTAACAACACTGAGACCAGGGGGCTGATTATCTGGGAATGGATTCCCAAATGGGGGCCAACTACATGGGAATGGCCCCGGAATTCACAACATCAATTGGGGGGGCTGATTATCTGGGAATCAAACCCCTAAAAAGGGGGCTGACTACGTGAGACGGAACACCATCCACTGCTCCTGCTTTATAAAAATCCCACTTTTTAACCATCGAACGATCATTTGATCTGAACGCTGAGTTTT
>JAYWEU010000069.1:0-2284 GCA_043779385.1 Pseudobdellovibrionaceae bacterium
GTGGAACTGATCACTTCACCTTTTACGGTTCGCTGCATGTCCGTGACTTCTTCCGGCCGCTCATCAATCAGAAGGACAATCAATTTCACTTCTGGATGGTTTGCGGTGATGGCGTTGGCAATGTTTTGCATAAGAACTGTTTTACCAGTTCTTGGCGGTGCCACGATCAAAGCACGCTGACCTTTTCCCAAGGGACACATTAAATCCACCACCCGAGTCGTCAGTTCACCGGGATTGTGTTCCAAGCGCAACCGTTGATCAGGATAAAGCGGCGTTAAGTTATCAAATAAAATTTTATCTTTGCCGGTGTCGGTATTTTCAAAATTTAAGGAATCAACTTTTAGCAATGCAAAGTAACGTTCGCCCTCTTTCGGAGGACGAACCGTGCCTGTGACGGTGTCACCTGTTCGTAAACCAAAGCGACGAATTTGCGAAGGGCTTACGTAAATATCATCAGGACCTGGAAGGTAATTATAATCCGGAGATCTTAAAAATCCATAACCATCGGGTAAGATTTCTAAAACGCCAGAACCATAAATATCAACGCCTAATCGGGCGGCGCGCTTTAAGATTTCAAAGATCATATCTTGGCGGCGCATTCCAGCGGCATTTTCAATTTTTAGTTTTAACGCCAGTTCCGTCAGCTGAGTGATAGATTTTGATTTTAAATCCTTCGACGACAGCCAACTTTTTTCCTCTTCGGTCAGCTTTATTTCTGCTAAATCGGCATCGGTTAATTCTGTGTTGGCCAATTCTCCGGGGGAATCATCTTGGTTCGGGCGGTTGTAATTTCGATCTTGTCTGAAATCCCGTCTTTGATTGTAGTTAGAACTTCCACCACTGCCGCCGCCGCTGTTGTTATTGGATTTGTAGTCTCCGCCACCACTTCGATTGCGATCTCCGCCGCCACCACCTGAATTATTATTTCTTTTATTATTATCAAAACGACGATGATTATTTCTATCATTGCGTTGATGGCTGCCACCACCTGAATTAGATCCCGTGGGCGTCGGTCTTTCCTGCGGTTGGCTTAATGCGCTGGGCCCGGAAGACGTTGTTTCAGAAGGGGCACTGACTTGAGGTGCGGAGGCGACCGTCGCCTCGATGGGAGGCGCAGAAACAACGGGTGCTGATTCTGCGACAGCTCCGTCTTCGGCTTTATCGACGGGTTGAGCTTTGCTGCGGCCACGTTTTTTACTTACGTCGGCAGAGGAAGGTGATTTTGTATCTGGCAAGGGAGGCTCCTTTTGGGCATCAGCTTTTTGATATTCATCAATATTTTAGTTTTTATGGGCTATTGGCTCTTTTGAGGGGTTTATCGTTTTAATAACTTTGGCATTCTTAAGAGACTATTTCGGACCTTGGACCAGGTCTGATACAACTAGATTGATGGATAAGACCCACTTTGTCAAATAAATTTGCTTGTCTAGCTTTTCTGTTAATATGTTTCATTTAAAGACAGTTGTTTCAGGCTGTTACACCTAAAATGGACTTAGATCTGTTAGTCGCCAAAGCTTGCTAACTCCTTTAAACTTAAAGAATAATTATAGTTTTTAACGCGCTTTCCGAGAAAGAGTTGGTACCACCACTTTCGATTATAAAGGAGTGCTTTGTGGAAACAGTAACATCACCGGCCCCCAGGACCCCACTTCATCTTGAAGTGTCCTTCAGACGCAATTACGCCCGCGAATCAATCACTGGCGTTGTTAAGAATATCAGTATTTCGGGTGCTTATTTGGAAGGGCAAAAAGAGCCTTTTAAGCCCAATGAAAAGCTTCAGCTGACTTTTGAAGTTGGTGGTCGGACTCGTAAAGTGATGGCCCAGGTTGTTTGGCTTGGATCCAGTGGCTCGGGGATTAAGTTTTTACCGACCAACAATCGTGACGTTCAAATTATTGATGATCTGATTTATTTTGTCGAAAACTCTCGGACAGATCGTCGCAGTGTTTTGGATAGCATTTTTAAAAAGGTCACTTAAACTTTTCTAGATTTTAACTAAACCCTAAAAAAAGCCCGGTGATAAACCGGGCTTTTTAATTTCTTAAGTCTATTTGAAAAATCAGAGTGCGATCAAGTCCCCACTTGGGTTTCATTGAAAGCAGCTTCCAACTCTTTTTGGCGGCGTTTTCTTTTAGCAACTAAGATGGACGTTAAAACCAAGGCTGCGACGGCAATCCCACCCAGAGCAAACATTGTTTCTTCGTCCATGCTGTCACCAGCTTTTGCAACTGCTGGCATTTTTTTCTCGGCAGGTGCTGCTGGCGGAGGCGGCGGTGGTGGTGGC
>JAYWEU010000070.1:0-2277 GCA_043779385.1 Pseudobdellovibrionaceae bacterium
CCTTTTAGTTAACATTAAAATGCTGTGTCTGAGAGGATCATAAGGGGCTTTCGACGATTAAAACAGTGTCAGAGAATTTGACAGGTAAAGATTGCCTAAGGGGTGCCAAATTTGAGCCCCCATTGAATCTGAAAATTCCTAAAAATCAGTACAAAACCCGGGTGCGAATGCTTCGCTCAAGCTTTTGAATGTCCTGGGAGAGGTTTTGCACGTTCTTAATTTCCAAATCCATCACAAGATAGCCAATTTTTTCGTCGGTCGACAGGTACTGAGCTTGGATATTGGCGCCCGCTTCAGAAATGATGCCATTGATTTCACGCAAAACCCCGGGCTCATTTCGATGGACATTTAAAATTCGTGAAGCCCCCTGCCCGACAGGCAGATCGACATTAGGAAAATTCACAGCCCCGGCACTGGATCCGATTTTTAGATAACGCCGAAAACTTTCTGCGACTTCAAGCCCAATATTGTACTGAGCTTCTTCCGTGCTGCCACCAATGTGCGGGGTCAAAATAACATTTGCAATGCCTTGCAAAGGACTTTTAAACTTTTCCTTATTTGAGGCTGGCTCATGGGGAAAAACGTCAACGGCACAGCCAGCAATTTGTTCTGATTTAAGCGCTGCTACTAAATCATCAATGACGACCACACTGCCTCGGCTGGCGTTGATCAGAAAACTTCCATTTTTCATCTGCGCCATTTGCCGCGCGCCGATCATATCTTTTGTTTGCGGAGTTTCGGGGACATGCAAGCTGATAAAATCGGAATTTTGTAAAAGCTCATCCAAAGAAATACAAACCCGGGCATTTCCTAGCGGAAGTTTTTTAATAATATCAAAGAATAGAACTTTTAAACCCATGGACTCGGCCATAATACTAAGCTGGGAACCGATATGCCCGTAACCGATGATTCCTAAAGTTTTCCCGCGCACTTCGTGTGATCCATCAGCGCTTTTCATCCAATCGCCTAGGTGGGCCTTCATATTTCGATCGCCCAACTGACGAGACAACGAAATCATTTCGCAAATCACAAGTTCGGCCACACTTCGAGTATTGGCATGAGGTGCGTTAAAAACCGGCATCCCCATTCCTTTGGCGGCTTTCAAATCCACCTGGTTGGTTCCGATGCAAAAGGCTCCAATCGCAAACAATTGCGGATTCTGCTGCACGATGGCTTTCGTGATTTCAGTTTTTGAACGGATGCCCAGGGCCTGATATTTAGGCAAAAGCTTCAGCAATGTGGCTTCGTCCGGTGATTCAGACATGCGATCGACGTGAAAACCCTCACTGATCAGAGTTTCCGCCGCCACCGAGTGAATATTTTCAACAAGAAGAATTTTGATATGTTCATTCATAACCCAATTCAAATATTCCTTCGTCGATTTGTCACTGATGAAGTCTGTAACATCTTGCAATATTTGTTTCAAAAATCCTCAGACCCAGGGACAATAATCAAATGACAGTTTCTAAAGCTTTTCATCTTTTAGTCGTCGACGATGACAGTCTCATCCATCAGTCTTTACGTTTACTCGTTCCCAGCCATTGGAAGCTAGTCAGCGCTAAAGAGTTTTCAGATATTCCTTTTGATCGATTTTTCCATGCCGCCATGGTCGACATGCATCTGACTCCCCACTCAAAAAACCCGGTGGGGCTAGAAGTGATTAAACGTTTGACTGAAAAAATGTCGAATTTAGAAATCATTGCGATGTCGGGCGATTTTAATCGGGAACTGATGGAGTCCTGTCTTAAGTTAGGCGCGCAAAGATTTTTAAGTAAGCCGCTGATGGGTGAAGAGGTTTTATTGCTGCTCGATAAAATTGAAGCCTTGTGGAGTTTAAGAAATTTCGAAACTCAGCACAAAAATTCCCAGGTGCGCTGGGTGGGAAACTCTGAAGTGTCACAAAATATCACTCGAAAAATTGCAAGCCTTCGCGGTGAAAAAAATCCCGTTCTTCTTGAAGGCGAAACCGGCACCGGCAAAGAAGTCGTCGCCAGACTTTTAAATCAGCAAGAAGGGGAACGTCCTTTTATTGCGGTGAACGTGGCTGGCATCCCCGACAATCTTTTTGAAAGCGAAATGTTTGGACATATCAAGGGGGCCTTTACTGGCGCTGATCAAAATAAGGTCGGCCTTTGCGAGGCCGCCCATGGTGGAGATTTATTTCTAGATGAAGTGGAAGCTTTGTCGCTGGGCCACCAAGCTAAGCTTCTTCGCTTCTTAGAAAGCGGTGAAATTCGACGCGTTGGTGCCAAAGAGTCCGTCATGGTCCAATGCCGA
>JAYWEU010000071.1:0-2276 GCA_043779385.1 Pseudobdellovibrionaceae bacterium
GAGGACGTGGCGGTTTCATAATCTTTCCTTCACGCGAAAGGTTCCGCCATGTTAGAAATTTCTCAGAAAACTCATAAAACCAACGATGCCAATTTGGAAGCCAGTCAAAAAGGCTTGCAAATTTTTTTACAACGCAAAGACATCGGTTTTTCGGATTTACCTTTTCGTAAAACTTTGTGGAGTTCAAGCACAGACCTTGCAAAAAAAATGTCAGCGAAATTCAAAAAATTAGTCATTGTTGGTATCGGTGGAAGTTCGGCGGGTCCACAAGTGATCATCGAGATGTTTCATAAGAAAAATGTATTTGTGATTGATAACGTTGATCCGGTTCAATTTAAAAAAACAATGGATGAGCTTGGTGATCTTGAAGAAATTTGTTGGACTTTTATTTCCAAATCAGGAACTACGATTGAAACACTGTGCACTCTTGAGTACTTGCTAGAAATTTATTCTAAAAAAGGTTTAGAACTGGCTCAACAGTCCGTTGTCATCACCGAGAATCATCCCAATTCTTTATTTAAATGGGCCCAAACTTATCATGTTCCCACTTTAGAAATTCCTAAAGATGTTGGGGGCCGCTTTTCAATTTTAAGTCCCGTAGGAATTTTTCCGGCCGCTTTTGTGGGCTTGAATGTAGAGGACTTAAGAAAGGGCGCGATGGCAGCTTTAAAAGAAACTTCAGTGATCAGCCATACGATGGCGCAATTTCTTCAAAGTTTTCAGCGACAGGAATGGCTGACTTTATTTTGGTTTTATAATTCGAATTGTCGGTGGTTTGGCGTGTGGTTACAGCAATTGTGGGCTGAATCTTTAGGTAAAGCCACCAATCGTGAAAAAGAAGAGGCTCCTCGAGCCAGTTCTCCGTTGTGGGCGATCGGCGCTTGCGATCAGCACTCTATTTTGCAGCAAGTGATGGAAGGGGCCCGTGATAAGTTTGTTTGCTTCTTTCGCTTTGAGCATTTGGAAAGTGGCCCCATTGTTTTAGCTAAAACTCATTTTCCTGAAACAGAGATGTTGAAAGGAAAATCGATGGGTGAGCTTTTAAAAGTTGAAACTTTATCGACGCAAGAAGCTTTAGAGCATAATCGTGTTTCGACCATGACTTTTAAGGCTAAAGGCTTGGATGAAGCCACCCTTGGATTTTTATTTATGTTTTTTGAGCTGGTGGTGGCAGGTCTAGGTGAGGTTCAAAGGATTGATGCCTTTGATCAGCCCGGAGTAGAGCTAGGCAAGAGACTAGCCAAAGAGAAACTCTTGAAGAGCTAAGTTGTCAGTTTTTTCTGAGCACGACATAATAGAGATCTATGGCTAAAGGTAAAGACGAAGAAGACGGCACGAACGCAGAAGAAAAAACGGTTATTGCCAGCGGTGAAACGTTTAAAAAACAAATGCCAGTCGAGGAAGAAGCTCCTCCCGTCTTGGTTGTTCTTTTGGGTCCTACTGTATTGCAAGGAAAGCAATTCGCCTTATCTGATGGTCATATTATCGGACGTGCTCACGAGTCAAAAATTTATATCGATGATCGAAGCCTCAGCCGTTCTCACGCGCGCATTGATATCAAAGGCAATGAAGTCACAGTGATTGATTTAGGTTCGACCAACCGAACTGTTGTGAATGGACAAGTTCTGCATTCGATGGCGCCGTGTGCGCTTAAAAATAATGACCAACTTAAAACAGGCAATGTGATTTTTAAATTTCTAGAAAAAGGCAGCATTGAAGCCGTCAGTCATCAAGTGCTTTTTGAAAAAGCCAATCGTGATGCCCTGACCGGAGCCTATTCGAAGGGCGCTTTACTTGAGCGTGCTCCAGAAGCGATGAAGCGGGCCGAAACTTTGAGTGAGCCGTTAAGTGCGATTGTTTTTGATATCGATTTCTTTAAAAAAGTAAACGATGTGCATGGTCATCCAGGTGGTGATTATGTATTGAAAGAATTAGGCCGCATCGTCGGGTCTAATTTAATTAGATCCGCGGACTTCTTTGCCAGATATGGTGGCGAAGAATTTGTTTTAGTGCTGGCAGGGACTTCAGTTCCAACGGCATCAGATATTGCAGAACGAATTCGCCTTACTATTGAAACGGCAGAATTTATTTTTGAAGGTCGTCGAATTCCTGTGACGGTATCTTTAGGTGTCGCGGGGAAGCAGCCCAATGAAACAACATGGGAAAGTCTTTTTCAGCGAGCTGACACGGCTCTTTATAACTCTAAACAAACGGGTCGCAATCGCGTGACGATCGCTTCTTAATTCAGCTCGGGGCACTGGCTGATGCAAGCCTCA
>JAYWEU010000072.1:0-2272 GCA_043779385.1 Pseudobdellovibrionaceae bacterium
CTGATCCAGTCGGAAATTTCAAATTCAACTTTAAAAGAGACCTACAGGACTGTTTTAGGTCGTATGACGTCAGGCATTCGTTTTCAGTCTGCCAATGAAGTGATCAATGTCACCCAGGATCATGTCCATTATCTGATGCGGGAAGTGCGTATTTGGCGAAGCCTGCAGGATTGGATCAATACCTTATCGAATGATTCATCGAAGGAATTATCTTGGAATGTGGTTAAAAACAGCTTTAGCTCTTATGCGAGCTTGCGTCTTGGCCGTTTTCAGACGGCGTCGATTCCTGTCTTGCAAAAAGAAGAATTGCAAGCGGCGATGAATGATTTTATGGGTCTGTTGAATCAAAAAAGACCTGTTAAATTTAATCAGCAGGGACGATTTATCCTTCAGTATGATACGACGGTGGGTGGAGTGACGTGGACCTCGTTAAGCCTTTCAAATATGACTTATATGTTCACCCGTTTGATGTTGCGCGGGTACAGTGAATTCAGCCAGGCGTCTAAAAAGGTAATGATCAGCGAACACGAGTTTGTCCGCTGGTACGATGATTTTAGAAAAATTGGCCTGGAGCTAAAAGCTTTTGATCCCCGCCCTGGGCAAACGAATTCAGGAAGTCGAAGTTCCAAAGAAGCCAATTTTTTTATGCTCAGCTCAAATGGTGATAAGGAAATCGATTTCAATGAGCTTTATGAATATATTTCGATGCTTGTGTCGGCCGGACTGCGATCCGTAGATGCCGTTCGTGCCATGGCAGCCTTAGAGCTTTGTCTAGATCTTGATTCAAAAGATTTTTTAGGTCGTCCTTTGCTGGATGATTTCAAATTGCCCTTTATCAAGGAAAAAGAATTCAAAGTGGCCTTGACCAAACATCGGGCAGAGCTTTTTAATAACCTTCCATTTTTGCTTGATTATTTTCAAAAATATCCCGAGCGCTGGAGCGAATTTTACGATCGATTGATGGATGCGGCCAGGCTTAACCCTGCAGGCTCTGGGCGTATCGATCATGGTGATCTGCGTGTCTTTGTCATGATGATTCACTATCAAGAGTCTTTGTTATTAGCCTTTGATCAAAATCAAGATGGCATGCTATCGATTCCAGAGCTGGAAAAAGCAGTGCCACGCTTTTTGGGATTCCTAAAAGATCTAAAAATACCAATTCCGTGGTTTTTGCAATCAGCTGATGATTGGTTATTGAAGCATGGGTTTATTTATCTGGCGATTGAAGGGCATCAGCCCGAAGGCTCTGATTGGATCGCCTACGCATGGGAACGTTTTAAGGATCCATTATTAGGCCGAGAAGCTCGCGTGGACCGAGTTGGCGTTGCTCAGGTTTTTCGCAATCTTAAACAAGAGTTGAAAAAGCCTTAAAATTCAGGCTTAATCGATCAGTGATTTGGCCCTACCTCATTCTTGCTTACCTCAGTCTTATTGTGTACGGCCTCTCTGATAATCTCCGAGGTCCTCTTTTTCCTGAATTGATTCAGCATTTTGGCGTCAGCAATACTTTGGGTTCATGGTTTTACGGCGTGGCTTCGATTTTTAGTTTTATTGGCGCTTGGTTGTGTCTTCAAACCTTAAAAAAATTAGATCGAGTTCAAAATCTTTATTCCGCCCTGACGGTGCTGTTTGTGGGATTAGTTGGACTGGGGATGAGTGAAAATTATTACCACCTGCTGCTGGCCTCGGCGATTTTTGGACTGGGATTAGGGCAGACAACGGTGCTTTTTAATCTGTTAGCGACTGTCGGAACGTCCTTCAAATATCGAAAGCAAGCGATCTCTGGCTTGCACAGCATGTACGCGCTTTCAAGTTTTTTAGCGCCGCTTGTTGTGGCTGGCATTTATCGCTTGGGTGGCAATTGGTCCCAGTGCTTCTTTTTTGCTGCGGGGCTTTGCGGGCTTCTGATTGTCGTGGGGGCTTTTTTATATCGAAAAGAAAATAAAGAGGCTGAAAAAAATATCGCAAGTTTTTCGGCTGAAGATGAGATTGTTCCAGTGGGGCCTCCGAAAAGTCCTGCGGGCATTTATATTTTAGCGGCGGCTTTTGGCTTTTATGTGGTGGCAGAAATACTTCTTAGCTCAAGACTAGCGCTTTATTTACGTTTAGAAAAAAACTTTGATCTTGAAAAATCCAGCTTTTATTTAACGGGTTTTTTCCTCTGTCTTTTGATCAGCCGGATTGTTCTTAGCATCTGGCCCTTAAGGCGTTCGGTTTATTCGCAATTAATGGCTTCATTAATGATCAGTTTCGTCGCTATTTTAATGGGGCT
>JAYWEU010000073.1:0-2271 GCA_043779385.1 Pseudobdellovibrionaceae bacterium
GGAAGACGACAACAGCTTGTAGTAACTTCCATGTACTGAACTCGGATCTGACAAGAGCTGATAAAATTCCTGAAATTAAAGATAAGATTATTTGTAAGGTTAAAACTCGGGTCCAGTTCCAATCAGGAAGGTGCTTGATCTCTTCGATGGGATGAACTGCAAATTTTTTCAAGTGAAAAAAAATTTCTTTAAGAGTCGAGGAAGCCTCGGGTGTCACATCACGCATGAAGCTATCGCACCATCAAATGGCAGTCTTTTCAAGATCGATTCAAAGGGGACTAGACCTTAAAGTGAAGCACTGAAGCAAAAGCTAAAATCAAAAGCCGACTTGTCAGCGGTTCGGCTGATCAAAGCAGATTTCCCTGAAAAGTTAATCCCTAAAGAAATGAAAGGACTTATTTCAGCGGCAAGGCCGACGGTCCCTAATAGCATCGGTGTCGTGTCATTGATAGCGACGTCTCTTTCAGAGTCATTAATTTTTAAATATCGATTGGCCAGCCCGCCATCAATCTTAAAGACAAAAGGTTTTTGTAAATGGTCTTTGTAGCCGACTTTAAGATCCAGCTCTTTAAGAATAATTTCTTCGGGTCCATAGCTGGTCACACCGAAATTTCTAAAGCTGGTTTCTGCGTACCAATTTTCTGAAAATAAATCGACACCCAAAGAGAGCTCAATTCCATTCTGATATTTTTGGGATTCTTTGTTTTGAATGTCCATCACAGTGAAAGAATTAACGTAAGCCGCGCCCGAATGAATCATCACCTGATCAAAGGGGTGGGGTTGTCGACGGTCTTCCATGTTTTTTTTCTTAGAGCTGATCTGTCGAACCAGATCTTCGTAACCGACCTCTTCGTAGTCTGAAGCCCTACAGACATTGGTCCAGAGAATGAACGATATTAAAACGCAGACGATTTTAGAAATTTTTAGCATCATTTTTTTATTTTAAAAGGTTTTGCAAGAATTTGCGACGAATTTGCAAAACTCGTCTTTCAGTCTAGACCAAACATCTGGCAAAATAAGAAAGAGCGAGGTCCTAGCGTGCAAGTTTTTCGAAATACCGTAAATATTTACTGTGCTTTTTGCCGCAGTCCTCGCCGAGTGCCCTCGTCCAAAAGGATCGGCTTGCGGCATATTGTCGGTGCTTTTCTTGCGGCGGCTTTAACGATGGTGTTGATTTGGCAAGAATTTGATCCTCGTGTTTTGATGGTCTTTGTTATTTTTGTGGCTTCTGCCGAAATTTTTGTTCAAATTCGCTGGCGCATGTCTTTAAGTTGTCGGCAGTGTGGTTTTGATCCCGTGATTTATAAAAAAAATGCCGAGGTGGCCGCCGAAAAAGTGAAAGATCATTTGCTTCGACGTAAGCAAGATCCACGATACTTATTGTATGAACCCTTGAAACTTCCGGTTCGACGGGTGCCGCCGCCGCAGCAGGCCGGTGAGCCTAAAAGGGGCCGCCTGATCTCGAGACAAATATAAAATCTTGAGTCGATTCAGGTTCTCGGCTACCGTGTTTTCTAGCTATGAAAACACTGATCATTGTACCGACTTATAACGAATGCGAAAACATTGCACCTTTATTGCAAGGCGTGCTGAATTTGAATCAAGGTTATCATATTTTGGTGGTGGACGATAGTTCCCCTGATGGCACGGCTGAAATTGTTTTAGAAATGCGAAAAAAAAATCCGGAAGTGCATTTGTTATCCCGCCCTGGAAAACAGGGATTGGGCCGGGCTTATATTGCAGGCTTTAAATGGGGCTTAGAAAATGGTTATGAAGCTTTTGTCGAAATGGATGCAGATTTTTCTCATCGTCCTGAAGACCTGGGTCCTCTGGTTTCAAAATTAAAAGATTATGATTTTGCTGTGGGCTCTAGGTATATTGATGGCGGTCGCACGGTGAACTGGGGAATTCTAAGAAAAATTATTTCAAGAGGTGGCGGGATTTATTCCCGCTTGATTCTAGGCTTTCCTTTAAGGGATTGGACCGGTGGGTTTAACGCTTGGAAAAAGCCAGTCCTTGAGGGCATTCAATTGGACACCGTGAAATCCAATGGTTATAGCTTTCAAATTGAACTGAAGTACAAGGCCTTAACAAAAGGTTTTCGCGGAACTGAGTCGCCGATTGTTTTTGAAGATCGCAGGGTCGGTCAAAGTAAAATGTCTTTTAAAATTGTCATTGAAGCCTTTTATAGGGTGTGGTTATTGCGTGCTAAGTAGGCCCCTTGGAGCTCTTCTGTTACTGGTTTTCTTTGGCTCCAGTTTGCCGGTTGAG
>JAYWEU010000074.1:0-6096 GCA_043779385.1 Pseudobdellovibrionaceae bacterium
ATGACATAGTTGATTAAACCTTTGCTTCGAAAAGTCAAAGCTCACGCGGTTGGAACTAAGTAAATAAAACCACCGCGTAAGCTAAGTCCCAGGTCAGAAAAATAATTGATGTATCAAAACACTTGATTCCCAGCCGTGAGACATCCTCTTGCGGCTTTTAATTTCGGGCATGTCCCATTTATTGGCCGTAAACGATCACTTTCTGGGCTGGAGAGGCCTGAAAAATATCTCAAATGGTTTTTGACCGTATAGTTTAACCCTGATGCTTTATTGAGTTTTCTTTTCGGTGCACCTTATTCGAAATTTTGTTAGCCTCGAGCAATGGGGATTTCTTTAAATTCAGAACTTATTGCTCTTGATTCAATGAGTGCATTACCAACTAAAAGACAGGATTTATATGAGCATTGAAGAGAAGGCAAAGGCCGCCATTTCTCAGATGGAACTTCAACTTAAAGACTTGGGCGATTTAAGTCAAAGAGGCACTACTGATGAGGTATCTGATAAAGTCGACCGTTGGTACATTCGAGCTAAAAAATGCATTGATACTTACATTAGTAATAGCGAAGCCAAGGGGTTCGGGGAGTTTGAGTCAAATCGCATCTATAGCAATGATAATAGCTACCTATTGGATAAGGTCCATTTTTACATATCCAAAGTTAATGTTATAATCGAGGAACTTAAGCGAAATCCCGAGGCATTAATTGATCCTTCAAAGTTTCACGTCGATTCAGATGACATATCTCAATATGATCAATTTTTTAAAATTTTCCATCCGGAAATTAGCCGAGTGTCCAAGCAAAAATTTTTGGATAAGCACTATGCGGACAGTGTTGAATCAGCTTTTAAGGAAGTGAATCACAGGATTAAGATTTTCCTAAGATTTAAATATTCGGAAGAAGAAGACGGAGTTAAGCTAATGAGAAATGTTTTTGCATTAAAAACTCCTAAGATTGAACTTGGAGACTTAAAAACTGAGTCAGGTAGAAATATGCATGAAGGTTACGGTCATATTTTCGCCGGATCAATACTAGCGATTCGCAATCCAAAGGCACATGAAAATATATCTATCGACAAAAATCGGGCGATGCACTTTTTATTTTTAGCTAGTTTGGAAATGTTCAAGCTGGATGAGGCAAAAGTTCCAAGAATTAATTAAAACTTAAGGTTTAATTCTTTAATTACATCTAAAATTTTAGGGGTGTTTTTCAGCAGACATTGGCTGAGTTAAATTTGAAAGTCAGTGTCCTAACTTTCAGAGCCTTAAAAAAGGCAAGGGCAAAGAGATTTCTTTGCCCCCGAGAATGGATATTTAATCTACGGTTTCAAAATATTGATAACTGCGCTCACTGTCCAGGTTCTTGGACACTTCAGTTTTTTGTGGTTCATTTACGCCAAGATTATTTAATTGAGATTCTTCTTCTAGTTTTTTTATTTTTTCTTGCTCTTCCAAAAGTTTTTTTGCGGCGTCTTCTTTTTTCATTGCCAAAATTTCTGGAGATTAGCGGCCCTTTAGATGTTCTTAGTATTTCTACGGCAAAGGTGAAATGTTGAATGTTTAGGTGTCTTTAAATAACAACGCCGACCCGAAGTGTTTTAGAACTTCATTTGATCGACGTATTGTTTGTTAATTTTAGACAAGGTTAGAAGTGGTTTGGGACTAACTAAATTTTTTGACAAGAAACCAACAGAGAAATGCTCATTGGGTCAACTATAGTATCTTCGGTGCCAAGTAAAAGATCCGTTACTATGGGTGTTTCTATAAGTGGGATGATGGTTCGTAGAGAAAGCATTTTGAAATTACCCTTTAAGCCACTCGTCTTCTGACTAATCAAAATGAGGGCTTTATTTAAATCTAATGAACCTTCGGTAAAGGCCGGAAGAACCGTAACGACAAATTCTCCAAGTGAGTCTGCAACAGCGGAACCTTCTAAAAGTTTCGCCCGCTTTAGGGAGCAATCTTCCTCATTTCCTGTACACACAGGTTTTGTTAGAGGAAACGGAGCAGTCGAATTGACTTCGCTAGAATGATATCGAATGGCCGCATCACATTTCACGTCGATGGATTGCTTACCAATAGCAAAAGCTGACGAACAAATTGACATCAAACCAATAATTACAGCCTTCATGAAAACTCCCTGCTTTGAACGTTTACTAAAAATCGTGTATGAATCCATTGCCAGATTTATGCCAGTTTTCAGAGCTTTTTTGAAAAATTTAATCTACGATCCAAAACGCAATCATACCTTGCAGTGGGAGGCCCTTGAATTCAGGGTTTTAAAAGTCATAGGTTTGTAAAATCCCACCGTTGCCCCAAAAAGCTCGTATAATTGATTTAAACGCTAATGGCGACTCTAAAGTCCAGTCTTCCTGACCGCCCGATTTGTGCCGATAGAGGCCGCAGGATGTGGAACATGTTATCGAGTGTGGCCATTGCCGCCAGAAATTTTTTATTTGCAGTGGATGCTACCGAGGCCATCGTTATTGCTCAAATTTTTGCCGACATCGCGGATATGAGGCCAAAAGAAAAACTGCGCGCAGAAAATATGCCTTGAGCGAAGAGGCCAAGGCCGACCACCGAGACCGCAATAAAACATACCGCGTGTACGGTTCGCAAGGTCCAAACGTGATGGATAAATCTTCCGCACAAAGTCCAGAAAAGTTAGAAATTCCGAAAACAAATCCATTTTGCTGCATTTGTTGTGGGGGCCTTTCTGCAAACTTTGAAAGTTTCAAAATATCTTTGCTATTATCGCGTCGACGGCGATAGTCACATCGTCACCAAAGCCAATAAATATCTTGAGCTCTGCGAAGTTCACAATATGTCGTATGCGACCATCGGAACCTATGCCTATTCAATTATGGTTTTTTTACGGTGGATCAAAGAGGATTGGGGAAAATTTGAAAAGTTCACGCAGAAAGATCTGCAAGACTGGATGATATATTTAAGCAAAGAAAATTTTAATCCCAACACGATCAACCAAAGGCTGTGTTGTATCAGGGCCTTTTATAAGTTCTGCTTCGGGAAATATGTTCCCCATGCTGCCGGGGTTTTGTATCCAAAAGCATATTACAAATCGGCACGCAAAAATCCGATGGGATTTTCACGGCGCGAGAGAAACAGCTTTCGCAATCTCAAGGTGAAGGTTCCAAGGAAAGTGATGGACCCACTAAAGCCTTCTGAAATTGATCGCTATCTTGAGGGAATTTCTAGGTACCGCGACCTTGCCATTGTGCTCACTATGCTTCTCTGCGGACTTCGTAGAATGGAGATTGTCGGTTTAAAAAAAGATGATGTGAACTTTCATCAAAGTTGTTTGCGTGTTCGCGGCAAGGGTAAAAAAGAACGACTGGTCCCCATGCCATTTCATCTCATGCAAGTTTTTGAAAAGTATTTGGATATAGAGCGTCCGATCAGGTCGGAGGATACATTTTTTGTGATTCTTCAAGGCAAAAAAACTGGAAGCTCCATGACTCTGTCGGGGATCAGAAGTCTTTTTCGCAAAAGACGAATGCGGCTTAATATTCCAAAGGCTAGACCCCACCAATTCCGGCATGCCTTTGCCTCTGATATGGCAAGAGCCGGTGTACCACTGACAACCATTCAACGACTGATGGGTCACGCTGATCCCAACACCAGTATGATTTACATTGAATTATTTATGGAAGACATCCAAGCCGAATACAATAAAGCGATGATAAGAATTGAGGAGCGGTATGCTGCACTTTCGAAGTAAACCACTTCCAGAAAAAGCTGAGCAATATTTACGAGAACTTCATATCGCAGGCCGAAGCAAAAATACGGTCAACTTGTACCGTGCAAGCCTTCATCATTTTCATAGATTTCTTTTGCAGGAGCGAATTCAATTTTTTGAATTTTCAGAGGGAAAAATTAAGAATTTTGATGAAGACCTCGCCAGACATCACTTAAAACTTGTAACCCGAAATGCAATCATCAGTCACATTCACATGTACTTGAGATGGCTGGAGAGTAATGGTGATCTGCAAATGGGCTTTTGTCAGAAACTATTTCCGAAATACCGTGCCGACCTTGTGCAGCCACAGGAATCTGTTTTACCAGACCTTGCTGAAAGATTTCTTGAAGTGTTATCGGCGACCAGTAAGCCTGATACTGTGAAAGGCTACCAATCGGCTCTTCGTGGATTTTATAAAAATCATCAAAAAAATGCCAAAAATCCATATTCCATCTCAAAAACAGACGTGGAAAACTACAGTCTCTATCTGAAGAATAAAGAAATGGGAGCCAATCAAAGATTCGGCAGGCTTGTGCAGCTAAGACGCTATTTTGACTGGCTCCATGACCATAAAAAATTAAAAACTCATCCTGATATTTTATTAAAATCGACTGATCTTCCGCAAAGAGAAGAGAAACTTCCACGGCCTTTTCCAGTTGATGTCGACCTTGAGATTCAGCGCAGGCTCGAAGCCAGTCAGCAGATTGATTATCTAGGCGTTTTGCTTATGCGTAGAACGGGTCTTCGTGTGGGAGAACTTAGAAGTCTTACGATTGATTGCATTACCCATGATCTTCATAGTAATTGGTTTTTAAAAGTTCCCCTCGGAAAATTAAATAACGAGCGCATCATTCCGCTTGATCCAAAGACAGTGGAAATCACGCAACGAATTCAAAAAATTCATCACGGAAGACCAGAGGTAGAATCAAACATTGTGTATTTGATTTCAAACCCCAGTGGAAAAAGAAGATCAAAAGCACACTTTGGTCAAATTTTACGAGAGATCACTCAAGATATGGCAATTCCTGGAACTGTTACCGTGCACAGGCTCCGTCACAGTTTTGCGACATCACTTTTGTCAGCAGGTCTCAGTATCACAACACTCAAGAAACTTTTGGGCCACAGAGATATCAGAATGACGTTAGGTTATGCCGCCATCACCCAAGAGACTGTTCGCAATGAATATTTTGAAGCTCTTTCTAAAATTCAGACTCGCTATGAAGTAGCCAGTTACCCATTAAAAACACCCGATATAAAAACCGGAATGAATCGCGCATTTTACGACGCACAAAAATACGCAAAGAAAATGGCAAAAGACCAGACGGGGCTCGATAAAACCCAGTTCAACCGGCTTTGTTACCGTCTGATGACTCTTCGGAATGAGTTTTGTCAGCTTCTGAAACTTCCAGAGCAGAATTAAATTTCTCATCTAACTTTTTCTGTTCTGCTGCCAAGCGATCTTGCTCTTCTTTTAGTTTTTTCTCTTTTTCCAAGGGTGCAGATTGTTCTCTGCGAAGGGCCACTAATTCGGTAATTAACGGGCTAATTCTTCTTTTTAGTAGCTTTAGACCTCTTTACTGGGCTCGGGTTTAGGCTAATTAACCACTCTGGTGCATTCACAGTATTTAACCACGCGACGATTGAGTCTTGTACATAGCAAATGGCCTCATCTTCACTTCCAAAGGAATAAGCATCCGGCATTTCATCTGGAATTTTATTATTACCATTAAGATATTTAACGACATGTTCATTCGCTACAAAAGCATTCTTAACTTGAGTCTTTGTTTTTTCACTATCGGGACCAAATTTTTTAAAATAGAAAAGTGTTTTATTGTATTCCCAATGAGCACCGCCATCTTTCGGGTAAAGACTGATAAGTTTTTCAACATCCTTTTGGCGGTTATCCGTTAGTAACCAGTCGAATAATATATATCTGTTTCCTTGATTGTCGCTTGGATTAAGTTCTAAAAGTTCCCACATGATTTTGATAGCTTCGGATTGCCGTTGCACAGTCCACAGAGATTGTGCATAAAATTGCTTTGCGCGCATGAATGATCTCGATTCGTACATTCCCCAAAAGTGACCTTTGTTTTCGCTAAAGAATTTTTCTCCTAATGACTTCTTAGCAGCTGAAATAGCTTTCTCATGATACTGCATTTCATGAATAGGTGTTTCGCCAAGTTCATCTGCTAAAACAAGATACGCTTCGGCACAGTCGGGATCTATTTCAAGTGCTTTTTGAGCCATTAAAATTCTTTGTTTTGACGTTCTTAATGAATGGGCTTGCATCGCATAATCTTCGGCAACATCTTTAGGTGATCTTTTAATATTTTTATATTCATTG
>JAYWEU010000075.1:0-16114 GCA_043779385.1 Pseudobdellovibrionaceae bacterium
GTCTGAAGGCACTTCTGTAGTTAAACTGACAGATACAGCACCTCCAGTCATACAGCTTCTGACAAGTGGTGGATTTCGAACGAAAGAGACTTTGTTTGGAGTATCTGCTTTGGTGACAGATAACTCACCCGTCACGGTTGAGATTTACCGAAATGGTATGAAATTAGTCCAAAGCTTCAGCTATCAAATCGATTACGTGGCGGCACTCGTTGATGGAAATAATAAAATCACAATAAAAGCGACGGATGCTTTCAATAACACGTCAAGCGCGTCATTTGGCGATATTGTCGTAGACTCCATTCCACCAAAGATTGCTTCGACCTATCCAGCTAACGGTGCAAGCGTTTATACCAATCATTTACCATTTAGTATTGATTACCTGGCCATCGCTGATGAAAGTTTATCAGAAGGTAAAATCAATTCTGTCGCGGCAAGCTTAAACGATAAAAATTTAACCAGCTCGGTAAATTTAGGATTGCAGGGAAGTAATTCAGTACAAATTGATGCCACTGATTTAGTGGGAAACGCTAGTTCCACAACAAAATCAGTCAATGTCATTTTAGATAATATCGCGCCCGTAATTACGATCGACTTAGCCGATGGGACGTTGTTGGGAGCAGCCAATGCCTCTGTGCCCGTTAAGATTGACGATACATCACCGGCGATGACAGAAGTGATCGTTAACGGCCAGTCATTTTTTACGACGACTTCTAAGGATTTTACAACTGTCGTTGCTCTCACAAATGAAGGCGAAAACACAGTATCAGTCATAAGCACCGATGCGGCTGGCAATAAATCAGATACAAAGACAATAAAAATAATTAGAGATATGAGCCCTCCTATTTTATCGAATTTTATCCCAGTAAATGCTAGTTCCGTTAATAAAATGATTTTTGCAGTGTCTGGTAAATCAAATGAGGTTTTAAGCAGAGCGTCCATTAATGGAATGGAGCTTATTTTAGATGGTACCAAGAAAAGTTTTTCAGGAAATTATGTTTCGGCTACAGAAGGCGTTCAAGTTCTAAACTGGGTGGGCGAAGACATAGTAGGTAATAGATCGACATTTACAACGACAGTTGAAGTTAGAAATCGCCTTTTAGTCCCTGAGCTTGTATCTGTCGTTCGAAGTAAAGATGGAAATTTTTTGAATATTATGGGCGTATCAAATTCGACCCGCCCGGGAGTTAAAGTAAAAGCTTCAGTTGGGGCTTTTAGTTTTAATAAAGGTGAGACAACTTCCAACTCCGATGGCTCTTTTGTAATTCAAATGAGTTTCTTTAGCTCGGCAACAGTAACGGCCATCGACACCGCAACGACTGAAGAACCATCCATGGTGGTTAATTTCTCTTCAGCGACATCCCTTAGTGGTATCGTTAAAGACACAAGTGATTTTCCTTTGCCAAATACGAAAATTTTTGTCGTAAGTGCGACACAGAGTTCCGCAGTTTATACGGATAGCAGCGGAGCATTTTTAATTGCGGATCCTCCGACCGGAGATCAATTTTTAGCTGTCGATGGCTCAACCATTCCACAATCGGTGACAGGACCAACTCGCAAGTTTTCAAAAACCAATATTTCTATTAGCGTAGGACTAGGACAGGCAAATACAATTGAGCGACCAATTTATTTAGCCCCAACTTTCCTTGATGGGACTCAAACTTCAATTGTAAACGGACAGGCTGCGCAAGTAAGTAGTCCCAATGCAGCAGGCGCTATGATTTCGATCTCTAGCGGATCCGTTCATTTTCCTGATGGTAGTAATTCAGGAAGCATTAGTTTAGCGTTTATCCCATCGAATCGTTCAACAATTAAAGTTCCTGGACAAGCAATACCCACAAATGTTTTAACACTAGAACCGTCAGGTCTTAAGTTTAGCGAAAGAGTTGAATTAACCCTTCCAAACGATAATGACATTCCTGCTGGCGTTGACGTCGCGATTCTGTCAATGAACAGTTCAAAGGGTATCTGGGAAGTTGATGGAATGGGCTCGGTGACATCTGGTGGGCAATCGATTGTCACAAAGCCCGGCCTTGGGATCACGCATTTTAGTGTTGTTTATGCTGTCCCACTTAGTCCCATTGTTACGACAATTGCTGATCCAAATTTAGCAGGCATTGATGTTTCAAAAGCGTCGGTTCGAACTACAGTTCGCTTGCCTAGTTATTTGGAGCTTGGAAAAAGTGTTGCTCCGGAATTAATTTATAAAAGTGGATGGGCAAACCCAACGGCCGTCGTTTCTAATATTTTTGATATTCCAGAGAGAAGAACCCAAGTATCCTACGGAGGTACTTTTTCTGACCAATTTATTCAAAGAGTAAATTTTGAATATTGTTATTTCTCTTTCAATAGTTTCCGAAAAGAGTGTGATCATTCATATAAAAATTATCTAATCCAAGTCGATAATAATATTCAGAATTCTGTGGTTTCTTGGTACAGTCCGCAATCTTTGAAATCCCAACTTTTCGTTGGCTCAATTTCAACTGACGAAGTGCAAATTGAGAAACAACTTGAAAAGCCAGTTGTTGAAATAGTCGATGCTTTGGCTGGAAATATTTTTATTAAAGCGATTCCGTCGCCAATTGCGAATTTTATTTGGCAGGATTTACCTAATAAAGGAATGTTTTCGTTTGCTACAGAGCTTAAAGATCCAGCAACTGGAGAATATCTAAAATCAGGAGTTTACCCAGCGTTTTCAAGATTCCAGGTACAGCTCAAAAACATGACTCTCACGTCTTCAACTGATACTCAAACAGTCAGGGTGGATGGAAATATAAACTCAGTCGTGCGTGAAAGCCGACAGACTTTAGAAACGCAAGGTGTCCAAGACTTAGCTCCGAAGGATACGATTGAGGCGCTTATTGTTCAAAATAAAATCGATTCCCCCTATGGTCGCGGATGGCATTTGGCGGGACCACAAAAAATACTTAATCCTAATGGAAATAGGATTGTTATCGAAAATACTGATGGTGAAGTTGCTACTTATAATCTTAGCAATACGATAAATACTGTTTATGATGGTGTAAGCCGCGAAGCTGATTTGCTGGGAGCTGTAGATCTTTCTGTTTGGCCCAAAGCTCGCTTTTCAGCAACAATTGCTGGCTCAAACAAATTAGGTGAGGTTGATTTAAGTTCATCAAGTTCTGCGATTCAAAGTTTGGGTGACGTTGTTACTAGCAGTGGTCAAATTGGTTATCATGATATTTCAACCTGTACTATTGCCATTCCGACTTGGACTGGAAGTTTCAAAACATATTATAACAGCTATCAAGTGAAGCCAAAATTGGGCGGGCTTATTTATGCTCCAAATGTCCAAATGGTTCACTCATAGCAACCGAGCAAAGAGAACACTCTATCTTCCAAATCAATGGGAGTTATTTAAAACTTGCGGGAGCAATGGCTACTGGCGGAGTTGATCGCCGTTTAAATGAATATCTCGGTGGGCCGACACGAATCGCATTTCCGACATCAGAAACTGATAATGTTTGTAACGGTCTTTTTGGCGCTCCTTGTGCCAATCAATTAGTCGCTGGACAGTTTGATTGTTCGCAGGCGCAACCAACAGATTTCGGCATAGAGAATTCTTTTATTCGAAGCCGTGGCGTGATGGGAATTGCCTCCTTTAAAGGGGACGGGAGTTCCGGAAGTATTGGCACATCTCCGCAACTAATCGGATTAAATAATCCTTCTGGGGTTGCTATATCACCTGAGGGAAAATTAATCGTTGCTGATACTGGAAACAATCGTATTCGAAAATTTGATCTTATCGGGAAAACCGTTGCAACATTGGCTGGAAACGGCGTCGCTGCAGATTTAGTTAGCGGAGATGACGCGACTAACTCTCAGCTGTTTCATCCGATGGGCTTAGCCTTTGATTCTATTGGAAATCTTTTTATCTCTACTGAAAAGGGATATATTCGCAAGGTTGATTCCACGGGTAAGATCACGGCTTTTGCAGGTTTGCCAGCTGGGCAGGGTGGAAGTCTATCCGATCAAGCCCCCGCTGCAACAATGGCATTTAATAATCCAAAAAGCTTACTAATAGATAACGATAATTCATTTATGTATGTTGCCGATACAGGTAATAACCGGGTTGTTCGAATCGACATGATTAACATGGTGGCATCAGTAGTCGTTGGAAGTGGAACATGCTCCAGCTTAAATTTCGGAGATGGCGGTGCAGCTTTGGCTTCGTCGTTGTGTGCTCCTACAAATCTTGGATTTGATAATAATAAAAATCTCATCGTGGTGGACTCTGGCCATAATAGAATTCGAAAAGTTGTTTTTTCTTCTGCAGTCGGAAATAGACTTGCATTCGTTCCAACCAAACATAATCTTTCAACATTGACCAAAGAAGCAGATGGCTCTTGGGTCCGAACTTATCGGGATGGTACGAAGATATTCTTCAGTGCTGAGGGGTTTGCAACTTCCACTATCGATCGCCGTGGATTGACGACTCAATATCAATACGACTCTGCTCAGAACTTGATTGCGTTCATTGATAAATCAGGAAGAACAACATCTTATAATTTTTCAGGAAATAAGTTGAGTTCTATCACAGATCCAGCTGGACGAGTTTCTTCGTTTAGTTACAACGGAAAAGACTTAGCAAATGTTCAATTTCCCAATGGGACTTCGAAAAAATTCGAATATTCACTAACTGGTCTTTTGACAAAAGAAATTGATCAAAGAAATAATGCAACGACATTCGTTTATAACAAGTGGAATAAGATTCAATCTGTCGTGGATAAAAATGGCAACTCGTCGACGATCAACGATATTGCAAGTGGAACCATGTCTAATGATTTTACAGTAGGAAGTCCAGGCGCGCTGACGCCTCGTGGAATAGACGGTGCAAGTTCCAGCGTGATTAATAGCAGATTAAGCGAAACCAAAATCAAAGAAGATTTAAACGGATTCATTTCATTGATTAAAGATGCAAAAGGAAATTTAACTAAAGTTGAAAGAGACCTTGAAGGTAAGGTAACACAGGCAAGTTACGCGGACGGCACTATTTATAATTTACAGTACGATCCGGTAACTCGCGACATGATATCGAGCTCTCAGGTAGGAAATGGAGTACCTGAGTTGTTTACTTATAATAGTTTTGGGCAACTAGTGGCCTACACGAACAGGCGTGGAAAGCAATTTAGCTATATATACGACTCTTTGACGGGCGCCCGTAAATCAGAAGTAAGCGAAGGTGGTCAGCATAGAGACTTCACATATTATTTAAACGGATTATTGAAATCCACCTCGGTCTATAAGTCTGATGGGCAGGCCGTTGTTACAAGTTACGAATATGATGCGAATGGAAGCATTAGTAAGTTAGCGACATCCGATGGTCGGTTTCAAAGCTATTTGAATGATCGGGCTGGAAATAAAATTAAACTGCTTGAAAACGGTGCCAGCGGTGTGGTGACCACTCAGCTTGAATACGATGCCTTCAATAGAATTACTCAAGTGATGGTTCCAACTGGAGAGGTGACAAAATATTCTTACCTTCCAACAGGCCAATTGAGCTCCATTGTTGATCCTTATAATAAAGCCACGCTTTTTAATTATGATGCTAAGGGAAGCGTCCTGAAAAAAACAGACCCGTCTGGATTTACCAATGAGTTTTCTTATGATTCTATCGGAAACTTAATTGCCGAAAAAGATGCAAATAATTCGGTCGCATCCCATGTTTACAATGAATTAAATCAATTAATAAAATCAACTATGATTGATGATGAAATTAACTATGAATACGGCACCAACTATCAAGTCTCTGCGGTTCGAAACACTGTTTCTGAGCTGAGGTACGAATTTGCAGGCGACGGATTAGTAAGTAAGGTTGACATGCGCGGTCTCGGAAGCTTGAGCTCCTACCCTGTGACGTCGATTGCATACGCATATGATGCTAATTCAAATAGGACCACGTCCCAAATCAGCGGTATTGGCATGATTAGTTCCGTCTACGATGCCATGGACCGTTTAACTGGAATTTCAGACTCATGGGGGGATTCGTTCAGCTTTGCTTACGACGGCACTGATCGTTTGCAGGAAGTTCTGCGACCTGGTGGAAAATCGACTTATTTTTATAACGATTCAAATGACGTTCTTGGTATCCAGCACTCCTCGGGTTCAACTGTTAACTCTTATGCGCAGTACGATTATGATGGACGCGGCCTGCCGACACAGAAGCGAAGTCCTGCGGGATCGATTTCCTATGGGTACACTTCAAACGGTGAACTTAATGCAGTTTCGGGAATCCAAAGCGATTCATTTTCCTACGATCAATCTGGAAATCGAGTCAATGATTCTACCGGGGCATCTACTTTGGATGCCAATGCTCAGAGGCTAACTTCTGATTCCCTTTACTCCTACGCCTACGATAATAATGGAAATTTAATTTCGAAAATGCCAAAAAATCCTTTGAAAAAAGCATTTCAATATTCATATTCATCAAAAAATCAATTGATTGAAGTTCGAATTTTAGCATCAAGCTTTGGTCAGTTAGAGAAAAAAGTGAATTTTGTATACGATGCGATTGGGCGCCGAATAGAGAAAAAAGTAATTGACCAGGTGGCGTTTCATTCATCGACCACAAGGTATGTTTACGACGGTGATAATATCGTTGGTCAGTTTGATGGGGCCGGAAATCTTCTTCAGCGGAATTTATATTCGCCGCGCTCAGCTGATGACATCCTAGCTTCCGAAATCACAACGAGCGGAGTGGCCTCTGGAATTTCTGGGACAGCAGGATCGATTTATTATTTAAAGGATAAGCTTGGGAGCATTAGCGATATTGTAGATCAAAATGGCACAGTCTTGCAAAAATATGATTATGCGGCGTTTGGTAAAATCCTATCCATTAAAGATAGAAATGGCGTTGATATCACAGTAACTCCGCTAATTAAAAATGCTTTTACTTTCACTGCCCGTGAGTACGATGAAGAAATTGACATGTATTACTACCGTGCGAGGTATTACGATGCAAATATTGGTCGATTTATACAATCTGATCCTGATCCGGGATCATTAAATCGGCCCGCGACAGTTATTAATAAATATGCATATGTTTCAAATATTCCAACCAAACTTACAGATCCAATGGGGCAGAGGTACGGCAAAGGGGGCGATACTGATCCGACTGATGTACATGGAAATTATTGCGGTTTTAGCGCGCGCGGGCAACGACAAGAGCCGTTTGTAGGAAATTCTCCAGCGTCAGAAGATCCTGAGGACGGATTAGATAATGCTTGTCGTTTTCACGATAAAGCCTACAAAGATTTTAAGACTGTTTTTGCATTGAATGAGACGCCCAACCGGATCGGGTCAGATTTGGATCTTATAGGGCAAGGGCTATTTTATACGACTTCTCCGCAGGTTTTTAACAAACCACTCGATGGTATTGTTGTGGCTGCCGGCGGAGTTTTCTACTTATACTTAGAAGTCTCCATAATTTCTCAAATTAATTTAATCAATGTGATCGGCAATTTTTTCGGTGTCAGATTGTTTGATTTTTGAAGTATGGCAAGACTCACAATGAAAAGAGCTCATTATGAAGATCCTTAGTATAAATATTATTATTTTTTTAGTGCTATTTTTAAATCCCATTAGTGGAATTAGCGCTGAAAAACCTTCAAAGGAATCCTCACCTGTGACAATTCCGACAGCCGAAGAAAAAAGCCTTCTTGATCGTGGCGAAATTTCGATACCTCGGTATGTGGGAGGAGCCTTCCTCGGGTCATTTGTTGGATTCGGGACGGGTCATGCCATTCAAGGTAGATTTTTTAAAAAAGGTGCCTATTTTTTAATTGGGGAAGGTTCCGGGATTGGAGTTGCGCTGGGCGGTTCGATATTGTTTTGTGGAATTCAAGGCGAAAGAGGGAGTTCAAACTGCCTGTGGGTTCAAAATTTAGGTGCCGGAATCTTTGTATTAGCTAAAGCTTGGGAAATCTTTGATCTATGGGTTATCCCGCCTATAGAAAATGCAGATTACCGCGAGCTAATAAAAAAATATCCAGACAAGAAAAGAGTCGTATTTCAACCGTTTATTTTTCCGACGTCTTCAAATGGCTTGGTTACGGGTCTAGCGATGTCGTTTTAAAATGATAATGTTGTGGGATATCAATCTTTAAAGGACGAGCAAGTTGCAATGGTTATTGCTAGAAATGAGATAATCATCCGGAAAAATATTTTGTAATATTGTTTCTGCCTAGAAAATTAAATAAAGCTAAAATTAAATGAAGTTTGATTTTTGATGACTTCTCAATTCCAATTAAATTTATAAAATAGAATGAAGATGGAGCCAAAATGAATAGAATTGATGACGCACACAAACATCTCGATCACCTAATAAATATTGCTGGGAAATTGCGTTTAAGCGATGCAAATGAAGCCACTACGCGCATTCAAATTATAGATGAAGTTTTAAGGAAAGTATTAGGGTGGGATCTTACAGATATGGAAGTTGAAGAAAGAGTTTCAGAGGACGGATCTACGACTTTTGCCGACTACATACTTCGAACAGCAAATACAAAAATTATTGTAGAAGCAAAAAAAATTGGAAAAGCCTTTAATTTGCCTTTAAAGCATTCTTCACTAAAGTTGGGTGGAGTTCTCAGCGAGGGTGATGCCGGGGAAGCGACAAGACAGGTTAGAGATTACTGTCGAAAGAAATCCATTCCATTTGCAGTTGCTACAAATGGTGACTCTTGGATAATATTTCCTGCAGTTAGAACTGACGGGATTTCATTTGATGATACTAACGCAAGGATATTTAAGAATCTTGATGATATTAAAGAGCGACTTGTTGAGTTCTGGGAATTACTTTCTCGACAAAGGGTGATAGATGGGAATCTAGAAAATGAACTCCTCAGCCGCTCTTCAGCAATTGAGATAAAAAGATGTATTCGGAATTTGCGTGTTGAGCCTGGGTTCAGACATGGGAGAAACGCACTTTATGAACACATTGAGCCTGCGATTAATTTTGCGCTTACAGATGAGGCAATCTTAAATGAGAAAGAGGCTCTAGAGAGGTGTTATGTCGTTACCAGCGAAAGGATGAAGTTTGATAGCCGGTTACGAATGTACATAACTGACTCGAGGCCAGGCTTGGGCCAAAACGTGACAAGAATTAAAGAGAGAGATAAAACGAATCCACTTCAAAAAAAAATCGTATCAACAGGGAATGGATCTTCTCAGAAATTTGTGGCGTTATTAGGTCCGGTAGGTGCTGGTAAAACTACGTTTTTACATTATGTAAGAAAAATTTCGGCGGCTGATGAAATCGGGAATAAGATTCTGTGGATACATTTAGATTTCAAAAAAGCAACAAGTGAGGACAGTGTAAGAAATTTTTTATATAAAGAGTTAAGAGATTCTATTGAAAATGATCGAGATTTTGATTTAGGAGACTGGGACAAAAGCATCCTCCCGTCGTATCAAAATGAAATAGAAAATCTCAAAAGGGGAGCCTTGAAGCCAATTGCGAGCTCAGATTTACCAGAGTTTGAAAAAAGAATATCTGATATGATTTCTAAAGATCGCGATTCTATTGAGCCCTATGTGAATAGTATATTGAAGCACTCTAACCTTTTACGGCCCTTATATATTGTTTACGACAACGTTGATCAAATTGAAGATCTTAAATTTCAAGCAGCTATTTTTATCGAGGCTCAAGCAGTTGCAAGAAAGGTAGGAGCACATACGATTATAAGTTTGCGGGAAGTAACCTATCTAAAACACAGAAATCAACCAGTTTTCGATGCTTTCCAAATTGACGCTTTTTACCTTGAGGCCCCAACAATTCCACCAGTCCTTTCTCGTAGGTTTTTATATGCAAAAAAAATTTTGGAGGGAAAAAGTGTGGAGTTTTCCACAGAATCTGGAGCTAAGCTTGCAGTCCCGAATCTTGGAGATTTTTTCGAAATTGTTTCAAGCTCTTTGTTAAGTGAGGAGACGGGACACATGCTGGATGTTCTTTCAGGTGGTGATATTCGAAGAGGCTTGCAGCTGGTACGCGAGTTTCTGGGAAGTGGGCATACAAATGCGGATCGGGCTCTTGCAGCATATCTCCTTGACGGAAGTTATAAATTTCCCCTGCATGAAGTTTTCAAGGGGGCAATTCTCGGAGTTCGAAAATATTATGATGATTCAGCTTCTTTATTGCCGAATTTGTATGATGCTAAGTTGAATTCGAAAGACTTACAGCTAACCCGAATGAGAATCGTCGGAAAGCTCGTGAGAGAGTCCTCAATAGTTGGTTATGATGGGACGCCAGGGTTAAGCATAAGTGAAGATTTGCATAAAATGGGGATTAGTCAGGTTGATATTGAAAGTGTTCTTAAAAAGCTGCACGAATCGAGAATGATTCGAACGTCAGATGGTCTTTTGCCAAACGGAGAGAGTCGAATCTTTCCCACTAGATTAGCTGCATTTTCTATACGTACTTTAATGCAAGATTTTCCATACAATGAGTTTTGCTCAATTGACACCGTTATTTACGACAATGATACATGGGATGCATTAAGCGAACTAAATTCGAAGGTTTTAGCTTCGACAGATACGGAGCAGAGGTTAAATGCACGTATTGGGCAAATGAGAGTATTTTTGCAATATTCTCAGAGACTTGAAGACACATGGATTGTTGAAGCAAAACGTCGTCAGCTTAGTCCTCATTGGCAGGAAACCATTATTCGAGATCAAAAATCTGCTTTAGATTTAAATTTGGAACTTGTGATAAAATCTGCAAAAAGGTCAATGGTTAGAAGAATCAAAAAAAATTAAAGAACTTGATGCAAAATAGCGAGCTAATGCCATTTGGATCTATTGGTTTTTTTCCACTTAATTTCAATTATAGTTTTTTAACAACCCGGATTTCCACAATAACGCATGGAAGTTTATGTCCAAGCTAATTCTAAACCGCTAGATTGGAAAACCGTATCGTCATTTTTGTTCCAATAGTTATTGAACATTGCGCAAGACCCTTGTGAACGCGGGTTTTCTATTGATGAAATAGCAACGACGTTTACGAATCTTACTTTGATGCAGTTCTAGTAACCGAGTCGCTTTGTTTTACTTCGAAAAATCTAGGGCTTCCCCATGTCGAAGCGCGTGATTCATAAATCACTTTCGCTTGAGCTCGCCAGATCCAAGTCTGAAGGACATTTAGCTCACCTGATAAGGCAAATGTAATCACCACTCCGGCAATCCAGGTAAAAAGTTTATCGAGATTCATGTGGTCTCTCCTTTGTTTGGGTTTAAAAGTTTTTCCAGAGAGCCATCGCTACACCGTCTAATAATAGCTTTGATGACATTGTAGCTCCATGGCTTGTTCATCCGGGTTTGGATTTTACGACTATCAAGCTCACGAACAACAGAACTTATTGTCGCTCCTTGTTTACATAGGTTCTGAATTAAAAGAAGTGTCGGGAACTCCCGTGGGTCTTTGATAATCTGCCCTTCGAAAAAACAGAGCCCGAACGGGGGACGTGCCTTAGTTTTCCCGCGGCCCTGGCGCCATCTTGTGAAAGGAACTGGGCTTTGAGGTCTAAGTTCTTGTCTGTGCGTTCGAAGGGTATTCCAAATGACCCCTCTTGAAAGGCCTGTTTCCTTAGAAATGTCGGTGATTGACAGGCCTTTACAGTAAAGTGGGCCTACTAAATCGAAAATAGAAGGTGACTTTTTTTGAAAAAAATCAATAAAATCAAGGGGTGATCTATTGTTGCTTGTTAATTGGAACAGGCATCCAAATTCCTTTCGTTCGCTGTGTATTAGAGGTGTCATGAGCACTACAATTGAAGAACTTTGTAAAGCGACGGATTCACTAAAAATCTCAAGAGATCTTTTAAAAAATGCGATTGATAAAGATCCTAATAATATTGAACTTCATAAGCTTTTACGTGACGGAAGTATTCAGCGTTTTGAGTTTTGCATCGAACTTTCATGGAAGGTTTCGATGAAAGTTCTTGGGCTGAGTGTCCTAGCCCCGAATCCAGCCATACGTGATATGGCTCGAAATAATCTCATTGATAAACCACAGCTCTGGTTTGACTTTCTAGTAGCCCGAAATAAAACGTCACATTCCTACGATGAGGAAGTGGCTAAAATTGTTTATGCGGAAGTTGAAAAATTAATTCCCGAGCTTGAGCAGCTGATCTTACGCTTGAAAAGAAATTAATGAAATACGGTCTTACGGATTCAGAATTTCAATTTCTAAACGAAAAAGTAATTCAACCGCTGAAACAAGTTCATGCAAAAGTTTATCTTTTTGGCTCAAGAGCTAATGGTAAATTTAAAAAATTTTCAGATATAGACATTCTGTATGTAGCTGACAGTTCTCAGCCAATTCCATTAGGTTTTATTTCACAAATAAATCTGACACTTGAGGATTCTGATTTTGCCTATAAAATTGACCTCGTGAGTTTTGCAGAGTTGGCTCTTAGCTATCGGACAAGCGTGGATCATGACAAGATTGAGATGTAGATCAAAAAGCGATGCTCAGTAGAGATAGACTTAGTTGGACTATCCTGGATGCCCCTGCCTGAAGTAAATAATTAATTTTTGATTTTACTTAGACAAGTCACAGCGTTCTTTACTATAGATTAGTGCGAAGCCAAGATAGTTATCTTTATTTTTTGCCTGTTTAAATAGTCCCAATCGACAGTAAGGAACACGATGTCCAAGTTCATTATCGTAATTAGTACCACCTTCGATAAGCTTCATATAATATTGACCCGTTAATTCTTTTTTGAAAGAAGCTGTTAAGTCCGTATCCAGGTTTTCTGACAGGACTTTAGATGGAGGCCAGGTCCTGGAAAGTTCAAATGGGGGCTTTTCACTTTTGAAATTCGAAAAACCTGTTTAATCTATAAGAGCAATTCACCGGAGGATTTATGTCTTTAAGATTGTTAGCCTTTGTACTTCTTATGTTAGCCATTCCAAAGTCTTTTGCAGGCTTGTTGCTTGAGCCTTATCTTGGCGCCACCGGTGGAACATATTCTAGTGAAGTAAAAACGGGTGGATTTTCCATCGGCTCGCCGATGGATTCAAAATTGAGTGGAACAGCTTTTGGTGGAAGAGTCGGCTTTAAACTTTTAGCTGTTTGGGCAGCGGTCGATTACATGGCTGTGAACTGGGCCGTAAAATATGACAAGCCCCTTGCAACTCCTGATGGAACGGCGAAGGGTCAATTTATTTTTGCTGATGTCGGAGTTGATTTACCATTCCTGTTTCGATTTTATGGCGGCTATGGTTTTTCAAACTATCTAAAGGTTTCTGGAAATAATAGTTTAGGTGTGCAAGGCGAAGAAATTTTAAAGGGCGGATCGGCGCTGAAAGCTGGAATTGGATTTTCTTTTATAAAATTTCTTTCTCTGAATATCGAGTACATCAAACCTAATTATACAAATTATGCGGTCTCTTCGAACAGTGTTTCAGTTTATGATGGGACATCCGACAGCAACTTTAAGACACTTGATCAGTCTTTCACGATGGTCAGCTTAAGCTTTCCGTTTAGTTTGCTTTAAAAATAAAAGGCGTCTCATCACAACTTCGTTTTTTTCAAAATGAGACAGCCTGTGAAATCTCAAAATGGGATGTAGAAGGATTAGGCGAAGCCATACTTTGCGTCAGTTTCAATAAAATCAGCCGACATATCAAAGTCTTAGGAATGAAAATGATTTCATTTCTGAAAAAGATTAGACACTTTTCTATTTATATTTAATTTGAAATCAATTCTGATGAGTTTTGATTGGCCGCGTTTTTGAAGTACTGATCTGTACGGGGGAAACGTGAAAACAAAGTTTTTAATCGGGATATCTGCCTTGATCGTCATCGTAGCCTTTCAAAACTGTGGTCAGCCAGGAAGTGTTCAACTGACAGCAGACGGAGTGGCACCTCAAAAGCTTAGTGCTGGTGCAGTCCCAACACAGGATCCACCTTTGGTCGTTGATGTTGTGGCCGCAATAGGCGATAGCAAAGCGCCGGCCCCTGCTGCGGTCGGCAGCTCACCAGCACCAGTTCCGAAGGCATGTGATATGTCAGCTGATGATGGCGTCGTGATCCCAGCCATGATTAATAACATCGAAGAAGTTCTTGATGAGAATTCATGTGGTGAAGACAAGAAAAAAATTCTGGTCTGCCACTTCCCTCCGGGAAATCCTGCTGGCATGCACACAATTTGTATTTCACGACACGCTTTAAATGCTCATATGGATCACGGGCATGGTGAACCTGAGCATCAGGACCATATTGGTGCCTGCCGCTAATTAGGTTTCGTTGCCCCAAGATCAGCTTATTAAAAACCACCGATAGGTGGTTTTTAATTTAAGAACCAGCGTAAGAAATTTTAGATTCTGAAAGCTCCGCAGCTGGGGCTTTTTTCTTTTTCATTTTTGTTTCAAACCACTTTGGTCCACGGCGGGCCCAAGTACAATTTTTACACATTTTAATTTCGTTGGCGCGGCCGTCTGTATGAAGCCCACGGTACTTTTGAAATTTAGCCGAATTCCATATTTCAACAAGAGAATGCGTCCTTACATTGCCCATATTTTCTTCGGCATTCCAGTCATCGCAGCATAAGACAACGCCGCCGTCAGACCAGATGTTCATTTCAGACCATAACAAATAACAAGGATGCCCCACGTCCCGCATGCCGTCTTTAACATCAACACTTCCACCTCGTGAAACAATGATATCGGTCCCGACAAAGTCAGCGACTCCGCGCCATTGGTTTTGATGGTCTTCAACCTCATGCCGGTTGGCCGGTTGGGATAAAATTCCGACTCGAACAATTGGCAGAGCTGCCTTTTGTTGGCGCCTGGTCTCGACAAGCTTTTTGACGTTGCCAACCACCATCTCAAAACGCAAATTTTCACGGATTTTTTCAAAAGTTTCTTTGGTCGCGCCATCAATATCGATATGGACGGTATTCACCTTCTGATCAATTAAAAGTTGGGCGGCCTTGGCGTCCATCAAGGAGCCATTGGTGTTAATTAGAATATAAGCATTTGGAATTTCTTTTCTAAGGTGAATAATAAAATTTCCATAATCTTGTCGCGCCGTGAAGATTTCGCCGTAGCCGTTCAGAGCAAATTTTTGAATTCCCAATTTTTTTGCCTGCGCTATTATATTTTTATAAGTTTCAAATGACATGACTTCCATTTTTCGTTCCATGTCATGCCGGGGACACATAATGCACTTTGCATTACAAATACTTGTAATTTCGATATTAAGCTGAAGTGGGATAGATTGAAGCTCTTTCAGTTTTAGATTCCAAAAATGATTCCCAAGGACAGGCATGGTAAATCGGAAAACTTCCAACGAACGCTTTATATCACCAAGGCGGCTTCGCAGACTCAAGCGGTTCTCCTTTTTAAGATGTCTAAACGATGATTCTAGAAAGAACAGGCAGAAATGAATAGATTTTAAAATTTTATAATTTCCAACTTGGCTTAGGTCGGGTTGGAGGGCCATTAAACTGTTCAAGGTTCGCCTCCAGTTTATGGTATTGTAATTTTTATGAAGTTTCATGATTCAGATCTGACTGTCAGTGATTTCGAAAAAATGGGTTTGCCCACTAAATTAATGGCGGCACTCGTAAAAATCGGACTCGATAAACCAACCCCGATTCAGGCCGAAGCCATTCCGGTGGCTCTTAAGGGATCCAACCTTATAGGCGTGGCTCAGACAGGGAGCGGGAAAACTTTGGCTTATGCTCTTTCGGTGTTGACGATTTTATTTGAAAAAACTGAATCCAGGGCCTTGATTCTGCTTCCAAGTCGCGAAACCGCTGTTCAGGTTCATAGCGTGATCCTTCCCCTTTGCACAGAACTTGATTTAACCGTCTGCTTAGCCGTGGCGGGAATTCCAAATGCGATTCAGACCAAGGAGCTAAAAAAAATTCCTCGGTTGATCATTGCAACACCTGGACGCTTGGAAGAGCATCTTAAAAATAATAAGTTGATGCTGAAGGGACTTTCGATTCTTGTTTTAGATGAAGCCGATCGAATGCTAAGTATGGGCTTTGAAGCGCAGCTGGCTTTTATGAAAAGGACTCTGCGGGCATCGCACCAAACCATGATGTTTGCGGCGACGTTTGGACCCTGGGCGGAGCCGATTGCAGAAA
>JAYWEU010000076.1:0-2257 GCA_043779385.1 Pseudobdellovibrionaceae bacterium
GGCGGTGGGAACTTTAAATTGGGCAGAGATTCTTTGCTCTGAATCGAGGAGTATTTCTGCCTCAGTTTTAAGCGGTGCGGGCAAGTTTTGCCGTTCAAAAACAGCCACTTCAGAGGAAGAAACCAGCAAAAATTGGATGACGATAAAAGTGTAGGCAAGAATCATTTTGTGCAACATAAGGCTTGTTCAAAGCAAGCCCGGTGCCACCGCAGATCTTATGAGGCTCATAACCGCAAACCCTAGGATGAAAGAAATTCAGGCTGGGACAGACCTTGGGCAGCCGCAAAAGTTTCTGGGGTCCCTCCTCATTTTTAAAAAGGGTTGCCGGAAAGACCCCAGCTGTCTAAAACATCATTTATGAATTTAAGTCCTCTTGATCAAAAAGAAGTTCAACGCCGGCGAACTTTTGCCATTATTTCCCATCCTGATGCTGGAAAAACCACGCTGACGGAAAAGCTGCTTTACCATGGCGGCGTCATCCATGAAGCGGGCGAAGTGAAAGGCAAGCGGGGCACCAAAGCCGTCACTTCTGATTGGATGGCGATGGAGCGGGAAAAAGGGATTTCGATCACTTCTTCCGTGATGACTTTTGATTACGAAGGCTTACGAGTGAATTTGCTGGATACTCCTGGGCATAAAGATTTCTCGGAGGATACTTACCGCGTTTTAATGGCTGTAGATTCTGCCTGCATGTTGATTGACGTCGCCAAAGGCGTCGAGGAACGGACGCGCAAACTTTATGAGGTCTGTCGTCTTCGAAAAATTCCCATGTTCACTTTTGTGAATAAACTCGACCGTGAAGGAAAAGATCCCTTAGCGTTGATTGATGAAGTCGAAAAAACTTTAAATATGCAGTGTTATCCTGTGACTTGGCCTTTGGGAATTGGACAAAGATTTAAGGGCATCTATAACCGCATCGCAAAAGAAATTTATCTTTACGATCAGCGCCGCGAAGGCGATGAGGTGATCGTAAAGCCATTTATGGGGCCCAGTGATCCCACTTTATTTGAAGCGCTAGATCGTGAAAGTGCTGAACAGGTTCGCGGCGAGCTTGAACTGATTGAAAGTGCTCTGCCGCCTTTTGATGTTGGCGCCTTCCTGGCTGGTGAATTATCGCCGGTCACCTTTGGGTCCGCCAAACAAAATTTCGGAGTGGATACTTTCTTAAAATTTTTCTGTCAGTACGCTCCAGGTCCCCAATCGCGACGAACGAAAGATGGCAAAGCAGTAGAACCTACGGATCAAAACTTTTCAGGCTTTGTTTTTAAAATTCAAGCCAACATGGATCGCAGACATCGCGACCGCGTTGCTTTTTTAAGAATTTGCTCGGGAAAATTTGATCGAGGCATGAAAATTCATCATGCCCGCTTAGACCGCGAGCTTCGCTTAGCTTATTCAAATCAGTTTGTTGCCGCCGACCGAGAAACCGTCGACGAGGCTTATGCCGGAGATATTATCGGTGTGAATGACACCGGCAATTTTGCCATCGGTGATGCTGTCTCAAGTGTTGGCAAAGTTCAATTCGAAGATATTCCTAAATTTGCACCCGAACTTTTCACAAGATTAAGTGTCGGGGACGCGATGAAGCGAAGTAAACTACAATTGGCGCTTAAACATTTGGGCGAAGAGGGAGCTATTCAGTTATTTATCGATCCCATTGTCGGTGCTCAAGATCCGATTATTGGTGCGGTCGGCGAGCTTCAGTTTGAAGTTTTAGCTCGAAGATTACTGGATGAGTACAATCTTGAAGTGCGCCTGACGCGCTTGCCGTATTCGGTGGCTCGTTGGCCCCGGTCAGCGGATGGCAAAGGGGTCGAACAGCTGAAAGGCGATTTCACAATTTACCGCGATGCGATTGATCAGCCTGTGATCTTGCTGAATCAAGAATGGGATTTAAATTGGGCCAAAAAAGAAAATCCCGACGTGGAATTTCAGAGTTCAATTTCTAGAGCCCGCTAGGCCTTACTCGCTGCAGAAAATGCCGTTCAGGGCAGTCAGAGGATGCATTTTGCCCAATAAAAGATAAATTAGACCCTCATGAATGAATCAAAAGCCCTTATTATTAATCAGTTAGTGAAAAATTACGGCACTGTTACAGCTGTTAAAAACGTCAGTTTTTCGGTTGAAAAAGCCGAAATTTTTGGACTTCTTGGCCCCAACGGCGCTGGAAAAACATCGATTATTTGTATCATTACGACATTAGAAAAACCCACCACCGGTCAGGTTCAAGTCTTTGGTCACAATGTGGTGACAGACT
>JAYWEU010000077.1:0-2232 GCA_043779385.1 Pseudobdellovibrionaceae bacterium
GGGCAAATTCTTTTGGATGGAATCGATCTTCAAACCCTTCAACCCAGTTGGCTTCGTGAAAACATAGGAATTGTTGCGCAAGAACCCGTTTTAATTTCAACGACTATCGAAGAAAATATTCGCTATGGCCGACCCACCGCCAGCGATGATGAAGTTAAGTCTGCGGCTCAGGCGGCTAACGCTGCGGAATTTATTTTAGGCTTTCCAGAAAAATTTAAAACCTCTGTCGGCGAAAAAGGCATCCAGCTTTCAGGGGGCCAAAAACAGCGCGTCGCTATCGCTAGGGCTTTATTAAAAAATCCAAAGATCTTAATCTTAGATGAAGCCACAAGCAGTCTTGATACAGCCAGCGAACACTTGGTACAAGAAGCCTTACAGCGGCTGATGCAAGGGCGAACCACTTTAGTCATCGCCCATCGCTTGGCGACTGTAAAGACTGCTGACGTGATTTTCGTTGTCCACGAAGGGAAAATTGTTCAAACTGGCCGGCATGAGGATCTTGCCCGTCAAATTGACGGCCTTTATTATCAACTTTTAAAAAGACAATTCACACAGGAGAACTCATGAGAAAAATTTTAGGCGCCGATAAAGTAGCCCCGCAAGCCCAGCAGGCCATCAAAAATTTTCACCCCGAGATTGTTCAAGAGATTGAACAATCTTTGCAAAAAAATGACTGGGTGATCGTGGGCATGTCGCAAAATCCAGTGGTCAAAAAAGCTCGTAAATTTTTAGACGGTAAAAATATCGCCTACAAATATATCGAACATGGCAGCTATTTTTCAAAATGGTACCAACGCTTATCGATTAAGCTATGGAGTGGCTGGCCGACATTTCCCCAAGTGTTCCACAAAGGACAGTTGGTCGGTGGATGTGCTGAATTAGAAAAATACACTCAATTCTGATATCGCCAGCAACTGATTTCAAAGAGCTCCGCGGTTCAGCGAAGCTCTTTTTTGAATTCAAATTATCACTTCGATTGCAGTGCGTTTTCTAATTCATTCCGATCTCTAACACCCAATAATCGAATTTCTACACGGCGATTCATCTGTTGCTCGTGAGTCGATGTTCCTTCTGCAAATGGGGAACTGGAACCTTTTCCGATCAACTGAATATTTTTAGCCGCTAGACCCTGCTGCTCCAAAATAGAAGCCACTTGTGCGGCTCGCTCTACTGAAATATTCATATTCGCTTCGTCATGACCCGTATTATCTGTAAACCCTACAACTTCCACGGTCTCGAAAAGATTTTGATGTTCGCTTAACAGGGTGCCAAGATCTTGCACTTTTTCTTTTTCACTGGAATTCAGTTTGGTACTATTAGAGCTAAAAGTGATCACGGCTTGATTACCAACCAACTCTTTTAAATTCATTTCTGCAACAGGCTCAACCATCGGCGCCACTTCGGCCAGAGTCGTTGTTGCACCCGTCACCTGTGTCGTATCGGTTTGCGGTGAAATCATTGAATCCGCAGGATTACTAACCGCAACTTCCTGCCGATGATAACCTCCGAAGCCAAACTGAAAATCAATCATACCCATATAAATATTTTCTTTATTAACATTCAAATCCTGCATCGCACGTGCACCAATCCGAGCTAAACGACCCTTTTCCAAAGTGATTTCGCGAATCACCTGTAACCCAGCAAACTGCGCGTCGGCTTGATTAGCTCCGTAATAAGCGCCTCGCCCAAAAACTGTATTGCCCACAAGACCTGCCTGCCACCGATTGGACCATTGATATCGTCCCGCATATTCCAATATTCCTCCAGTTTCGGCCCGCTCGGGGACAAGATCTGAGGAAAAAGTTTGGTTCAGAACGCCAAAACCAAGATCAAAAACAGATTTTTGATTTTCCGGATAAAATGATCCCAGTAATCTGATATTTGAATTGGCGCCCTCAACATTGATCACATCATTTTTGGGAGTAAAGCCAGCACCGACTCCAATAAAAGGCGCAAAGCCAACAGGTCCCGTATCCTTCACATTCATATTTTCTTGACGGATTGTACTGATATTCTCATCAGCCGCCCAAACAAATGGGCTTACAAATACCAGTAAGTTCACGATTAGAATTTTCATAAGATCTCCTAGGATGAAATGTTTTAAAATTGATTCGCAATGCACGCTCATCACCCATCAAAGATTGTTGGGGGCCTGAAAACAGTCAACGCGTATGGATTTAGGAATCAATTTATGAACAAATCTTCACGACAATAAGCTGAAATTATCGAATT
>JAYWEU010000078.1:0-2221 GCA_043779385.1 Pseudobdellovibrionaceae bacterium
GAAGCAATTGAGAGACTCATTTGCAAAAAATTAGGATTTGATTCGATCGGTTTCGCAGCAGCAGCTACGATTGATCCAACCACCCATGCCCGGTTTGAAGCGCTAGAAAGATTTTATCTTGGAAAGCATATTCAAAACCATACGCCATTTCAAAAACTCACGGCAACCTGTGAGTTGGCCGAAAAGTTTCGCAGCCAAAATTCGAACTCGGAAATTTCATTTTATCGCATGGCGACTCCTGACGATATTTTTGGAGTCGTTTGTTTAATTGAATCATTTAAAAATCAAAAGCAGTCCTTGGGATTTGCACTTTCAGACTCTTTAGATAATTGCCTGCGTAGATCATTGCTTGAGGCCCTGCCTAATTTTGCTTGGCTTATCGAGAAGGACACTAACATTGAAATTACTGAACTGACTATCCCATGGCATATCGACTCTAATTTTTTAGAAAAGATTGTTCCTTTGCTGGCAACAAACGAAAAATCTGGCGAGACAATTGATGCCTTTCAAATTCCAGTTTTAAAAAATGTCGAAGTTTCTCATTCGCAGATAACAATCTTAAAAGATGCGCCGCTGCGAACTTCAAGATTTGTTTTGCAAGCCGAAGGAGAAGTTCAGTGAACCAAACTCCCGCACAGCGGATAAAGCAATTTGAAAAGCGGCAGTACATCATTTCGGCGATGGGGCTTTTGATTTTTTGTGGATTGTCCGTTGTGCTAAATACGCTTCACGTTCAATCCGTCGCGGAAGAGACCACACGGTTTCTATCAAGGATGGTCAAGCTAGACGACTTTCGAGAGGCAAGTCTGATCTTACAAGAGGCGCGCCTAGCTAATTTTAAAAAGATTCACTATCAGTCTGAGCAACCTGGCCGCTCATTTGTTTTACCGCCGAAAGCTGACGTTTTTAGTGATGCTGGATTTTTGAAATCACTTACCACCGACTCGATAACTGTGCCTGTCGAGGTCAGTTTATCTTCAGTTTCAACCGATAAAATCACTTTTGAATTTGATCGCTTCAGCTTGATTCCCTACGCATTTTATTTGTGGCTTATCTTAAATCTCGTTTCGATTCCCCAAACTCAGTTTATGAAGCGACGATTAAGTGAGCAGTTTAGGAAAGACCTCGAAGTAGAAAAACAGCTCGTTAAGAGCGAAGTAGCGCAACAGGTTCGCCACAATCTTCGAACTCCACTTGCGGCATTGATGCGGATACCAAAAAAATTGCCAGACTCAGTTTCAAAAGATCGGGAATTGCTGGAACTCACCATTGGACAAATTCGCGAATTGATTTCGAAGCTCGACGACAGACCTGATGAAAAATTATCTGAGCAGTTTATAACTGACATCTATAGCACCCTCGCTCAATCACGAAGGGAACTGAACCTCTACGTTGCAAAATCCGTACAGCTTCAATTTGATATTGACGATATGATCACGTCAGCTCTGGTGGCTCACGTCCCATTTGAACTTCGCGCTGTACTCGGAAACTTAATAACAAACTCAATTGAAGCCTTGGCGGCTGATGGCCGAATCCTAGTCCGTGCAAAAGATAACGGTGGCGACATCGAAATTAGTGTTTCTGATACTGGAAAAGGAATTGCCTCTGAGAATTTACTTCGTATTTTTGAAAAGAATTTTTCATCTGGTAAGCCAAATGGATCGGGAATCGGTCTTTCACATGCGAAAGAACACATTGAAAACTGGTGCGGATCGGTTCTCGCTGAATCTGTACTTGGGGTCGGCACAACCATAACGATTCGGTTGCCGGTGAAAGATCGTGCAGCTTGGTATGTCCCTCGGTTGAAGTTCAATTCAAAATCTAAGATCTATGTACTTGATGACCAAGAAGCCGGCCGTGAGCTCTGGAGGCTTAAGTTGGATGAGTCGAAGCTTTTACCGCAAACGAATTTTGCTGCTGATGGCAAGGGGTTGGGTTTACTCAGGCATGAGGTTCTGACCAATCCCGAGAACTTCACCTTGCTTTTCGATTACGATCTTGGCAGCGGCGAAAATGGACTCAGCATGCTTGAAAAAATGCCAGCAGGTGCCACGCGCTGCCTTGTCACAGGCAACTTTGACAATGATGAAATACGCAAAGCGTGTTCCCGCTTGGGAATTCTTCTTGTGCCTAAAAGCCAAATTTCTGAAATCCCGTTTGTAGTTCGTTAGTCACTCTTCCATAAAATGTAAAAGTCCTGAAGTGAACTTAATGGAGGAAC
>JAYWEU010000079.1:0-5975 GCA_043779385.1 Pseudobdellovibrionaceae bacterium
CTTCTGCAATGGCAAAGCTTAAACGCAAATACCCTTGGGTTCCACACTCTAAGCCAGGCACAGTGGCGACAAAAAACTTTTGCAGGAGTAAATCAGAAAAGGCTTTGTCATTTTCAATGACCTGACCCTGATGCTTTTTGCCAATATAAAATTTAATATCCACCCACAGGTAGAAAGCCCCTTGCGGCTGACTGACTTTCATGTGAGGAAGCTTTTTAAACTCCTGAATGGCCGCGTCTTTTCTTTGAATCAAAGTTTTATTCACCCCACGAATATCGTGATCACAATTTTTTAAGGCTGCTAAAACTGCATGCTGAGCAATGCTTGAGGCCGCACCCGTTGACTGGCTTTGATAATCTCCCATGGCTTTAATCAATTTTTCGGGACCTGCGGCCCAGCCAATTCGCCACCCTGTCATTGAATAAGCTTTTGATCCACCATTGATCACGACGGTACGATCCGCTAAATCAGGAGCCACATGCAGTAAATGCGGAGCCACCTCACTGCCATCAAAAGTCAGACGATTGTAAATATCATCGGAAAGGATCACAACTTGTGGATGCTTTCTTAGAACTTCAGCAATTTCTTTTAATTCGTCTTTGGTGTACATCAGACTGGTTGGATTGCTGGGCGAACAGTATAAAAAGCCTTTGGTTTTAGAGGTGATCGCTTGCGCTAACTTTTTGGCTGATAATTTAAAATGATCGGCTTCCGTGGTTTCTACGATACACGGTTTTCCATCGGCCAGCTCAATCATCGTCGGATAGCTGACCCAATAAGGGGCTTGAATAATCACTTCATCGCCCGGATCGCAAATCATTTGCAAGGCGGCAAATATAATAAATTTAGCGCCCGAGCCAACGGTGACAGCTGCCGGCGAATAGGTAATTCCAATTTCTTTTTTAAATTGCTCGACCAATTGTTTACGAAGCTCAATGGTTCCGTTCGCGGCCGTGTACTTAGTGATATTTTTTTGAATGGCCTCAATCCCTGCTTCGCTAGGAGAAGAAAAAGTCGCCCAATCGGGCTCACCGACCGTCAATGAAATCACATCGTGTCCCTGCGCTTGCAGCTCTTTGGCTTTGGCGACCAAAAACAAAGTGGGAGAGGTTTTTAAGTTCTGAGCGCGTCGGGATAACATCAATCCTCCTGTTTGAATTTTAATCTCTGAATCAAGGGCTGGATCACGAGATCGGGAACTAAGCCCTCAAGGGATCCGCCATTGGCCGCGACTTCTTTCACACCCCTCGATGAAATATAGTAATATTCAGGGGCCGCAAACATCAGCATTGTTTCAAATTCAGGTTGAAGTTTTTTATTCATACTTGCCATCGTCATTTCATATTCAAAATCAACGACGGCGCGAAGACCCCGGACAATGACTTTTGCATTGACTTTTTTTAAGTAATTCACGGTCAGACCTTCATAAATATCAACTTCGATATTCTTTAAATCCTTCAAAGTTTTTTGAATCAGCGCTTTTCTTTCCTCGGGGGTAAATAATCCACTTTTCGTCGAAGATTTTGCGACAAGGACAATCACTTTTTCAAAAACCAGGGAAAGCCGTTGAATAATATCAACATGGCCCAGCGTAATAGGATCGAAACTTCCAGGATAAACGGCGATTTTATTCACGAATTATTTATTCACTTTTTTACGAAAGAAAGAAAGTACTTTATCGCCGTATTCCCGTGCATCAAAGCGTTCTAAAGTCGGGTAGTCAGTATCAATTCTCTCTTTACCGGCCGATTCGATGGCTAAAGTTGTCGACTCACCAAAAGCCGGACTGCAATCGGCCGCCAGCATGACCTCATGGGCCATCTTTTCAGTGAAGGGGGGATCGCAGAAAATAATCTGCACGGGAGCGTCCGTATAGTTTCTAAGAAACTTCAAAACATCGAATTGGATGATCTTATAAGAACTTTTTGGAACCTTTAGTTTTTCAATATTTTGCCGGGTGATCTCTAAGGATTTACGATGGGCGTCGACAAAGGTGACAAATTCAGCACCCCGGCTCAGGGCCTCTAGCCCCAAATTTCCGGTTCCACAAAAAAGATCTAGGACTTGGGTTCCTTCAATTTCAAACATCAGCTTATTAAACAGTGATTCTTTCACCCGATCCGTGGTTGGGCGAATATGGTCGGCCTTAAACGACACAAGATGATGACCTTTATATTTGCCGGCGATGATCCTCATTTCAAGAGCTCCTCGGCTTTCAAAACAATTTCAAAAATATTCTCAAAGGGTTTCTTTAAAAACAAATCAATTGGCAGGTCTTGCTCGGAAACAATCTCTTCCCCAGAAAATGCTGTCATTAAAATCACCTTGGCCGTCGTTTTTTTCATTTGCAAGATCACGTCAGGACCCTTCATTCCGGGCATCAGGACATCAACAAAAACTAAATCAGGCTGAACTTGTCTCCAAATTTCCAAGCCCTGCAAGCCATCAGGTGCTTCGAAGATTTCATGCCCTCGCTGCCGCAAGGCCCGCGAGAGGGACCTTCGAACCAAGGGTTCGTCGTCGATCACCAAAACCTTCATGAAAACCCCTGGGCCATGGGAATTTGAATTTGAAAGGTCGTGCCGTGACCCAATTCAGATTGAACCGAAATTTTTCCGCCACATTTTTCGACGATTGTTTTAGAAATACTTAGGCCCAAGCCTGTCCCTTCGCCAATTTTTTTTGTGGTGAAAAAAGCTTCAAAGATTCTGTCTTTAATTTCTTGAGGAATACCTGGTCCCGAGTCACTCACAGATAAAATGACATTCAAACCAACTTGCTTCGTCGAAATCTTGATTTGGCCGGCTTGGTTCATTGCCTGGCAGGAATTATTCACCAAATTAAAAACCACCTGTTGCATGAGGTGCGGAAAAATATCGACTTTTAAAATCTTAGTCTCTAACCCTAAAATTAAGCGATGCGATCGCAGCGCCGTTTTTAACATGGGCAAAGTTCTTTCGACAATTTCATCGAGACTGATTTTTTCTCTTTCAATTTCACCTTCGCGGGTGAATTCAAGAAGATTTTTAATGATGCGTTGGCATCGACCGGCGGCCTTTTCAATTTCCTCTAAATCTTTTTTAACATCGATACCTTCTTCTTCACTGATCATGACTTGGGCTAAGGACCGAATTCCCGTCAAAGGATTATTCAGCTCATGGGCGATATGACCCGCCAGCGTTCCAATAGCACCCATCTTTTCATGTTGAAGCATTCGCGCGTACAGTTCTCGAGACTGAGTGACATCCACATATTGATTCACAAAACTTGTGGGTTTTTCTGTTGGGTGCAATCGAATAGGATAACTCCAAACCTGATAGATACTTTGCCCCACCCTGACCTCTCCCATCTGGGGAGTGCCATCTTTCAGAGCTTTCTCCAGGGGACAACCAAAGCAAACCTCATCAGAGTTAGCAAAAGCTTTGTGACAAACATGATTTTTTTCGCCCAGGATAAACTTTTTATTCGAGCGCAGTAATTGGTACTGCATATCAATAATTGCCAAAGGATCGCGAATTCCATCAAAGGTTTTTTCCCAGCGATAAGAAAAAATATCAAGCTCGTGTTCTAATTGGACTCGATCCAAGGAAATACTGACAGGGTTTAAGCGTTCGGAAATAAAATCTTCAAACCCAGCAATTTCGTCTGAACTCAGGGAATGCTCAAAACACAACAGCGCCTTGGCTGATTTTTCATGAAACTGAGTTAACAATGTCAAAGATAGGGGAAACAGCGCCGCTTTGGCGAAGGGTCGACCTAAAATGTTTGCAAGCTCCTTCGAGGCCACGTCCGTCAAGATGTCTTCTTTTTCCATAAACTTAATTGACTTCTCAAGCAGCATCTTTTGAACGCTGCCATTTCTAAAATAGTAAATCTCGCTGCGATGACCGGACTGCAGGCAAAGAACCAATTCGCCCACTTTATGAAACTTTCGAAGTTCTCGCTTCAGAAATTTAAAGATATCTTCCACTGCCGACATCGATGCGATCTCTTTGATAAATCGTATCAAGGTCCGTTCGGTTTGAATTTGCTCTGATTGATCTTTATTCGACTGTTCTAAATGCAAAGTTCTTTCGAAAACAATTTTTTCAAGATCAGACGTTAAAAGTTCTAAATTTTTATTGCGCTGGTAATATTCTCGCAAAAGCCAGTTTCGTCGCAAAAATAAATGTCTTTCCTGCAGAGGCACTTTCAGCTTTTCAATCAGGTCTGAGCCTTCAGATTCAATAAAAAATCGGATCGAGCTTGAATTCAATCCCCGGTGCACTAATTCTTGAGGGGCTTTATTAAAAAACACTCCCACCCAGGTATCGGGATGATGTAGACGCAAGCTTTCCAGAATTTCCAGCTGCCCACGTTCGGCGACTTCGACAACGATCAAGGAATAGGACTGATTAAAAGCCATTCCAAAGGAATCATTCCAATCCAAGGATTTAATTTCGACCGACTGTTGGTTAAATTCAAGCGTCAATTTTTTTTTAGTTTGAAATGCGTTTCCGATCCACAGCACGGGACCCACTTTTTGGGTGGACGATAGTTGGTTTTCCGGTATAGATGGCTTCGACACTTTCTAAGATCTCCAACCACATTTGTAATCCGTGGTTAAGATCATAATCGACCACATCGGCCAGTTCCGCAAAATCTTTTTTCTCAAAAGCGGCCACTGCTTGCTGCAGTGAGCTTTGGGTCCCTGTTTCTGCTTTTTCCCAGCCAGGAATTGCGGCTATGACGGCATCTCCTAAAATATTCTTCAATGAAATAATGCTGCTAATCAAAAATTGGCAATTATCGACAAGGTCGCGGACATCCTTCAAGTGGTGTTGAATGCCTTTCTTTCGAATTTCTGCACTCAGCTTTTCACATTTTCCAATCAGGTCCGGTAAGGCTTTAATCCAACCTTCTAAGACCTCATCGACTAAACTTGTCGTCTTTTCACTCAGGTATTCAAGACTTGTGACATCTTTCAGGTGCAATGTCGAAAATTTAACTTCATCAGATTCCTGCAGAGCCATCCCATTAATGATAAACTGACAAACCACACGGCTTTCTCGCTTAAGCTCTTTTTCAATATCACTAAAAATTTTTGACAGTGGCGTTGCCTCCTCATACTGCTGGCAAAGCTCTTCTCCTGAAATTTTAAATCTGTCCATGGGCGGCTCCTTGGGCTAAGGCTGACTCTTCTAGAACATAGGGTCGTATCAACGAACGAAGAGTGTGATGCATTTTAATTGTTGCCTGAATCGTATCTTGAATGGACCCGGGTTTGACTCGGGCTCTTTCTGCCTTCAGCCAGCTTGAGTAAATTCGTAGAAGGGGAACTATTTCAGCCAGCTTATGAATGATCTCATCACTGCGATCTAAAATTGGCTTCAGGCGTTCTAAATTTTTAGACGAAACTACATTTAAATTTTCTAAGATGACCTCATTGATCTGATGCAGCTTCTGACAACCTTGGAAAAATTCAATGTTTTCAGTTCTAGGAAAGGGATAAGCCATATACAAGGCTAAAATTAATTCCCATCCAAATTTTTGCTCTTTTGATTCTTCCATCAAATAGCAGGGACTTTCAGGAATATACTTGATCAATCCGCCAGGATCTTTTCCCTCAAGAATTTCAATCATCGCTTCACTGATCGATTCTGTTAAAACTTGATCGGCCGTTGGTCTTCGCAAGATAAAGCTTCGCGGAGAACGAGGACCTGTCTCCCAGAAATTCACAGAACCAAGACTTAAATTCAAACATGGAGTTTTTGTAAAACCAGCAATATGCATTGGCGCACTGTCGCAGCCGACCAATAGGCGAGATTGAGTTAAAATTGAAAACAAGTCCCCCATCGATGTTTTCCCGACCCAGTTAATAATTTTCACTTGGGGACAATGTTCGTGAATTAACTCAGCGATAGATAATTCATCTTTAGAGCCCACTAACACCACATGGAAGCTTGGATTTTTTTCATGAAAATAATTTAAAATTC
>JAYWEU010000080.1:0-36824 GCA_043779385.1 Pseudobdellovibrionaceae bacterium
AAGACGATTTTTGACTGAAGTATAAAGCCGACAAGCCATCGCCGCAGGCACTACCAAGATTGAAAACACAACAAGAACGCCCGCATGATGAGTCGAGAATGTAATGACCACACCAAATAAAAGGTAGAACACAAAATCCCAGAAAAAGGACCTTTGCTGATTTCGAGACGACGCCCAAAATTGATGGCGGCAAAAGTAGTGAATCAGACCGATGGCTGTATATATCAAACCAGTTTCAAGAACTTGGGGCCAAGTCACATAAAGAATATTTCCGATCAAAGCTTCTTTCAAATGTTCTCCACCGTGGGGCAGACGATCCATCACAAGAATTAAAGAGCCACTGGCCAAAGCATAGGTGATTCCGATCAGAGCTTCCTGCGAAATCTTTTTTTCAAAATGGCGAAGCAGTGATAAGAGAAGAGCCACCCCTAAACAAAGGGCTAACGAAAGCGTCAGGGACAGCGCGCGATCGCCTTCGCCGCTGTAAAATAAGGCTAAGGCGCCCCCAAGGGCTGCCACTTGCGATAAACTGATATCAACAAAGATCACGTCGCGTTCTAAAACGTGCAAACCCAAGTAGGCATGAATTCCCACCAGCATCACAGCTAAAGCCATCGGCGCTGCCAAAAAAACGAAAGCTTCGTTCATTTTTTAACGGACTCAAAGGCAGCAACGACTTTTTCCATCAGTTCTTCTGTGGATTTGACGTCGGGTTCGCCACCGATAGAAACCGGCACGCGAAGAACCACCAGCCCGGGAATTTCTTGTTTTAATTTTTCCCCAGCGCTGTTGTCGTAATAATTTTCAATTAAGACTAATTTAATATTGCGTTTTTTTATCACTGAAATCACATCTAGCAAATGACCGGCGGTGGGTGGGATGCCGGGTTTTGGTTCTAACTCCATAACGCCAGTGACGCCAAAGCGGTCTAAAAAATAGCCAAATGTTTTGTGATAAGTAATGATTTCTTTAAGGCCGGTTTTTTTGATTCTCATTTCCCACAATTTAGTTTTTTCTTGGAGGTGGTTTTGAAACAGTTTGGCTTGCTGAGAATAAAAAGTTTTGTCGCCGGGATCAAGCTCGCTTAATTTTTCGGCGATCATCATAGCGGCTTGGCCCATGCGAATGGGATCCAACTGGAAATGCGGATTGCCCCCCGGATGAACATCGCCTTGGCTGCGCGAGATATTACCTTTAGGAATTTCGATGGGATCTAATCCTGGGCCTAGCTCTAAAAAGCCGGCTGTCCCGGCTAGAATTTTTGGATTGCGAGCCCCGACGGTTAAAGGATTCAGCCAAGCTGTTTCTAGCTCAAGCCCCTGGCTGACAACCAAATCCGCATTTCGCAAGCGGATCATAAAGGAAGGCTTAGCTTCAATCTGATGAATATCTTGGGTGCCTTTGGCAATCGACGACACTTCGACTTTGTCTTGGCCTACGCTGCGAACAAGAGCTTCCAAATCCGGTGTGGTGGTCACAACTTTTAAATTGGCCTTTGAAAAGCCAGGAATCACCACAATTAATAAAAATAAAATATGTTTCATTTTAAATCTCCGTTAGTACGAGTGCGAAGGATGATAGCCAATGGTAAAGTTCGCTTGTAAATAAATCTTTTTTTCTGGACCCCAGCTGTACTCTAATTTGTAAGCTGAAAATTCAGACCCAGAAAAATTAAGGCCTAGGGTTGATCGTGAAATCGTATCGTTAGTTAAAGAATGCGAATTAAAGCCAGAATCTGAATCTTGAATTTTCAAATAATCAAAACGGCTGGCGGCCGACCAACGTTCTGCAAATTGGAACTGGGCAAATGTATAATAACCATTTACTTTCTCAGCTGCAGCACCGGGTTGTTCCAGCGATCGATTGATATATTCGCCGCTCACGATCACCGAGTGGTAACGACCGCCCTCAACAGGACGCCATTTATAGGTCGCATCGGCTCCTGTTAAAATCGTCTGCCCACCAAGGTCATTTTTGCCTTTGACGTAAGAGGCACCCAGTTCTGCTGTGGAATCATCGTTCAGATCAAAAAGATTTTTCCAGTGGACCAAGCCCACGCCATCGGAAGGAGTCTTTGAAGAAAATTCGGCGTTTTCTCCTTCGCCGCGAATAAACTGTCCGGTGACTTCGCTGTACCAAGGCGCCGGCAGAAGTAAAGCGGCAGAAACTCCGACATCATTTAAACCTTCATCACCCATCGCGGCTGTGTTAATCAGCGGCGCATCGACAAAAGGGAAGGCGTGCGTGTGCAGGGGATTATGCTTTCCAAAAGCCGCTTTAAATTTGCCAATTTTTAATGTGACGTCTGGAGCTTGTAAGCTTTCGGCAAATAATTCCTCGGGCTCAATTTTCCAAACTTGTTCAATGCGATCTGTGCCGGCATTATAAGTGTATTCGGGATGCACGCTTAAAAGCAGACTCAGTCGATGGTAAGGATCAACATCTGAATCAAAAGCCACTTCAGCTTCGCGAAGATCCATGCCATTTCGAACGGTGCTAATGTCCTCTTTACCTTTTTCTGAATTTCGGTACAGAAAAAGCGCATTCGCACTGATATTCGGGGTTTTTAAGGAATTGCTTTGCGCCCAGCTGGAACTCACTAAAAAGAAACTTAATAGATAAATAGCACTGCGCATTGGGACCTCATCAAAGATATTTTAGACCCTGGTTATGGCAAGGGAGTTGGGGGACTGTCAATGGACCAAAATGACTCAAAATTGACGGAGTTGATTCTTATTAGAAATTCGTTATCCTGAGTCTTCACAATGAAGAAGAAATTAGTCCTTGGCATTGATTTTGGAACTAGCAATTCCCTCGTAGGAGCTTGGCGGGATGGCCAGCGGGTTGAGGCTCTGAGGCTAGATCCTTATGCCCCAGATCCAACGTTGCTTAGAACCTTGCTTTATTTTCCCCATGCCGATCAATGTTTTTATGGCCAGGAAGCCATTCAAAAGTATCTTGAAAATGAAATGGAGGGTCGCTTTTTCAGATCTTTCAAATCCCATTTGCCCAATCGAAGTTATCTGGGAACTTTCTTAGAAAATAGAGTCCTGACTTTAGAAAATCTTGTAGGACAATTTTTGTTAGAAATCAGAAAACGAGCCGAAGAGCAATTGGGGCAATCCGTCGACAGTGCCGTCATTGGCCGCCCCGCCCGTTATTCCATGGACGTCATGGAAGATGAGTTTGCTTTGCATCGCATGAAAAAAGCCGCAGAGTTCGCAGGCTTTAAAAATTTTGAATTTGTTCCTGAGCCCTTAGCCGCGGCCTTCGACTATCGCCGACAATTAACCACAGAGAAAAAAGTGCTGATCGGAGATTTTGGCGGAGGGACCTCTGATTTTACTTTAATTCGCATGGGACCTTATGCTTTTAAAAAAGACCATGTTTTAGGTTTAGATGGTTGCTCTTTAGCCGGAGACGCCATGGACAGTTTATTTATGAGTCAAAAGCTCAGTGAATTTTTTGGCGCTCAAGCCCGCTATAAAGTTTCGATGGGAAGAAATATTTTAACCATGCCACCTTCAGTCATGACACGATTGAATCAGCCGGCCCATACGGTTCATTTAAAAGAAAAAGAAACCTATGAATTTATTCGTGATGTGCAGAAAGGTGCGATCGACACCATTGACCGCGAGGCCATTGAAAGACTTTTGGTCTTAGTTGAAGACCAACAAATATTTTCTTTCTTTGAACAAATTGAAAAAACAAAGCGGGGGCTTTCTGAACAAGATCGTTCTGATTTTCAATTTGATTATCCCAGTTTAGAAATTCAAATGCAGTTTGAGCGAGGCCATTTCGAACATTGGGCGGGACCTGCAAAAGAAAAGATTTTTGCTGCATTAGATCAATGTTTAGCGCAAGCCCAACTTCATTCGGGCCAGGTGGACTTAGTCTGTTTGACAGGGGGGTCGGCTCAAATTCCAATGATTCGACAAGAGTTTGAGCGACGCTTTGGCGCCGAAAAATTGCAGACGCAATCCCATTTCCATTCGGTCTTGTCGGGATTGATTGAATCCGCGGGCTTTTATGCGGAAGGGCAATGGGCATTTTAGGAAGCCATTGGTGAAGCTTTTCGCGTTGGGCCTAGTAGTCTTGGCGTCAAAAGATTATAAAACCAGAATAGGAGATCTTATGAAAAAATGGATTCAAATTGTCAGTGTTTTAAGTTTGCTAGCATCAGGTTGTGCGACCAATAAAGAAAACGACAAAACGTTGAAGGGCGCTGGGATCGGAGCCGGTGCAGGGGCGATTCTTGGTGGAATTGTTGGTTCTAATTCTGGAAAGCGCAATGAAGGGATTTTAATCGGTGGTCTGATTGGCACGGCCTTGGGTGGTGTGGTCGGACGACGTTTGGATCAGCAGGCTAAAGAATTGGATAAGATTGCTGAAACAAAACGAACCGAAGACGGTCTGGTCACAAAATTAAAAAGCGATATTCTTTTTGACACTGGAAAAGCAAATTTGAAGCCTGCGGCGCAGAAAAATATCACCGAGATGGCTGATATCATGAAAAAATATCCCGAAAATATTTTAACTGTTAAAGGTTATACAGACAGCACGGGCTCAACAGATGTAAATAATAAACTGTCTGAAGACCGAGCGGCCTCTGTAAAGAGAGTTTTAGTTGCATCGGGTCTTCCCGTCACAACTGTTTCAAGTATCGGTTTAGGGGAAACAAATCCTGTGTCTGATAATAAATCAGCCGAGGGTCGCAAGAAAAATCGCCGAGTTGAAATTGAAGTGACCGTCGATCCTTCTAAAGTTCCTAAAGACAAAAAATAATTTGTGAAAGCTCCCTTTTAATGAGGGAGATGACATCCTGATTGATTTAAATCAATGTCATTTTTTGAATTTAAACAGCTGTAAATCCAAAAGGTTTGCTGGCCATAAGAAAGCCCTTCCCGAGCTGTCACTTTGCCATCGGCATCCACTTCACAGGGGTTATTCATCGTGCAACTTTCACCGGATTCATTGCCGGTGTTATTAATACCAATCACCGTGCGAGTGCCTTTTAACAGAATGGGCGACCCTGAAGTTCCACCAATGGTTTCACAACCCGGCTGACTGTATCGAAGCGAATCATTAAAACTCCACCGCGATTCTTTCAATTGATAAATAAAATCATCAATCTGACAGCTATAGCCACGCTTCCAATAGCCCGAGATCACTTCGATCATCTGCATTTTCTGCGGATGGGTTGACGCCAAAGTCAGAGGACTGACTTTAAAGTCTCTTAAAATATCAGAATAGGTTTCGCGCAGTTCATAAAGAGTGATGTCGGTTTTTGTCATTGTCGAATACAAGATCAATGTCGCCGTGACCTTGCCGATGGCTTGGCCCCTAGGATTCAGAATATTAAATTGGCGATCTGTTGGTTGCCGGCTAACAATTTCGTTTGGCGCCGTGAATCCAGATTCAATGCAATGTCCATTGGTTAAAATAAGGGCCTGATCCGTCGACAGGCTGTTCTCATAGCGAATCAAGCTGCCCGAGCAATTTGACAAAGAAACAATTCCTTCAAAATTATAATCAAGATTTAAACTGGGAGCAGCTGCTTGTGGCTGAAGTCGCCCATCCGGAACAGGAAACGCGAAAGCTTGAGTTGAAAGCAACATTGAGACAACCAGACCCATCAGCACTTTTACAAAATTCGCCATGAAACCCCCATGGCTGATGCTAATCAATTTTAAGCGGGTTGCAATTGAAAAAGGTCATTAAAAAACAAGTTATTTATTAAATTTTCTTTTCCTTTTCTTTTTCCCTCTTGGTTTCAAGGATTTGCTCTGTTTCATTTTAGGATCCTCGTTTTGAGCCATTCTTTCAGCTTTAGTGGCCCCGCAAACGGCCGAAGAATAAAGGGTCGACGTTGGAATCCCAGGCCAATACTTAAATAGGGAACCAGCGTATGAGGTTCGAAACTCAGATCGACAACTCTACAGGAGGAATTGTGGTAATGATGAACCGAAGACTACAACTTTTGGAATTGGACTATATCCCCGAGAGGGGCCCACCAAAATAATGAGATCAACTCATTAACTTCGGAAATAAGCGCCTGGATTGTCTGGGCGTTTTTATTTTGTAGGAAGCCTCTTTTAGGTTCACAGTGAAGCTATGAAAAACATTGCCATCAAAAAAGGTTGTCTGCTTCTTTATCGCATCTTTGATGTTGCGGAAGAAATTAATGTGTCACAGATTGAAGCCATTCTGCGGGATAATCGTGGTCCCGATCGTTTCAAAGTTCCCAAATACATCGATCGCGGGATTGTCATGAAAAATCCACCAGTGACTTTTGGCCTTGGCGAAGAAGTCATTAACGTCAAAGGCCGCGAAATCAAAGCCGAGGTGACTGTGAAAGTCAGAGATTTCGGAGTCCTGTCTTTGACTTATCAAATTAAAATTGAGCCTGGCACCAGCTGGGAAGAACTTGTGAAATTAGCTTTTGATTTAGAGGAAGGCTCTGAAGTCGATAAAGTCGCTCAGCAACAAGCCCGGGAAATTGTGGGAGCTATTGCCCCCGCCATGAAGAAACCCAACACGTGGGGTTCTTTTGAAGATTACATTATTTATTTTTTTGAAGAATTTGAAAATGGCGTGACCGCCAGTGATTTATTGAAATCGGCGGATCTGGCCTCTTTACTGTTGGCAGAAGATAAGGTGAATTTTTCCGAATCCACTCGCAAATCGCTCGTTGAAAATATTTATCAGTACAGCGAGCAGGATTTAGCCTTGATTGAATGGAATTCGGCCTTGGTGGTAGAGCCCGGCGGCGGCCGTGAAGTGCCCGATATTTTAGAATTTGCCGTCACACAATTGATGGAAATGCGCTTTTACGATGATTTGCTCGATCAAAAATTAACTGATTTGTACAATGATATCGAAAAAAGAAGATCGCGTTTATTTGGCTCCAGGTACGACCGGGTCTATGAAGAGGCCAGCACCCGATACATTGAATTTATAGAATTTTTAGAGAAGGTTGAAAACTCGTTAAAAGTTGTTGGCGATTTTTATTTAGCGACCATTTACCGAGCCGCTAATCGCCGATTTCGACTTTCTGATTGGCAAAACAGCGTGACACGAAAAATGAATATTTTAGCGCAAGTGTCTAATCTTTTGCAGGGTGAAATCAATGTTCGAAAAAGCCACTGGATGGAAATCACAATTATCATTTTAATCACTTACGAAATTTTTATGGCTCTTTGGCGTTCGGCTTAAGTCTTTACTTATTCAAAAGTTTGAAAGCTTTGTCCTCGAACGGCTTAGCCTCTTGATTAAGGCCAATCTGCTGCTCAACAATGAGACCTTCAGCATCAATCAAAGTAATAACATTTGAATGGTCAAAATCACCATTTTCATTCTTCTTGTAGCGAATTCCTAGTACTGCAGCCAGTTCACGAACTGCATTTTTACTTCCGTTAAATAGAGTCCAATGATTGAGGTCTAATTTTCGCGACTGTGCAAAGATTTTTAACTTAAGAGGAGTATCCTTTATGGTATCAAAAGAAAAAAGAAGAAAAGGGATGCTAGCACTTTTTTTTGATAACGCATTTTCAATTTTTCTTAGGTCCTCGATGATGAGCGGGCAGGCCTGCTCACAGCTTGTATAAATCATCGCGACAATAGTTGGCTTTCCGCGAAAATCTTTAATGGCAATAAGTTGACCCTCCTGAGTCGTCCATTCAGATTTTAAATTGAAGATTGATTCTGACATCATCGGTTTAATTTTATTATTTGATGGATGCCCTTCATGAGCGATTGTGATTTCTGTTATAGAGGAGAATGCGGCAAATAAAAAAAGACTAAGACGATTTCCTAATTTCATTGATTATTTCCTCTCGCACATCGAAAGCCGAGACTGTCGATGGTATAATTTGCTTTAAGACTGGCTCTAAAAGAGTAGCGAGCGAAAGCGGCATAGTCGGCAGGATTCCCTAATTGACTGCCGTTGCCGCAAAAGAGATTTGACTCTTTTGCTCCACCACCGCGGGTATCTGAGATACTTAAGAAGCCGCTGAAATCTTCGGTCCACTCCCAAATCAATGCCCCTAAATCATAAATTCCTTGGTAGTTTTTTCCTGTTGTGCCAATGGCAGAAAGTTTACCTTCGTTAGGCTTTCCATACCAATCAATAATTTTTTGATCAACCTCGTCTTTATTTTTGCCGTTATCATAAAGGGCAAATTCCCACTGATCAGTTGTTGGCAAGGACTGATTTTTTGCCCGACAATAAGCTGTTGCTGCAAACCAAGAAATTCGAGTCACTGGAGAATGCGGGTTCAGGGCTCCGAGCTGAAGATCTGAGGGCCATTCTTCTAGATAATGAGCATCTGCAAAAATCCTTTTTACCTTAGATTTTCGCCAATCATGATTTTTTGTGACAAATGTTAAAAATTCTTTATTTGTCACGGTAAAACGATCCAAGTGGAATGCCGAAACGGAAATTTTAACTTTGAAAGTATCGGTTAGGTCACGGGCCTCGTTGAAGGGGAATTTTTTTGAAGGGGCGTCAAAAGCAATGAAGTGACCACCTTTAATAAGATTCATTTTCTTATCTTCGATATTTAAATTTTGTGCAATGGCGATTTCAAAAATTGAAAACGCGCATATTAAAAATAATTTAAAAAAACTTTTGGACCAAATCATTCAGTTTGTACAGACTTTCTTTCTAAGATTCTATTAGCTTTGACTTCTTGCGGAGTCACATCCTTCGAAGAGTTTCCCCATGAGCCGAAAATATAAGTGATGACACTAGCAATTTCATCATCTGAAAGATTCCACGCAGGCATCACACCGTCGAAGAGGTGTCCGTTCACCTTAATCGGGCCTTTAAGTCCACGAGTCACTATTTTAATGACTCGAATCTTGTCTTTATTTAAGAAGTCTGATTTCGCGAGAGGGGGAAATGCATTTGGGATGCCTTGACCACTAGGTTGGTGGCAGGCCGCGCAGTTCGTCTTATAAATTCCCTCTCCGCGAGAGATTCGCTCAAACTTTGTTTTTGCAATCGGCAGAAGAGGCGCGGCTTCCTCGGCCACACGGATGTTTGATCCTTCAGGCCGATAAACTTCATCACTGATTTTTCCTGAATAAACAAGTTTGTCATCGTCACCTGTGACCTTGAGTTGCGCGATAGCACCTTTATTAAAGGCACGTGTTAACGAATGGTCGACAAGAATAAATGTTCCCGGTGTGCTAAGTTTAAATTCAACAACAGTTGAGCCACCCGCAGGGATCATTGTTGTCTGCACGTTATGAAGAAGGGCGCTGGTATTTCCCTCCGCCCAGACATTTTCAAAAATGGCCCCAATCACATGAAATGAAGATGTTAGATTGGGACCTCCGTTTCCTACATACAGTCGAACTGTTTCACCCACTTTTGCGGTGAGCGCGTTTTCACCGAGAAGAGCTCCGACCGAGCCATTAAAGACAACGTACTCCGGTTTTTCAGCAATCGCTTTTTGCATACTGAAGGGTTGAAGTCCCTGTTGGCCATTTGCACCTCGAGTATAGAAATCGCCTTGCATCACATAATATTCATGATCCACTTTCGAAAGCCCTTCTTTTGGCTCAACTAAAATGAGTCCGTACATCCCATTTCCAACGTGCATGGCGACCGGCGCAGTAGCGCAATGATAAACATAGAGGCCAGGATTCAACGCCTTAAAGGAAAAAACGGAACTGTGACCGGGAGCTGTCATTGAGGATGCAGCGCCTCCACCCGGTCCAATGACAGCATGCAGGTCAATGTTGTGAGGCATTTTGTTATTGGGATGATTGTCGAGGTGAAATTCAACGAGGTCACCTTCGCGAATTCGGATAAATTTTCCTGGGACTTTTCCACCAAAGGTCCAATAAGTATACGTCACACCGTCGGCCATTTTGCCTTCGACTTCTTTGACTTCTAAATGCACGATAACCTTTGTTGCATTTTTCCTAGAGAGGGCTATCGGAACTGATGGAGCATCGGTTAGAATTGCATTTTCTTGCCCATCTATTTTTTCAGAACGATTTTTATCGGGGCTAGAATTCGCCAGCGAAATAAAAAAAAGTAAAATTAGGTTTGTAGTGAATAAATTTAAAGGCATCATTGAAGATCTCCATCCTAAGCAGTAGGACAGTAGTCCTTTAAAATCTAGTATTCAATCAAATGGCTTGTAGCAAGACCTGTTCCGTTTTCTTACAAAAAAGCCCCTAATTATGAGGCAAAATAACTCATTGACCCAGTGACATAGCTCAGAAATCTTTTGAGGAAATTTTACAAAGGATTATTTGATTTCACCTTTGGGCATCACTAAGACAGGGTTATGAAAGTTGCTGTTTACGATACTCATAGGTTTGATCGAGAGGCCCTCGAGTTAGCGAATAATGGCAGGCATGAGCTTTGTTTTCTAGAAACGCGGTTCACTGAAATGACGGCCATACTTGCACAAGGTTGCGATGCTGTCTGTTTGTTTGTCAACGACCGGGCGGATGCGGGTGCACTCAAAATATTAAAAGATATTAAAGTAAAATTGATTTTACTTAGATCTGCTGGCTACAACCATGTTGATATAAAAAGTGCATTGCAGTTAGAGATATTAGTTGTAAATGTTCCTTCTTATTCTCCCCATGCCGTTGCAGAGTTCGCTGTAGGACTGCTTCTTTCCTTGAATCGAAAAATACATAAAGCCCATAACCGCGTTCATGACTTGAATTTTTCTTTAGAGGGACTGGTCGGATTTGATATTTATGCAAAAATCGTAGGTGTTATCGGTACTGGAAGAATTGGAAAAATTTTTTGCCAAATAATGCGTGGATTTGGATGCCGAGTCCTAGCTGCAGACACCCAACCAGATCGCCAATGGGCAACTAAAAATAAAGTTTCGTATGTTGACCGCAGTTTTTTATTTAGTGAAAGCGATATTCTTTCCCTTCACACTCCGCTGACTTCAAAGACAAGACATATTATCAATCCAAGTTCCATGGCTCTTATGAAGAAAAATATTATCCTGATTAATACAGGAAGAGGAGCCTTGATCGATACGCACGCATTAATTAAAGCACTTAAAGCTCATTTAATAAGTGGTGCCTGTCTCGATGTTTATGAGGAAGAAGGCGGTATCTTCTTTAATGATTTGTCTGAATCTGGAATTGCTGACGATGAGCTAGCTCGATTATTAACTTTTCCTAATGTGCTCATCACGTCTCATCAGGGATTCTTAACTCACGAAGCACTTAACGACATCGCTAGGACGACGATTGAAAGTCTAACTCTTTTTGAAGCTGGTGGAGACTTAAATAAAGTTATAGTTACAATTTGAAGTTTGAAATTTTCGCCAGTTCTATTCCGGACGATATAGACCTTTTTGCTGAAGATTTAAGAGAATAAATCATAATGGCGTCATCGGATGTAAGATCATTTGATCTGTTTAATACTTTTCCCGTGAAAATTAAATATTTTTTAAAGGATTGTGTGAATGCCTAAAGTAATTAGTTTAGTGGGAGAGCAGCTGGGTTCCGATGTTGGACAAACACAACTCCTGCTGGTCATGAATGAAATTAATAAAAAACTTTTGACTGGCGCTAGTTATCAAAAGGTTTTGGATTTAGTTTTTGATTCTCTTGACCTCGTCATTCCCTACGACCGAATTGGAATCGCTCTGGTCGAAGGCTCCGGAGAAGAGGCCCAGCTGAGCATGAAGTGGGTTCGGTCCAAAGTTGCCGTAACCCATCTGAAGCTATCATACTCGGCACCCATTCAGGGCAGCAGCTTGCAGAAGATTTTAGCGACGGGAGAGCCTCGGATCATCAACGACCTGATTGAGTACTCCTTGAAATTTCCGGACTCACTATCAACTAAGCTCATTATCAATGATGGAATTAGATCCAGTTTAACATGCCCTCTCAGGTCTGGAGATCAGCAAATTGGCATTGTCTTTTTTTCAAGTTGTCAACCGAACACCTATCGCAGCGAACATATTCAAAGATTCATAGAAGTTGCTGATGAACTTTCGATGATTGTGGAGCACGGGCGGTTACGGCGTGATTTTGATCTTGCTAAAGAGCAGACACGAAATTTGAATATGATTCTTCACGACCTAAAATCACCCTTAAGCACCATCCAAGGTTTTGCCGAATTATCCCTGGGTGAGCCTTGGTTTCAAAATCTTGATCCTGACGGAAAAGAGGTTTTCCAGGTCTTCCTTCGCAACTCAAAATATATGTTCGAATTACTCAATGAACTGAGCGAATTAGGGAGTCTCGATCGCCACGCAGAGATTGTCGTCTTAGAAGATGTTCGACTGGATGAATTTTGCAAGGAGATGGATAACTTTGGAAAGGTTTTAGCTGGACCCAAGCAAATCGAATTTAAATCAGATCATTTTTTAGGAGCCCTACCAATCCTGCAATTTGACCGCCACAAGGTTATAAGAGTTTTAGATAATTTATTTTCCAATGCTGTAAAGTACTCATCGCGGGGTAGTATAATTACATTTTCAGTCTCGTGTCAGAACGACAGATTAACTTTTTCAGTTGCTGATCAAGGTCTTGGAATTCCAGCTTCAGAAATACCAAAATTATTTCGCGAATTTGGCAAGACGAGTGTTCGCCCGACAGAAGGGGAAACGAGCACAGGTCTTGGTCTTGCCATTGCAAAAAAAATTGTCGAACAACATGAGGGTGCCATTTCGGTCGTCAGTGCAACCGGGAAGGGTTCCACATTTACTTTTTGGATTCCATTAGTTGGACCCAAAGATGTCCACTGAGCGGAGCAGCGCGAATCAATTGATTTTATCAATCACGCCTAATCCGTCACTTGATCTGAGCGGAACTGTTGACGGCTTTAAACAAAATGAAAAGTCTTATGTGACTGCAGAGCTTCGGTCGCCAGGCGGAAATGCAATCAATGCCGCTAGAATTTTAAATCGATTAGGTGTGCGAGTCCTTACCACAGGTTTTTTGGGTGGTCCTATTGGTCAAGAAGTTGAAAAACTTTTAGACCTTGAAGGTGTAAAAAATAAATTTATTCAAATTCGAGGTTCTACAAGAATCAATGTCACGATTTCAAATCACAGAGACCACCAGCAAACCCGTCTCAGTTTTCAGGGTCCGGAAATAGAAAAGCGCGAAAATCAAAAACTTTTAAAGCTATTTGAAGTTTCTGAAAATATAAAGTTGCTGACTGTCGGTGGTTCTCTTCCAAATGGATTTACATTCAAGCACGTGAAAAAATTAATCAGCTTGGCTAAGGAAAGAAGCATTCCGACCGTTATTGACTGCCCTGGACAAATTTTGAAACAAATCATTTCTGCGCAACCCCTTTTGATTAAGCCCAACCTTGATGAGTTTCATCGTCTGACGGGAACTCATGTGAAAACAATTCCCGCGGTAGAGAAAGAAGCTAGAAAATTATTGGATCTAGTTCCTTTCATCTGCGTATCTTCAGTTGATCACGGAACGCTTTTAGTAACGCGGCTAGGATCTTATTTTGGAAGGATTCCAAAGTTCAAGATTAGGTCCACTGTTGGTGCAGGGGATTCAATGGTGGGGGCTATGATGTCTCAGATATTTAAAGGGGATTTTTCAGACACCGAGCTGCTGCGGTGGGGCTTAGCTGGATCGGCAGCCACTTTAGCGCAACCAGGAACAACATTGGGTAGTAAGGCACAAATTCAGCATTTTTTGAGAAAGGTTAAAGTGATTGAGCTATGAAAAAAAATCGGAGTCTGTTGTTTCAGATAAGCCTGATGCGAATAAGGAAAGTTTTTTCCGCTTTCATCGACCGCACCTCTTATATTATTGGCACAAATAAGACAGGCTGACCGGGATAAAGTTCATTTGGAAGCCGACGCCCAATACAGAGAGGTCATTGCGAAAGTCAGCGAAGAGCGAGAAAAACTGGCCGCGATTCAAACTGAACATTTAATTCGCTTGTTGAAACAAAACACTCTGTTGACAGAAGTCACTCAAAAGCTGAGTCAAAGAATCGAGACTTTGACAACGGAACTTCATGCCAAAATATTGAGTAAATATTAATTGCAGACGAGAGCCTCGGCCTTGATTGGCATGGATGACATTTCTTTCAAGCGATGAATGTAAATTCGACTTGAAAGGTCGGAGGTCGCAATTTCTGTTGGCAATGGAGTTGGTAGGCCCGGTACTTCGGGTGCGCTTTCAGGACCTAAAAATAAATTACTTTTTGAGTATCCAGTGGCTTCGGTAAGAAGATCTAGATAAGAATCGTTGATCAGACCTGCTGGGAGAATGTCGTCGTTACCAAGCTCAGCCGCCCAAAAAATATCTTTTGTGACTGAGATCTGGCCTTTGCTGTTTTCATCGCAAAGGTAATCGCCATTCACAAAACTTGATGTCACAACCAGATGATTTGGAGAGGCCCATTGGTAGGTCAGCTCAGTATTCCATTGGTTGCTGATCGTGATCGAATCGTTTCCAGAGCGAATAATTTTATATTCTTGAGGACCACTTTCATTTGTTTGAAGCACTTTTTCACAATCTATTTGCGAAATAGATTTAAGCTCGTTGAATTCTGATATAGGAGCCTGTTCAAAAATAAAATTTCCTAAGGCTAAACGAAGTTCAAAATTTTTGGTGATATGATTTTTTTTATATGGAACAACCTCAAATGAAGTCGAAATTCTTCTTGCAATGGGATTCCCGATTCCAGAATTTAAAAGGTTCAAATATTTTTCTAAGTTAAGACACTTTGCATTTTTAATTTCATTTAAAGCAATATTTGGTGAATGGGCCGGGGCCGCACTATTTTTCGAGGACTCTGTGCTATCACCGCAGCCAGTGAAGAAAAGAGTGATTACGGCGGCATTTATTATTTTCAAGAATGCAGTCCTTGCAGACATGAGTGGCTCCTAAAGAAAAAGAGAGTGAAGGTTCAAGTTCACTCTCTAATTTTTAAAAAATAATCTTAAATAAAATAATTAAGCTTTACCTTTTCCTTGATCTTGATCTTTGTCTTTATCAGGCACAGGAACGGGAGCCGTTTGTCCTTTATCTTGACCCTTGTCTTGACCTTTATCAGGAGCTGGAGCAACAGTGCCCTTATCTTGTCCCTTGTCTTGACCTTGCTCTTGCTTAGCTTGTGCTTCAGAAAGGCTCAAGGTCACATTGATCATTTCGCAAGTTTCAGGAGTTGGAGCAACTTGTCCTTTATCTTGACCCTTGTCTTGTCCCTTATCTGGAGCTGGAGCCATTTGTCCTTTATCTTGACCCTGATCTTGACCTTTATCTTGTCCAACTTGTTTCGCAGCTGTGCAAGATTTCAGATCAAAACTTAAAGTGCTAGGCATCTGAGCTTGGTCTGCAGCACCCATTGTGTGAGTGATGTGTTCAGCACGGAAACCAGAAGCGGCGTGAATCACTTCTAAACCTTTCGCAGTGTGACCAAGAACGATCAGTAACTTGGCACCAGAGTATAATTCTAAATCATTCGTATTGGTTTCAGCAACACGATCCACTGAAAGCAATTCAGAAGCATACTCTTTCAACTCAGGATACATCGCATAGATTTGCTCCTTCGTTGAAGCCGTGCCAACAGGTGTTTCAGAAGTGCCAATCACTTTGGAATTATGAACAGCTGTGCCTGGCGTATAATCTCCAGCGACCGTTGCTGTTGCTGCTGTGGCCGGTTGGTCACCAATATTAGATGATCCATTTTGTGAACAAGCCATGAAGCCGACAGATGCAAGTGCGGCAAAACCGACTTTGAATGCAGATTTAGTAAACATAGAATTCCTCCTTAAAAGGGTTGTTATAGTTTAACCAAGAACTTTGGCTAATTTTTAAAGTTGCAGCGACTGGATGAGCAATCGTTGGACCAGGTTTGGAACCACCCTATTTCGAATTTATCTAGGTCTGAGGTTTTAAAACTGTGGCTTTAAGCAATCTTGAGGAAGAGTGCCCCCAAGCTAAAGTCCCAATTTTCCTAAACCGATGAGCTCGTGATCAAGTTATGATCTCTTAATTATTAAATTTCAATGGCCGGAGAATTGCTAATAGGTCACTGATGGTCAATTTTATCTGTATCCATGGGGGGATCTGTGAATTTTTTTAGTCTTGTCTTAATAACTAGTGCAATGGGTTGGGGCCAAACAAACATCTTAGAAATTGAAAGTTCGTTACGCAGCTTTCATCAAAATCCTTCCAAAGCCATGGATCAGCTGGCACCTGAAGTGATTCATGGAAAATCAAATGGCCGAGGATCTATTAACTATATAGATGTCAGTGCTCAACTGTCGGAACGAAACTTAATGCGGCAAAAAATCATTTCAAGATCACCTCAACAATTTAATTTTCTATCTAAGATGGGTGATGGCGATCAGGCGACAAACTTGGTGGAAAATAAAACTGTCAACGCTCAGATCACAGATTTAGATCGACAAGGCTTAATTAAATCTCAGTTATCGGATTTGCCGTGGGCGGATTCGTACTGGCCCATCTATAACGGTCTGTTAGGAGATCGATATGCAGATCCTCATTTTCCGAACTCTAAAATTTGGCAGGAAAATTACAATTATATTTTGTCTTTTCCCGCCTCTGCAGTTGTCGCAAGCGGCAGCCAACTCGAAATCAATAACTTGTCGCCCGCTGAAAAATATGACTTCTTGGTTGGAGATTCGGCTATGACCATGACAAATTTTTCGTGGACTCAGGGACAAAACTATTTGAACAAAGTGGGCTTTGTAGAAACCTGGATGGGAATCTGTCATGGTTGGGCTGGCGCCGCTCATATGATGCAACCTGTGATCAATGGGCCGATCACTTTAAAAGCAGCGAGTGGCATGCCCATTACTTTTTATCAAAGTGATGTGAAGGCTTTAGAATCTATGCTCTGGGCGAACTCGTCTCCGACGACGCGATTTTCAGGAACGGCCTGCAAAACTTCAAGACCTGATCGGGATTCTTATGGCCGAGTCATCGATCCCGGATGCTTAGATAATAACCCCGCCACGTTTTTTTTAACACTGACCAATCAATTGGGGATTAATCAACGAAGTTTTGTGATGGATGCGACCTATGATGCGGAAGTTTGGAATTACCCAATTACTTCTTACGAAATGACCTACTTTAATCCACAAAGTTTGCATCCAACGGGGCACCTGATGCAGGCCATGATTACTATCGAGCAATTCACCATTGATAAGTTTAGAAGTTATCGGTCTAGTGACGCAAAATATGTTGTCGGCGTCGTGACGGATGTAACCTTTGTGATAGAAGTGAATCCCACTCATGGTCTTAGCAATAAGCCGCCAACAAAAACCTTAAGGTTTCTTTATGACCTAGAATTGGATGCCAATAAAAATGTGATCGGCGGTGAGTGGTATATGAATTCACATCCTGATTTTATGTGGACTTATGAAAAGGGTGCTCAGGCCATGGCCCGTGGGGAAGCCGCCATCAATAGCCAAGATTGGAACGTCAATGGTCCCGTGCCTTCAGAGTGGAGAACTTTAGCGCGCCAAGCATCAGCGGCGGGTTCACCATTATATTCTGTCGTTAAAAGAATCATTGAATCGGCACCGCATTCGGGGCCAGGCACAGATCCCGATGCTCCGGAAGCTCCGCCTACTGAAGGCACGCCGACGAATCCATAAATTCAGGAATCGCAAGATCATTGGGGTTGTGGGTGTAATTGTTAGCGATATTTAAAGCTCGATCGGGATCAATGCGACCTGAGGTTGCAATTTTTCCCCATAAAAATTGAGCTGAATTAACACTCTTAAATAACAAGTCACGGATTTCTTTATAACTTAAATCGGGTCTTGCATTCCATAGCATGGCAGCCACACCGGCCACATAGGGTGATGCCATTGAAGTGCCGCTAAGGACAGCGTAGGTATTTCCATTTCTGGTCGATCGGATATTCAGTCCTGGAGCTGCTAAATCAACACTGATTCGACCATAGTTGGAAAACCTAGTTAAAAAATCTCCGGCTCCAGCAGCCGCGACACTGATAATATTATCATGGGTGTAAGCGGCCGGATAAAAAGGATTGCGATCAATGTTAATACCATTTCCAGCAGAGTCCCCATTACCAGCCGCGGCGACAAAAAGAATATGGGCCTTGCGCGCCCTTTCAATCGCTTCCGACAAAGCTTGCGAATAACTGTTTGAGCCCCAACTATTATTCATCACGACCGCGCCATTTTTAATCGCGTAATCAATCGCTTTAATGGCGTTCCCGGTCCATCCACTGGCGCTTGAATCTAAATATTTTAAAGCCATTATTTTTAAATTAATTCCGACACGGCCCAATTGAGCCGCGGCTTTCACAATCCCCGCGACATGTGTGCCATGGTAGGCCTGCGGATCATCGGACATGGGATTGCCATCGTTATTAGCAAAATTATAACCATAATAATCATCAATATAACCATTGTGATCATCATCGATTCCATTATTGGGAATTTCGCCGGGATTATGCCACATGAAAGGGGCAAGATCTTTATGAGTATAATCAACGCCACTATCTATGATCGCTACAATAATTTCTTTCCCATTGGCTGTTGTAACGGCTTGGTTATGATCGAAAGAATTCTCAATGTGAGAAGCTTCGCCGGACTCCGTCGAAAAAGTTTTATAATTCGGTTCAGCATACAGAACTTTTTTTTGCAGAATAAAGGATTCAATAACAGCTCGAGCTGGAGATTGAGCCGCAATCCTAAGGGATATAATATCATGACTGACTTGTGAAATTCGGAAAGGTTCAAGATCAGGCGCCAAAGAATGAGCCGCCGCAATCGCTGCCTGAAATTTTGGCAGCTGAGTTTTCAGATCAGACAGTTTTAATAAAAGGTTCAGGTCATTTTGACTTGCTGATAGCTGCAGTGAGTTTAAACTTTGCTCAGTTGATTTGTCTGGTGCAGCAGACTTGGAGGTGCATGAAGAGTGACGTGGGCTATCTTCAGAACAGGAAAAAAGTCCAAGTGTTACGAAAATAGCACAAAAATATTTTAGTTTCTTGGTTGTATTTTTCATTTCGTTTTCTCCGATACCTTATGATTTCACAAAAAGTTCCTCCATCGCAACCGTTCAATGGATTAAAAAATCTTTGCACAGAGGTTGCCGCAAATCTTCATTGGGAAAGCCTTTCCAGCCGTCACATATCGCCCAATGTCTATTCAACATAATTCTATTTATTTTTTTGTCACTTGTGACAGACGTGTAACCTAATAATGAAATAGGTTAGTATTCTTCATGAAAATTAAGGTCCCTAGAAAAAGTTTCTTCAAGTCTTGTCAAAGCCAAGATGGCCATCAAAAGACAAAGTGCACCCACAGCCATCGCACTTTGTTGCAAACCCATCAGCGGTTTCAAAAATTGAAAAGTCAAAGTGAGGGGAATCACGCTACCGCGAACAAAGTTAGGGGCACTGGTCGTCACAGTGGCGCGAATATTTGTTCCGAACTGCTCGGAGGCGATGGTCATAAATAAAGCCCAATAGCCGGAAGCAAAACCTAATAGTCCACACAAAGTGTAGTAAGTCGTTAAAGATTGTCCTGCGAATAAAAAGTAAGAAATAATGACCATCGAAAGCAACACAAGAAAACCTAAAATAACTTTTTTTCGATTTTTAAAAGACTGACTGATCAGGCCACTGGTGACATCGCCGATGGAAAGGGCAAGATAAGTGAACATCACAGCCTTGCTAGCCGAGGGAATCTCAGACATTTGGAAAGATCGACCAAACTCTGGCGAAAAAGTAATTAAAATTCCAATTGTAAACCAGATTGGAACTCCAATAAGGATGACGCTTAAATATTTTACAATATTTTTTGAACGAAACAGCGAAAAAAACTGGCCGGTTTTATGATTGGTTTCTTTCAATTTTGAAAACATTCCAGATTCGCTAAGGCCGACCCGCAAAGCCAGAAGACATAATCCCATGCCGCCGCCGATAAAATAAGAAACCCGCCAATCAAAGGAGTCTCCGACAAAAGCGGCGGCCACAGCGCCTAAGATTCCAAAAGAAGCTACAATTGTCGTCCCATAGCCACGCGTCTGCCGAGGCATAAGTTCACTGACCAAAGTGATTCCAGCTCCTAATTCTCCGGCTAGTCCTATGCCTGCAATAAATCGCAAGGCGGCGTACTGGTCGACTGTTTGAACCCAGCCATTCAGAAGATTTGCGACACTGTACAAAAAAATCGAGCCAAATAAAACAGACAGACGGCCTTTTTTATCCCCTAAAATTCCCCAAAAGACGCCTCCCAAAAGCAGTCCGGCCATTTGGCAATTGATCAATAAAACACCTTGATCAAGGAGGGCGGCCTCGGCAACCCCCAAACTTTTAAGGCTTGAGACTCGGACAATACTGAATAAAAGAAGATCGTAGATATCAACGAAATACCCTAAAGCCGCCACAGTCACGGCCAAATAAACTTTTCGAAGGTCAGCAGCCGCAGGATTATTTTGCATTTAAAATAATATAGATCATCCGGTTACCTCGAGCCAGCCGAACAGAATTTTCGCCTTTTTTTAAGGTCTTTAAAACATCGCTGGCCGTTGCAATCTCAGTTTTATTAACATCTAAAATAACATCCCCCGGAGAAACTCCAGCTAAGCCCGCAACACTGGTGGCCTCAACTTCAACCACAACGGGTTTTTTAACATCTTCGGGCAGTCCCAAGAGCTCGCGAAGTTCGACATTTAAATCTGAAACTGTAAATCCTAACCCATAGGGAACTTTTTGACCTTTGGTTTTGACTGGTGGAGTTGTTGGGTTCAGGCGCTGATCATGGGTCGGTTCGCCAACAGTAATTTCGATGTCTTTTGTTTTAAAACGATTTCCCTCTTGGCGAACGATTTTCATGGAAACCTTCTTGCCAATGGGTGCATCTGAAACAGCATCTTGCAATTCTGTGGAATTTTTAATTTTGCGGCCATTAAATTCGGTGACGATGTCGTAAGGTCGAATTTTAGCTTTGGCCGCCGGCGAGCCCGCTCCTACTTTAACAATCACGGATCCAGTAATGTCATATGTTTCAGAGGCGCCTGGGTCCATATCGCCTAAGGCCACACCCAAGTAACCTTTTCGGATCGATCCACGGGATTCTAATTCAGGAATTATTTTTTTAACTTCATCAATTGGAATTGCAAATCCAATCCCTTGAGCGCGAGCATCAATGGCTGAATTCACGCCAATCACCAGGCCGTTGCTGTCGACCAAGGGTCCGCCCGAATTTCCCGGATTAATAGAGGCATCGGTTTGAATCAATGGAAACTTATTAATTTCTTCGAGCGCGCGACCCACCGAAGAAACAATTCCTTTGGTCACGGAATGCCCATGTCCAAATGGATTTCCAAAGGCCGCGACCCACTCACCCACTTTTAAGTCTTTACTGCTGCCCAGGACGGCCACTGGTAATTTTCCATCTGGTTTAATTTTAATCAAAGCAATATCGCTGCGATCATCGGCCCCAATCAGCTTGGCCTCGTAAATCTTGTCCGATTTTTCTGAAAGCTGAACGGTGATTCCAGTGGCTCCGCGGACAACGTGGGCGTTGGTGACAATCAAACCGTTTTCGTGAATAATAAAACCAGTGCCCAAGGCCAGAGGCTGTGGCCTATTCGAAGGCGGTGGGGATCTTCGTTGACCATAAAATTGCTCTAGCATATCCAGCCACGGATCGCGCATCTGCTGAAGATTCGCCGTGGTTGAAATATTGACGACGGCCGGATTGATCACACGGGCCAGTTCGACAAATAAATTTCCTGGTAAAGGATCACTCAATTTCATAGCCGGCGGAGTCTTAGGTAAAGTCTCAGCTGATAAAGAAACACTGAAACTAATCAAAGCTGAAAAAACTATTAAAGAGATATTTTTCATGGAGCCTCCGCTTTAATTCATTTGAAGATATTTAGTTTGTAAATCAGTGACCAGTGAATCAAGAAATTTTTTCTCTTCTTCATCAAGGTTATTTTTTGTCTTTTCTTGCATAACGACAAGCAGGTCAATATTAAATTTAGCCATGGCCTTATCTTTTGAAGTTTGGCCGGTTTCGGGGTGGGGTGCAATTCCCAATGACATCGCCGCACTTGAAGCGATGGACATGACTAACATAGAAAAAGAGGCTTCCATTTTTTGATCGGCCATCATTGTCTCCTTTGAAAAATTAGATAGGGTAGTAACCCACCAGTTTTAGCAACCTTGATTCCATTGTCGGATGAAATTTTAAAAATAAATTTGTTTGTTCAAGGCCTTCCGGATTCACCATAAAAAGGTGACTGGTGCAGGGCGGAATCCTGAGGGGCTGGGTCTCTGCCAGTCCCTCCATCCGCCAAAGGACTTCGGCAACGCGGCGTCGATCGCCAACAAGCTCTGCGGCTAAGCCATCATTTTCATAAAAAGTTTTAGTTCGAACAACCGAACGAATGATCAGCCATCCTAAGGGGGACAATAATGTTAAGAAAGGCTTCTGTTTTTTATTTAAGAAAAAATTAGGCGGCCAGAATTGATCTAAAAATTGGCCCAAACCAACAAGGGTATTCGCTAAAATGCTGGTGACACCGAATCCAAAAGTTTCCATGCGACGGATGTGGCTCATTTGATAAGCGACAACAGCTCTTAAATCTTTTTCGCTAAATCTTTTCAGCAAGCCTTCGCTGATGCAAATACAAGGTTGGCGCCAAGCGATGCCAATGCAAAAAGCCACGGCTGAACTGGCTTCCAAAATATAAAGTCTTGGCTGGCGTTTCAGTCCAAGCCGGTACGAGTAGTCTTTAATTAAGGGTTGAAGGCCCCAAGGATCTTGCCCTTCAGACAGACGCACGTCTAATAAATTTAAGATATGAGCTTCACCATAAAAAAAGATCAGCAGATTTAAAATGATGGCAAAAAACAGACCCGCTAGCAATCCGACGCGATCGCCCAGCCGATAGCCAAGGACCAAAAAGAAAAGGCAAATACCAACAATGAAAACCCAGACTTTTGTAGAGTTAGAGATCATAGGAAAGTTGTCTCCTAGGTTGGGGTCCTTTAGCAAGCGGTGGCAGGGCGTGGCAGAGAAAGTCTAAACTTGCGAATTTCCACAGAAAACTATGAAATAGAGAGGAAATAAAATCAGGGAGGATTATGTGTCTGAAATAGACATTCTAGCGCTGAATGCAGCCATTCAAAAAGAAAGTCAATTTGTCGAACGAATGATGAATGAGATCGGCAAAGTCGTGGTTGGTCAAAAGGAAATGGTTGAAGGAATTATGATGGGGCTTTTGACTGGCGGCCATATCTTGCTGGAAGGCGTTCCGGGCTTGGCTAAGACGTTGACGATTGCATCCGTCTCGCAGTCGATCTCCTTAGATTTTCAGCGGGTTCAATTCACTCCCGATTTGTTACCGACGGACTTGATTGGAACAATGATCTTTAATCCAAAAAGTGGCGAGTTCGCTCCTAAGAAGGGACCTATTTTTACCAATATCGTCCTGGCCGATGAGATCAATCGAGCCCCCGCTAAAGTACAAAGTGCTCTTTTGGAAGCCATGGCTGAAAAGCAAGTCACGATCAGCGAGCACACTTACAAACTAGAGGTGCCGTTCCTTGTTCTTGCCACTCAAAATCCCTTAGAGCAGGAAGGAACCTATCCTTTGCCAGAAGCACAGATGGATCGCTTTATGTTTAAGATCAACGTTGATTATCCGTCCAAAGGCGAAGAGATGGAAATCTTAGAGCGCATGGGAAAAAATCAACGACCGCAAATTCAAGCAGTGATTTCGAAAGAAGAACTTTTGCGAGCCGCTGAGCGCGCCGATCAAATTTACGTCGATAAAAAAGTGAAGAATTACATTGTTGAAATCGTGATGGCGACTCGAAAACCGACCGAATATGGCCTGAGCCGTGTCGCAAATTTAATTCAAGTCGGTGGCTCGCCCCGCGCAACCCTTAGCTTACTTCGGGCCTCAAAAGCCCATGCGTTCTTGCGTGGTCGTGGGTATGTGACTGTCGAAGATGTCAAAGCGATTATTTACCATGTCCTTCGCCATCGTTTGATCCTGACCTATGAAGCCGAGGCTGAAAATATAAAATCCGATGATATCATCAAAGAAATCTTATCGCAGATCGAGGTAGGGTGATTTGGATTTTCCGGTTGAGGTCCTCAAAAAAGTTAAACTGATTGAGCTCAGCACTCGGAAGCTGGTGAATAATATATTTGCCGGCGAATACCATACGATGTTCAAAGGCCAGGGAATGACCTTTGCGGATTTTCGCGAATATGTACCCGGTGATGATATCCGTGCTATTTCTTGGCCCCTGACTGCCAAGGCCGGCAAACCCTATATTAAAAAGTTCGAAGAAGAGCGCGAGATGACGCTGATATTGGCGGTCGATATCAGTGGTTCGTCGGACTTTGGCACGGGCGCCTTTTTTAAAGGTGAAATTATGACTCATTTAGCTGCTGTGCTGGCGTTTAGTGCTGTCAAAAATAATGACCAAGTGGGCTTACTTTTATTTTCAGATCAGGTTGAACATTTTGTTCCGCCAAAAAAAGGACGCGGACATGTTTACCGAATTTTGCGGGATCTTTTATTTTTTAAACCCAAATCAAGTCAGACTAAAATGAAGACCGCCCTTCAGTATTTGAATGGAATTTTAAAAAAACGCGCGGCTATTTTTTTATTCAGTGACTTTGTTGATGACGGTTTTGATAAGGCCCTGCGGATTTTAGGTGATCGGCATGATGTGGTCGCCTGTGTCGTCCAAGATATGGCTGAAGACGAACTTCCCCAATGGGGTTTAGTGGATTTGCAAGATCCTGAAACCGGTGAAATTATCACCGTCGATACTTCGGCCGCCGTTTTCCGCGATTCCTACAAACAATCCCATAAGCAACGCAAAGCCCTCCGAGATAAAATGCTCAGGCTGGCTCAGATCGAGCGGGTTGATGTGGTGACCCAAGGGGATTATTTTGATCCTTTGATAAAGTATTTTAGGAAAAGAGCCCATGGCTGAATGTGCATTACAAATTCCTAAAATAGAAGGTTTGCCAGACGGTGTGATCACGGTCGGGCGTCATTTTATTTTAGAATGCCAAGGAGAATTTCCTAAAAACTTTAACCCCGAAATTTGGCCCATTGAATTTGCCGAAAATCAAAACCCTCATTCATTGAAAATTCTTTCTGCAAATTTTTTAACTCCTGAAAAGTTACGGCTGGAAGTGACAAGTTATCTGCCAGGGGCGCAACAGTTCCAGCCCTTAAAATTTAAATCAGGGGAAGAAAAAGTTGATTTGGGAAAAGTGAACTTTGAAGTTCAAAGTGTCATTCAAAAACAAGAAGCCCAAGTTGAACCTTTTGGCCCCATGGCCCTGGCCATGAGTTGGCCGCTGACTTTATGGCTGACTTTAGGCTTGATCTTAGTTCTGCTAGCGACCCTTGTGGGTTTAAAATTGCGCACTTATTTTCAAAGAAAAAATTTAATCGAAGATCTTAGAAAGCATGATTCGGCTTTGTCGCCCCTTGCGGAAGTTCACAAAGCCTACCGCCTTTGGCGCCGAGAAAAGGCTCTCTTCTATGACGAAGAAGTGGCGGCAGAGGCTCTTTCTGAATTTCAAAAAGAAGTCGATCAGGCCTTCCGATTGTTTCTAACAAGAACCTTTAAAGTGCCCGCCTTAAAGTGGACCGATCGAAAGATTTTAAAAGATGTTAAAAAGTATCATCCAGAAATTTTTGAAAGTGATGGTTTTGAGCTCAAAAAATTGATGCTTGAAATGAGTAAAGCCAGCCAAGCAAAAAACTTAAAAAGTCGAGACGTCGTGCAGCTGACAGAAAACTTTAGAGTCATCGCAGAGAAAATATCAAAAGCCCGGGACGAAATTGCGCAGAAAGGCCGTCTGCGATGACCTGGGATACGCCAAGTGCTTTTTTATTACTGATTCTGTTAATTCTAGCTTTCGTCTGGAATCGATGGCGGCGGGGAAAAAAAGAAGCCTCCTTGCAGTTTAGTTCTTTGCAGGAAGTGAAATCGGCACGTCCTGGTTTTAAAGCAAAATTAAGCTTATTGCCTGAAGTCCTAAAAATTCTAGCGCTGGTCTTTGTCGTGCTGGCGCTGGCTCGCCCCCGCGAAGGCAATACTAAAATCAGAAAAAATGTTGAAGGAATCGATATTATCATCTGTATGGATATTTCAGACAGTATGTTGATTGAAGATATGAAGCCTTTGAATCGGTTAGAGTCAGCAAAAGAAACTTTAAAGAAGTTTGTTGGACGCAGAAATTCCGATCGGATCGGCCTTGTGGTTTTTGCCGGCGAATCATTTACGATGGTGCCACCGACTTTAGATTATCCGATGCTTATCAGCCGGGTGGATGAAATTACAACAGCCAAAGACGCTCATATTAAAGATGGGACTGCGATTGGTGTGGCGATGGCCAATGCCGCTGGACGATTGAAAGATTCGACGGCCAAAAGCCGAGTGATGATTTTTATGACCGATGGAGAAAACAATAGCGGCACCATCGATCCTGAAACAGGTTTAGAAATTGCCAAAGGTTATGGTATCAAAGTTTATAGCGTGGGCATTGGGCACGATGGGCCGACCCGCATTCCGATTTATCAAACAGATGTTTTTGGAAAAAAAATTAAAACTTACCTGCCGTTTGAAAGCACAGTGAATGCGGATCTTCTCAGCCGCATGGCCTCGGAAACTGGTGGCAAGTATTACCGGGCCTCGAAAGAGGACTCGCTCGAGGGTATTTTTAAAGATATCGATTCCTTAGAAAAAACTAAAGTGGATGTTAATAAGTTCACACGTTTTACAGAAAAATTTCCTCCTTATTTATGGATCGGTCTTTTACTTTACTGTCTGTCATTGATTCTTAGCCGGACGTGGTTAAGGAGGCTGCCCTAATGTTTCGATTCGAAAATTTTGTAGCCTTTAAGTGGCTTTGGTTGCTTTTAGCATTACTCGTCCTGACTTTTTGGCGCGACCGACAAGTGCGTCAAATTCTAAATTCTAAAATTGGTGCTAGGCTGTCACCTTTTTTGACAAAGTCTTTATCTGTGAAAAAACGAAGATTAAGGAGGTTTTTGGAAGCGGTTGTTTTATTTTTAATGATTGCCACGCTGGCAAGGCCGCAAGCCGGCCAGAGCAAACAGGAAATTAAGACAGAAGGTGTAGAGATTTTATTTTTAGTGGATGTATCGGAAAGTATGCTTTCAGATGATGTGAAGCCCAGCCGACTCGAGCAAGCCAAGGCCGAGCTCAGTCGGATTGTCGATCAGATGCCAGGAAATAAAATTGGCGTTGTGGCCTTTGCCGGTAACGCTGGATTAATTTCGCCGCTGACGACGGATCCGGCAGCGGTTAAAATGTTTATTGAATCTTTAAGTACCGAATCGGTCAGTACGCAAGGAACAAGTTTTCAGGAAGCTCTTTCCGTCGCTGATAAGGCCTTTGAACGCGGCGGCATTGAATCCGACGATGTCGTAAAAGTGACAAGAGTGATCTTGATGGCGTCCGATGGAGAAGATAATGAGCCCGGCGCCAATAAGGCTGCTGAAGAGTTAGTTAAAAAAGGGGTTCGAATTTTTACGATCGCTTACGGCACTGAAAAAGGCGGCACGATTCCCGTTCGTGATGGCATGGGCTATTTAAAAAATTATAAAAAAGATCGCCAAGGACAAACGGTGATCACAACAGTCAAAGGTGATGCCCTCCGCGAGCTTGCTAAAAAAGGCCAGGGCTCTTTTTACTATGCCACTTTCGGCGGCAATCATATTAAACAAGTCATCGACGACATTGCTCAGTTAGAAAAGAAGCAATTTGAAAGCTCCATCGCAGTTCAGTATGACGAGCGTTTCCAGTGGCCCCTATTATTCGCATTTATTTTTGGAATGATCGAATTAATTTTGGGTGATCGACGCACTCATTTTCGTCTTTGGCGCGGTCGTTACGAGGTGCCACCCGCGTGAAATATCTGATGGGAACTTTTTTGACGATCTTATGTTTTGGTTGCACTCAAAAGCAGGAGCTTTCGGCCATCCTAGCCAATAACAACGGTGTCAAAATGCTGAAGGGCGAAAGCATTTCTGGTTCGCAGCAAAATTTTATTCAAGCCTTGTCGTTAAAACCTTTCGAACCGGTCTTTCATAATAATTTAGGAGTCAGTCTTGATTCCAATAAGGATATAGAAAAGGCCATCAAATCATATGCCTTCGCGGAAGAAAAGGCGACCGATGATCAGGTCAAGTTTGCGGCTCGATTTAATTTAGCCCAAGGCTTGGCGAAGCAAGGAAAAATTGATGAGGCTTTAGGTTGGTATCAAAAAGCATTAGATTTGAATCCTGGTTCCCAAGAAACAAAAACAAATATTGAACTTCTGATTCAGCAACAAAAATCTGGTGGTGGCGGTCAAGGGCAAAATAAAGATGATAAAAATAAAGAAAAAAAACCGGATGACAAAAAAGACGACAAAGATAAAAAAGATGATAAGGATAAAAAGGAAGAACCCAAAGAGTACCAAGGCAATAAAAAATATCAGCCACGGCCATTTAAAGGTGATTTAAGTGAAAGTGATGTTAAAAAAATACTGGGTGAGCTTAAACAACAAGAGCAAAAAATTCGTGCGGATTACAATCGTAAAGATGGCAAGGAGCAACCTCGTGACAAAGACTGGTGAGTTATTATTATTTGCGATCAGTTTTTTGTTCGTCGTTTCGGCGGGGGCCGTGACCGTTCAGGCCAGTGTTGACTCCAATGAGACTTCGATCGAACAAGCGATCACGTTGACGGTCTCTGTTTTATCCAATGAATCAGTTGATATTGAATCCCCTCGGCTGACAGATATGGACGGCTTTCGTTTGGACAACACTTGGGATTCAACGTCTGTCAGTCAAAAAATGGTGTCGACACCCTCAGGGATGGATTGGGAAACGCAACGGCGAAAAGATTTTAATTTTGCCTTAGCGCCAATGAAAGCAGGTCGACTTTCGATCCCGGCCCTTGATGTGAAAGTCAGTGGAAAAATTTATCGCACGCAGCCTATTATGGTGGTGGTCTCAGGTTCAGGAACTGGCGGCGGAGCTGGAAAAAAGCCCCGTGGTCGGCCTCAGGCACCACGTAACAATTTGCCGCCTGGGTTTAGTTGGCCCGGTGCTAATTCCATGGAAGATATCGATCGACTGGAAGAAGAGATGTTCAATCAACTTTTAAATCGACGGGCTCCACAGCCCGGAAACAATGGCGGCCAAGGAATTCCGGCCGATCCCAATCAGGGGCTAAACCGCCGGATGGTGGATCCTCAATTCCGAACCTTGCCGACCAATCCCAATGAAGCTTTTTTTGTCCAAGTTGAAGTTGATAAAACAGAAGTTTTCGAAGGCGAACAAATCAATGTGTCTTGGTACATTTATACTCGAGGGCAAATGGAAAGCTTAGATCGAGTGAAGTTTCCAGATTTGAAGGGTTTTTGGAAAGAAATTATTGAAGAGGTTCCAAGTATTCAGTTCACCGAGGAAGTGGTCAATGGCGTTCCTTATAGAAAGGCCTTGCTGGCTTCGCACGCTCTGTTTCCCATCAAACCGGGAACAGCGATCGTCGATGAGTATAAAATTAAATCAAGGGTCCGATTGCCTGAGCAGGGTTTTGGATTAGGTGCGGCCAATGAATACACTCGCTCGAGCGAACGAGTCTCTGTCACGGTGAAGCCTCTGCCCACAGAGAATCGACCCCAAGATTTTGCGGGCGCTGTTGGCCAATTTGAAGTCCAAACATCTGTCGAAGGACAAAAGTTTCCTGTCAATCAGCCGTTTAATTTACGAGTCCGATTTGAAGGTTACGGAAATGCAAAATTGATTGATTTGCCGGCCATCAGTTGGCCCAAAACAATCGAGATTTATGACACTAAATCAGAGTCAAAATTTTTTAAAGACGGGCGCAGTTATAAGCAGTTTGATATTTTAATGATCCCTCGGGAAAAAGGGATTTTGCATATCCCTGAAATTACGGTCAGTCTTTTTGACGCTTATACAAAAAAATATTATCAGAAAAAAACCGCCGCTGTCGATTTGGAAATTTCTGAAAATACTCAAGCTCCCGTCGGCGCCCTGGGCGATGGCAGCCAAAATAAAGCCGCTGCCCCTGTTGAAAAAAAGATAATTCCACAGCTGCCGCCCCCTGTCGCTGAATCTGAAATCAGTACGGCCTGGGCTGGCGTCACCGGTCATCCCGCCGTCTTGGTAAGTTTTTATTTTTTAATGTCGCTGGGTCTTTTGCTAAAGGCGCGAAATGAATTAGGTTGGGGGCAACGTAAAAAAAGCTTGAAAGAACTTGTTGAAAAAAGATTTTTCAAAGTCGAAGCCGCTCTTAAAACTAATGATCATAAAAAAGTCGGCAGTGACTTGATGAATGTTTTTTATTTTCTTTTAGGGGAAGCAACAGGGGACGGAGGCGCGGTGCAAGAGATCAATCGTTTGCTCGAAAAGGTCCCTCCTTCAGTTCGCCGCGAGCTGGGAGAGCCTTTAAGTAAAGCTTTTGAACTGTATCAGGTCCTCTCTTTTGCTCCCGAAGAAATGGTCAGTAAATACGCCGAGCCTGAATCTTTGAAAAAGATCGTCAAAGAGGCCCGCGCTCTCAGTCAAAAACTGTTATCGGCATTAACGGCTGAGACTCCGCCAGAAAAGTCTTAAATGCTCGCGGTGATAAGGAAATGATTTTTCTTGGGACGCAGAGGCATAGACTGGAATCTCTGCGAAGGGAATATTTTTTTCTAGGACTTGATCTTGTAAGCTGAAAGTCAGGTACCAGCCTGAGGCTTTTAAATCTTGCAGCAAAAGATCCCGAATTTCTTTTTTAAAAACGAAAGCCGGGGAAAAAGGATCTTTGAAACGTCGTCTTTTTTGCTCCCAAAAAATATTCATATAGGTCACTTCAAGCCGATTTTTTTTTGATGTTGAGCTTAAAAAAGGAGAATCTTTTTTGTCAATCCGTGTTCCAAAGGCGATCGAAGTGCTAGTCTCGCTCAGACATTGCAGAAGCTTCATTAAATCGCCCAATGGAATCGACAGGTCAGCAGAGGCCGCTATAATATAGGAAGACTGCGCTTCCTTCAAAGCCCGTAGAAGGCTTTTTGCTCTTCCCAGTCGTCGAGGATTAAGGAGATAGCGAAAAGAGGAATTTTTTCGATGAGCGTCCTGCAGAATTTTTTCACTGGAATCTGTGCTGGGATCCAGGCAGAAAATAACTTCAAACGGAATCATAAATTTATCAAAATACGAGGTTAAGTTGCTGAACAGGCCTGGCAAGGTTTTGTCTTCATTTAAAACCGGAATGCAAAGCGTGATTTGAGGCGAAGTTTCTTGCGTCATCGCTGATGTTTTAGCAGGATGAAGAAGCCCTGTAACCCTAATTAACGAGAGCCCCGTGAAAAAAAACATGCTAAAAATCAGTCTGACAGTTCTTATTTGGTTTTTCGCTTCGATGGCTTTGGCAAAGCCTTTAGGCGCGGTCACTGAAATTGATCTCGATCAAGAATTAAAAGCCTTTAAGGGTTTGAATGCTTTTGACGAGATGAAGAGTAAAAGTCACTTAAAACCCCTGACTCAGTTAAAGGTTCATCAAGCTCAGCGCGAATTCAGTGAATGCTATCAAAAAGGCCAAGGACTTTTGCCGAATTCAGAAATTAAGGGCTGGTTGGCCACCACGGTCCTACAATGTCTGCAAGCCGCGCCCGAAAGTAAAAAAAAATCAGCCGACCTTAAAAAAATCGTTGCTTCGATTTCCACCTTAAAATTGGAACAAGGCCCTTGGAGGCCCTCTTTCGCAGACGCCTGGACACAGACGATGATTCAACTTTTAGAGGACAGCAGCACGGCGATCGCTCAGGAGAAAATTCTTGAAACCTGGGTGAAGCATTTTCCGATGTTGTCAAAAGAAGAGCAAGCGATTTGGATGACGGCAAAAGCCGATTTTTTAATCGCACAAAAAAAGAATTCTGAAGCGGCCTTTTATTTAAAACAAAGTCAGGATTTAAATCCTTCAAAAAATCTGACCGATAAAATCCAAAGTCTTTTAGAGTTAAAGCCAACCCGCATGAATAAAATAATCACGGCCAAAGAACCCGGCCAAGAGCAAAAAATAGATGAAGACATTCAAAAGCGATTAGCCGACCATCAAAGCCTCAGTGCGCAAGCTTTGATGGTTCAAGCGCTTCGGCAATTTCCGCAGGGTCAACAAGCCAAAAAGTATAAGGATAAAGTTTTAGAAATTTATTTTTCTCAAAGTAAAGAAAAGCAGGATGAATCCCTGAAGAACCTGCTTTCGGCAGATCCCAGCCGCTGGATTGATTGGGCCCAGACACTTCATCGGCGCGGTGATTTTAAAGCTGCTTTGATCTTGGCAGAGCAAGCTTTGCCTGTCTTTGAGTCCTCGGCACAGACGGCGTCTTTACTTTGGATCAAGGGGCGATCCGCGCAATTTGTCGGTGACGATGAAAAAGCAATCAATGCTTTTGAGCAGTTAATTTTAAAACACTCCAGCACCGACGAGGCTCTAGAGGCCCAATTTCGTGAGGGCTTAATTTTTTTTCGGAAAGCGCAGTTTGAAAAGGCCGCTTTGTTTTTCCAGCAAGTTAAAAATTCAGATCGAGATCGCTTTCAATTAAATGCTTGGTATTGGCAAATCCGATGTTTACAAAAGAAAAACGACCCCAGCGCTGAGATTGAACGCGATGCTTTGATCGACAGGTACCCCTTTTCTTATTACGGCCTAAAGCTGCGGGCGGAAAAGCAAGACGGAGTGATTTCATTTCCTGAACCGACGCCGGAATCAACCGCTCAGGAAAGTGTAAAAATCCCCTTGCTGGCTTCTCAGCAAGAAAGTTGGAAACGATTCAAGATTTTAGCAGAAAATGGTTGGGTGCTGGAAGCTCAGCAGGAAATTTTAAGCCTGCCAACGCCTGTGACGTCTGTCGGACTTTGGAAGTGGATGCAGTTATTAGGAAAAGCCCAGCAGTCACCGGCTGTCATTTTGCTGACCAATCGCTTGGTTGAACAGGATTCGGCATTTCGAAATCTAAAATTTATCAGCTTAAGTTATCCTAAATCTTATGCGAAATGGATTGAACCCGAAGCCAAAAAATATAGCATAGATCCTTTTTTGATTCGCAGCCTCGTGCGCCAAGAAAGTGCATTTTCACTGCGAGCCGTATCGACTTCTAACGCTATGGGCCTGATGCAAATGATCCCACCGACGGCCGATGAGATTGCGCATAAATTAAAAATGAAGGTGCAAATTCCAGAAGATATGTACCGACCGGAAGTGAATGTCCCCATGGGAACATTTTATGTGTCCGAGATGCTCCGTCAGTTTTCGCAAAATGTTCCCATGGCTTTAGCGGCTTACAATGCAGGGCCCGTGCGACTGAAGTCCTGGTTGGAACTTCGCCCCGAGATCGCTGCTTTAAGAGAAAAACACAGCAGCGAGCCCATCGATGAGCTTTGGTTCGACGAATTACCCTGGACTGAAACCAGTTTCTACATCAAGGCTATTTTAAGAAATATTTTGATTTATCAGCTGATCGACAAAAGTCCTGTCACTTTGAAGCCCGTCTTTTGGTCTTCTATGATTGTGAAGTAAGAGCTGATTTGATACGCTAAAAGCCTTGGGAGGTTTCATGTCAGTTACTCGCACCATCAGCGGCATTTTAGTCGCATCCGTCATGGCTGTGCTTTTGTCAGCTTGTGCGACTGGAAAATCATCCAGTCCTGGAAACTCCTCGTCACCTGTTTCTTTAAACGCTAATTCAAATAAAGATATCGAGTCCTTCCATTTATCAGATCCAGAGGGTCCTAAGGTCGTCGATGAAGAGCTTGAAAATATTCCTTCTGAAGTGAACCCTTTGGTTGAAAAGTGGATTTCTTACTTTAAGGGAAAAGGGCGCCCGCATATGGAGCGTTACCTGGCGCGCTCGACCAGATACGAAAAATTAATGAAAAAAGTTTTGCGGGATAATGGCCTTCCAGAAGATATTTTTTATATTGCGATGATTGAATCGGGTTTTAGTTCACAAGCTGTCAGCCATGCGTCCGCTGTTGGTTACTGGCAATTTATTCGCGGCACGGGAAAAAGATACGGTTTGCAGATCGACCGCTTTATGGATGATCGTCGCGATCCTGTTTTGGCAACGCAAGCAGCGGCCGATTATTTTAAGGGTCTTTATAGTGTTTTTGGATCTTGGTATTTGGCCATGGCTTCCTACAATGTGGGCGAAAATCGCGTGAAAAAAGAAGTTATGAGTCAATACACGCGCGACTTTTGGGAATTAGCGAAGAAAAATCGATTTCCAAAGGAGACGATCAATTACATTCCCAAATATATCGCGGCCAAGCTGATTGCAAAAAATCCGGAAAAATATGATTTCAAAGAGATCGATTATTTACCACCCATCGAGTTCGACAGTATCGCACTGAATAAGCCCGTCAACTTACGCGTGATGGCGGATAAAATGAGCTACAACTATGAAGACTTTAAAGCTTTGAATCCCAAGTTTAAGGGAGAGATCGCACCCTTAACAAATAATATGCTGGATATTCGAATTCCTGTCGGGCAAAAAGACAGTGCCATCGCCGCGGCGAATGAGAGCACCGTCGAAAAAGTTGAGTACATTGCCGACACCGGCGACGTTCAGAATTACCGCATCAAACGTGGAGATTCTTTAAATACGGTGGCTCGCAGATTTCGCACCTCTGTCGCTTATCTTCGCGATTTAAATGACATTCCAAAAGGTAAGAAGTTAAAAGTGGGAATGATGTTGGCGGTCCCTGATCGGACGCCAGTCAGTCAACGAAGTGCCAAGACCAATGTTTCTGCAACACCTCGCGGTCAATCAGCTGTTGTCGGTGTGGCTGAGGGCTCAGCTAGATATTATATCGTTCAAAGTGGTGATTCCTTATTCACAATTGCTAAACGGTATAAGACGACGGTCGATCAATTAAAAAGGATCAACAATATTCAACGTGGAAACACATTGAAGGTCGGCTTGAAATTAAAAATACCGAATGGCGAAACAGCCAGCGAAAATGGCGGACGCAACGAAAGTCGCTCCCACAAGGAACAAGCTCGTCGGGCCGCCTTGCGTGGTCCTGCTTCCAAAGCTAAACGGGTTGTAAAACATATTGTTCGAAGGGGCGAAAACTTGCATTTGATCGCTCAGAAATACAATGTCGACTACGGTTCGTTAAGGCAAAAAAATAAGATCAAAAACCCATCGAAACTTTTTGTCGGTTCGATGCTCTTGATTCCTGTCGCGCAAGCGTCCAATTAGTAACAGACTTTATTAGCTGATGAGTATAAAAAAAGGGTGCCTGCGAGCCATCGACCTTGATGAAACACGCAGGCTAAGGGGAATGAAACCGATCCTGGTTGATATATGTCAGTCCTTCCATTTGTACCTCACCTTCCTCGGGTGACTCTGACCTTTGGCAGCTGGCTGGCACTCCGCCTTGCGACGGGAGAACCCCTTTAGCTTTGCGACCCACGCTTTCGCGAGGTTTGCCTTGAGGCAAAGAAGGATATTATCCTAAAGAGTAAACCGCTAAGGAACCTCCTGTTAAATTGTTACTAGGGAAACGAACTTCCCTTTCAGCTTTCAAAGGTGCTTGTGAGTGTTATTCTCAAGAACCAAAATTTTGAAAACTCAAAGGGCTGTGCTTAAAATATTTTGCTAGCGTCGTCACTTTATGGCTTCATCGTGGTGGTCGTGAATTCGATACTTCACCCGAAACCTCCTTCAGCTCGCCTGTAACATCCTCTACAGGCTTAACGTTCAACATTTATAGATTAACAGGACCAAGGCCTGGGCTGCAAGAGCACGTCTAAAGATTCCCAAAAAAGTTCAAAGATGCGTTTCATCCTGAGAAAGGGTCACCAGATATCAATGATTTAGAGTCACTAAACGAAGATTAGTTGACCAATTCCATGAGACGATTTGCTAATAGGATAAATTCTTGCGATTCAAGGGAAGCGCTGTGGCTTTCAAGAAGTGGGACCCCTGCTTCACTAGAAAGTCCGACCGTCGGGTTAAATGGAATGGACGCCAATTTTCGAAGATCCTTTTTTTGAAGATAAGATTCCAATTCACCGGCTGGGAACATTTGAATTTTTTCGCCGTTCACTGGGTTCAGCATATAGGCCATATTTTCGACCAAGCCTAAAATCTTAACACTGACACGATTCCACATATCTAAAGCTTTTTTAACATCCGTGAAAGAAATATTCTGGGGCGTACTGACGACGATGGCGCCGGCGATAGGAACTTTTTGAACTAAAGACAGCTGCACATCACCTGTGCCCGGTGGCAGATCGACAATCAAGTAATCCAGCTCACCCCAGTTCACATCGCGAATAAATTGATCCATGGCCTTAAAAAGCATGGGTCCCCGCCAAACAACGGCCGCGTCTTCTTCGATAAGAAATCCGATGCTCATCAGCTTTATTCCATACCGAGTGATCGGCTCCAGTCTTTGATCGGCCGTGATTGTCGGTTTTTGATGAAGAGCGCCCAACATCCGGGGAATACTGGGACCATAAATATCGGCATCAAGCAGGCCCACTTTTTTAGTTTTTCCTAGGGCTGCCGCCAGATTCACCGCCACGGTAGATTTTCCAACTCCGCCTTTGCCCGAACTGACGGCAATAACGTGTTTCACACCGGGAATGGCTTGCTGCTGATCGAATGGATTTGGTGCCGCCATATCAACTCCTCTTGCCTCTAAGGGCTCCTCATCCAATAATGGAAATCAAGTGGACAGCCAACTGTTTTTCTTTATTAATATGGGTCTTGCCGCCTTCTTCCTGATCTGGTTTTGGTTGGGTCGCCGAA